>JAIYDZ010000005.1 GCA_027487215.1 Pseudomonadota bacterium
GTTATCTTGGTTAAGGAGTCTAAAAACTTGTTGGTCTAAAACAATTGAATCGGCTCGATCACTTCTCCAATTTGCCTGTTCAATCATGCTTTTGAGGATGGCATGAATTTTGAGATAAGCTCTAAATTCTAACTAAGAAATTTTCTTTGAAAAACTAAATCTCTAAATTCTAAAAAAAAAGCAGCATCCTTTAAAGGATGCTGCTTTTTTTTTAGAAATATTTTTCAACTTCAGCTGCACCTTGCTGAACAAACTGCGCTACGCGCGTGCGTTCTTCTGCAAAATCAGTTAGTACGTATTCAGGTACATCGTTTTTATTTTCAGGACGACCCACCCCACAACGAAGCCTCCAAAACTCAAAACCGCATGCTTTAATAATCGATTTTAAACCATTATGTCCACGAGCACTTCCACCACAGCGAATGGCAAAGGTGCCAAATGGTTTTTCAAGTTCATCATGCACGACTAAAATGTTTTCTGGCTTGATACCTTTTTTAGTAAGCGCGGGAATTACCAGTCCAGAAACATTCATAAACGTTTGTGGTTTAACCAGCATTACTGTTTTTGAACCAACAACAAGCTCAGCGACCTCTGCTTTGTCTTTTGATTGCCAGTCTAAACCATAGGTTTCAGCAAGCGCATCTAAAATTAAAAATCCAATATTATGTCGATTGTTGCGATATTTATTTCCAGGATTTCCAAGGCCAATCACTACCAAAATATCTGTCGGGTTTTGTAGTTCCAACTGTTCCATTACCAAATCTTTCACATGAAAATGGCTGATGCATTACACATCAGCCACAATTTTTCCTAAAAAACTCAGATCTGCTTACGCAGCTGCTGGAGCCTTCGGTGCTGGTTTTGCTACTGATTTTACTGCTTTATGATGAGCTTCGAGTTCTTTTTTTACAATGTCAGTTACATCAAGGTCTTTAGATTTTGCTAAAGCAACGTTAGATGGTAAAATTGCATCCCACTCATATTTTGCACGAATGACTTCCATCTGCACAACATCTGCTTCTGCGTCTTTTGCAATTTTTTGTGTTTCAGCCATTACTTTGTTTTGAGCTGCTTGTTGTTTAGCTTGTGCTTTTTTGCCAATAGACTCCATTGCTTCCTGGTTTTTCTTCTTTGCGTCAGCATCTTTAAGATCTTTTGCTTTTGCAGCAAGTTCGCCCATTTCTTTTGACATAGGGTCTAATTCTTTTTGAAGCTTTGCTTGTTCAGCAGCTTCGATGTCTTTAGCTTTTTGTTGATACGGACTAAAAATAACTTCTGGATCAACATAGACTGTTTTTCCTTTAAGATCTCTTGCTTGCACATTTGTAGCAAAAGCAGTTACCAATAATGAAAGAGCAAATGCACGTTTAACAAAGTTCATAAAATACCCTCATACTTGTATGGTTTATTACAAAATTATGCAAACTTAGACTAGCGCGTTTAAGCTTTATCGTCAACGGGACCTCACAAACCACTTTCTGAGTTCTTCCAAGATCAAAATACACAAAGCCTGAATACCAATAACCATCCACTGCACACCAGTAAGAGGTACAAGTGCAAAAATATGATTACCCCATGATGTATAAAGCATAGTCAAAAGCAAACATGGAATAACTGCAAGAGCGCCAAATAACCAACGATTTGCAAACAGCGATAGTGAAAAAAGTGACCTGTGTAATGAGCGGCAATGTAATGCCATAACCCACTGACAGACAGTCATTGAAACAACTGCCATCGTGCGCGCAAGAACCAACGTTGTGTAGAAATAGTAATAGATAAATAATGAAACACAGGATACTGATACCATTAATGATTGATAGACAATACGCGCAATCAGCTCTTTGGTAATAAGCACTGTAGGCCCTTGCAGCCATCCTTTTTTAAGAAGGCCATGTTCTTTAGGTTCAAGTGCTAATGCTGAATCTAAAAGCCCGTCAGTTACAAAATTAAGCCACAGGATATGTGCTGCAAGAAACGGCATAGGCAGGCCTAACGCAAACACAAAAAGCATTACTGCTACTTCAGAAAGATTGGTGGTAAAAAAATATAAAATTACCCGTTTGAATGAAATAAAAATGTGACGGCCCTGCTCAATTGCTGCAAGCAGACTCGAAAACGAATCCTCATGCAACACAATATCAGCAGCTTCTTTAGTAACCTCTGCACCCGACATTCCCATTGCCACGCCAACGTGTGCTGCTGCCAACGCAGGAGCATCGTTAATACCGTCTCCCACCATTGCAACAGAAGCACCCTGTTGTTGAAGTAACTTTACTAAACGCACTTTATCTTCAGGAAGCATACGCGCATAGACCAGAGTGTCTTCAATTTTTGAGGTTACTACATCATCTGACTCTGCTCGAAAATCAACACCATCCATAGCTGCATGAGAAAAGTCTGTCATGCCTGCTGCATGGGCAAGGCTTAACGCAGTCGTCATATTATCACCGGTTGCCATCACGACCTTGATTCCTGCGTTTTTAAATCCCTGTACTGTTTTAACTACATCGGGACGCAAGCTATCGGTCAATGCAAAAAGACCAATACAAGAAAGTTCATCGTGAGACAACTGAGTAAAATCAGCATCAGCAGGAAGCTTTTCTTTAAACGTTTTGGTCGCCACTGCAAGAACACGAAGCCCTTGTTGTAAATACGCTTCAAGCGACTGTTTTTGAAAGACAGTTAAATCGACTGAACGTTTTATAAGTACTTCAGGTGCGCCAATCATAAATAAAACAGTGTTTTGACCATGATCAAAAAAGCCAGCATAAAGCTGATTTTCAGAACTGAATGGAATGTGATGACGGAGCGTATATTCCTGAGCAAGTGCTTGAGGGGAAAGTTGTAATTTATGAGCCATAAGACCTAGTGCTGCTTGAGTGGGCGTTCCACGCACACTATAACTGTGTGTTTTTTTATCAAACAATATTTCAGATGCGTTTAAAAGCGATGCGACAGTAACGCTTGCAAGTAAATCTTGAGACGCATTATCAGCAGTTATCTGTTGACCATTGAAAGTTACGTCACCCTCTTTTGCATACCCTGCACCTGAAAAATCAACTGCCTGATCTTGAACTGTTGCGTGTAAAACCATTAACTCATTACGCGTGAGTGTGCCTGTTTTGTCAATGACTACCACATCTACACGGCCAAGCGCTTCAACCGCCTGAAGTCTGCGTGCAAAAACTTTTTTACGCGCAATGGCATATGATCCTGAAACTAATGCCAAGGTCATAATCATCGGCACCCCTTGCGGCACAACACAAATAAAAAGCGCAACAAGCGCTGCAAGCAACTGCCCAAAAGGACGCCCAGTCAGCACCCCCGTAATCAATAAGAAAAGACAAATACCAATAATGACCCATAAAATAAATTTAAGAAGATCCTCTAAATCACGCTGCAACGGCATGTGAGTTGTTGTTGTTTCGATTGTGTCATGAATTTTGCCAAGCCGAGTATTTTTTCCTGTATTAAAAACAACGGCTTTACAATACCCAGAAAGAACATGTGAACTTGCATACACGAGCGCGGGAGATACTTCAGGCGCCGCAGTCATTTTAACAACCGGTTCTGATTCACCCGTAAGCATTGATTCATCGACCGAGAAATCCCACGCCTCAACCACATAGGCGTCTGCAGGAACTTTTTCGCCTCGCTGAATAATGATTAAATCACCAGGAACAAGATCGTTACTTGAAATCCCTTTTTTTATACCATCACGCACTACTACGCTGACCGTTACTTCCAGTGCACGCAATTTTTGCAAAAGCCCTAAAATACGCAGCTCTTGAGAGGTTCCAATAATGATGCTTAAACAAAGGATTCCTCCAATGATGTACGCATCAAACGGTTCGCCTGTAAAAAAAATAATCGCTCCTGATCCAACTAAAAGAAACACCATGGGATCAGTAATTTTTTCGTATAAAATATTCCATATTGAACGATGGACAAAAGGAATGGAGTTACCACCAGTTTTAGTCAACCGTTGCTGAGCTTCTGTTTGCGAAAGACCTTGTTTTATGCTGCTACCAAGTTGCCTTACAAGTTCAAGTAATGAAAAACGCGATTTATTCATATCCACTCCACACCTAAAAAATCTGTTAATCCTTTTAAAAAACTAACACAATAAAAAATGATTAATCCAGCGCTTTTATCAGTTTAAATCTATTTTTTTTCTCATCTAGATGGATGTAGTGAAGTGCATGGCAGACAATGTTTTTTGTTGCAAGCGCTTCTTGTACCTTATGCAGATGCTCAAGACGATCATCGATAAAAACAACTTCATCAGGCCATTCTTGTAGATGCTCGCATAGGTGTAAAAGAGCACTTCCCTTATCAAAGGAACCACAGAAATAGATACCGTGGGTATACACTGCACGCGCATGGTCAAACTCAAACCGCTCACACCCGTTATGTTGACTAAAATCAATTCCCGCATCTGCCAACAACTTTACCGTTACGTCTACAAGGGGACGCGAGCGAGCAGTCAGCCCTACCACACGAGACGCGCGTTGCTTTGCTTCGCTCAGTACAGAAAGCGTAACCGCTTCTACTGGCTTTACAGAAAAATAATCGTGGTGCTGAATTTCATAATAAAATGGCAAAACAATTTCGAGCGCCTGCTCAAAAGTATGCCCCTTGCTAACAAGACGATTGAGGTGAGCGCTAAACCATTGATCACTCCCCCACTCTGAATGATGTGCTGGTTCAATTAAAGTATTATCAAGATCACACACAACCCATACCGTTTTTTCGGGATTGATACATTCAAGCAGCTCTACACACGAAAGAGACTGTTTAATCTGTCCACATGCAAGAGCAAAACTAGATAAAAAGAGACACAATAAACGGGCACAATAATTCATAACTTATCCTTACATTCAACTGCTTACTCGGTACGAGTGTAATAAGCGCTTATCACCTGGATGGAAGGATATGATACCCGCATTTCATGAAGCACACTAGTGCAATTATCATTTACATCATCAGAAAAAATTATTGCGTCAGGCAGCGTGCCACCGTGAGCTTTAAAATCTTCTAAATAATGAACAAGCGCAATGCCTTTAGAATTTTTTGCGTACAGACTATTACGATCAAAAACGTCCACGACTGGACCTGAGCCAATAACTCTTTTTAAGTAGTTATCATACGGGGTAAATACTATTTTTTGCTGATGTAAAGAATCTACCACTGTTTGCGCATAGGAAGGAGATATCTTAGTCAGTCCCATCACACGTGAAACAAGTTGAGACATTTCTTGAAATACTTTTTGTGTCAGTGCGCCTTCCACAGGCTCAAACTTTTTACCGACATGCACGAGCATTCCGTCAATATCGGTCACCCACCAGACAGAAACACATTTCTTTTTTTCAAGACGTTCAACAAAAGATTTGAGTTCTTCTATTGTTTCTATCTGCTGCGCAACGGAACTACCCATTAATTACCTTTCTCTGTCGACTTAAAGGGCATACTAATTTTAAAGTAGTGTAACATTACTTCAGATCCAGTCTACGTCTTACAAAAAACACTGACCTGAAAGCAGTTTATAAGCTGGGCGCATACTACAATTTAAAAATGTTTTTACAACCATTCTTTACACCCTTTCGGTTGATTTATACTAAGTAACAAACTCAAATAAGGGTGAATTTCAAGTGAAGACAGCTCTTTCGCATTATTTTTTAAGATAATTTTTTAGTAACTATTGTTGGGATAACCCCTACTCATTGCGCATATCCAGAACAGTCGGGACATTCTTTCCTGCCGTACCAGCCGGTATATAGCATCATCTATTATCAAAATCCACCTTCATTTATTGCGCCCGCAGGATATCAATACCCTGCAGCTCAACCACACAACCCTTCTGAGACCATACACCAACCGTTAGTTATTGATGATTTTGAAGAAAGAGATTTTATTAATTTTCCAGGCATCGATGATACCCATACACTGAGGCTCAACCCCATAAGAAAAGATACTAAAAAATCATATCGCACTCTTATTAACGAGCAGTTAAAAAACAATGTCCCATTTCTTTTAGGATATTTTCCTACCGAGAAAAAACCCGGCTTTGCACTTTTTCCTCTTAAAGGCTATATCTACACAGGTCAGTGGAATGGCAATATGCAAATTTTTTCACTGAGTTCTGACCAATCAAAAAAAATCATAGTGCAAGAAGTAACCACTGTTACCACAACACTTTGCCAATTTGTAAACATTGCCTATTCAGAGCTAGCATTACGCGTTGAAAAAAATGATCCAATAATCATTAACACATGGAATGGCCTTCTGGCTCTTTCAGGTAAAAACCAACTATCCCAGAATCAATCTCAAAGCACAGCCGACTCCTGTAAAGTTGCGGCTGCTGTCATAAAAAAAGAAACCTGTGACATTGGAGTTCAATGTGAGCTTTTAGAAGCTGCTCTTGCTCCCTCCAAAAGCCCTGAGCAATCTGTATCAAAAGAATTTGATTACCAATCGCTTAAAAATTGGGTGCCAGAAAGTGGTGTATATTGGGCAGACGAGCCGCCAATAGATCTTCATGAAAAGCCAATTGCATCAAGTACACAAAAATCTTTAAAGCAAAAACCTCTCAATGAATTTAAAGTAACACCAGACTCTGTTTTTAAACCTGTCACAGTCCGCCCTGTCAAAGAGGCTCATTACGCTCGAGCATTGCTAGCGGGCGCAACAGCAGGAAAAGCAGCAACTCAGAAAAAATCTCAAAACGCATATTCGTCATTAGACCAAGCAGCGCGTAATTATATTGAATGCAATCCACGTCCTGCAGTAAGTCCATGGAAAGAAAGCAGCCAATCTTGTTTAATCACTGCTCCTGACCCGAAGGAATTATTCAAACCAAAAGGACTTTATATAAATCTCTTTGAAAAACCAAAAGATGGAAGCTTGAGTATTCAAGAATATTGGGAAAAATCTGCCGGCTGCAAAAATCCTTTACTTTACGCAGCGGTAAAAAAAGAACTATCTAGTAATGTAATTCGGTGCTTTGCTTCATCTTTAAAAGAAAAATCAGACACACAGACCGTGCGCTATTATCTTTTAAAAAAATTCAACGAAAAAAAATCTCATCCTCAAACAAAAGAAATATCTGATAAAACAACAATGACCGATGCAACGGGTTTTGCAAACTACTGTGCAGACTATTTTAAAATAACAGTTTCAAAATTTGCAGAAAAAATAGAACATAGAAATGGAAAATATAGAGACTTTTGGAACTATGCATGGGAAAGAGGTGCAGCCCTTAAAAAGGGACAGGCTACTACAAAAGATTAAGAATTAAAAAGACTAAGATAACTACATAAGAATTATGGATACTTCGCTTTGCACATCAAATTTTTTTTACTATTAAAGTCATTTAAAAAATGAGGCAGACAGGCGAAGCTACAAAGTAGCAGAGTATGGAGGCGATGGGAATCGAACCCATGTCCGCACCTATGCAACCCACAAGCGCTACATACTTAGTTCTTGAATATAGTCACCGCTTCCTCAAGAACAGAGAAATTGCTGTGACGCAGAATCGTGATACATTCAGACTACTCTTCTACAACCTTATCTGAAAGTTCTATCTCTTTATTATATTCACTACTCAAACTGATAGACACGTCTTTGTAGTGAAACTCTTACTTTTGCTTACGCAGCAGCAAGAGCATGAGAGGTATTAAAACCTCTCGTTGTAAATGTGTTTACATTTATAGTTTAACCAATTGTTTTACGAGCACTCAGTCAACGCTCGGCATGCTCTCATGGACGTCATAAACACGTCGAAACCAGTACGCCCCCGACTATTTCAAAGATCTTATGTAGTGATTTTTAGTGTAACAGAGTGGGGTGTCTTTTGCAAAGACAGTAAGCTTTTACTAAAAACCCTTTTCTGGTTTTTCCGACAGATCTCTCATTGTTTATCAAAGTTAATAGCATTGTTATTCCGTTATTTTTACCAATTGCAGTATTTGGGAGCGCTCCCACGCAGGGCAAGAGGGAATTCTGGTCAACCCCCTCTTAACTCCCAGACATTTCAATACACGCGACGAGATGCTTACGAAGAACACCTAAAGCTGTTTTGTCGCCTGCATTTCGCGCTTATGTGGACTTCTTGTACACGATCCGTTTTTACCAATTGAGGTGGTTTTGGCTTATGTCCGTAGCCCTTTGCTGACCTGTCGATTTTTACCAACTAACAAGCCTGACACTCTGTTGAAAATAATTAAGTAAGGTACCTCATCAGCGCGGCATGCCAACGATAAAATCGCGTAGCGATTCTTCGTCAGCATTCTGCGCGTCGCATTTAAAAAAGAGATGGGGGTCTAGGGGGGTTAGCTCTGGAACCCCCGCTAGTGCTGCACGCAAGGTGCCCCAAAAATTTTAATCAAAGAAAAGCGTCGGTAAGAAAATGAAGTTTTTACCCTGCGCGGGGAGCGCCCTACTAACGAAAGTTAGCACACTAATAGGGTAGCGCTGCCATGAATACGGCACATCAAAAATATGATTTAAAATAAGACTTTGAATTAAAATGATTTTAGAAAAAAAAACTAACGGTTCTTCATTTCACGAGACGTTTCTCGTTTAATATCCCGCTCTTTAAGTGCCTGTTTTTTATTGGCAGCTTTTTTGTGTTTACACAGCCCAATAAGCACTTTAATTTTACTTTTTGCGTTAAAATAGACTTTAAGGGGAACGAGTGTAATACCTTTTTTAGAAATCTCACCAACCAGTTTATGAAGTTCACGACGATGAACAAGAAGTTTGCGGCTACGGCCAGCAAGGTCTTCATCTTTACGATAGGCTTTTTCATAGGGAGTAATGTGACAGTTTAAAAGAAAAATTTCTGCCCGAGTGATAGTAGCAAATGAACCGGTTAAGTTTACGTGACCAGCACGCAATGCCTTAACCTCGTCACCCAAAAGCACAATCCCTGCTTCAAGTGTATCGAGTACTTCGTAATCAAAAAATGCTTTTTTATTGTTAGTTATAACTTTCATGTACCTGCCCTACCCCTAAAAAACTGACTGCTGTGCTGAGGATATCATTATTCTATGCATAACGGGATACGCTACAAAGGCGAGAATAATTCCAAGAAGATTTCCACCCAGAAGCCATGCCCAAAAAGAAACATCGGCAAGCCCTAAATGCGAATGCAAAAATGTATTAAGGGGGGCCATCCATGCTGGATTTACATCAACAACAGAAATACCCATATGCCAATGCAAAAGCCAATGACCAAAAAAGTAACCTGATGTATAAATAGGAACCATGGTAAAAGGATTGTTAATAATCCATCCCATAGAAAGAAGTAACGGCACATTAAGCCGTAACAGAATCCCTGAAATAACAGACATGACCATATGAAGCCCACAAAAGGGAGAAAACGCGATATACACCGCAACAGACGTAGCGAACGCCACCTTTTCAGGAGACGACTCATAAGAAAAAACGCTTTTTAAAGCCTGCTTTATACGCGTTATCATGGGGCCTCAAATTTTAAACGGACAATTCTTTAATTCCTAGTCTAACAGCACTCAGCCCTGGCAACAAGGTGAAGTTATAGCCACCAGCCCAAATCGGTACACTTTTTAAAAAAAATTGTTTTAAAATCTCTTATTAAGCTTACCTTCAAAGAACCCTCCAGCTAGATTTTATGGCCCATAAAATAGTTCGCCTCATTTTTATGAGCCTAACCCATTCAAAAAACAAGCGGTCGGGCAAGAACTATCCCCTTTTGGGCAAAAATGATACATTTAATGACACCTTTGCAGGGGTAAGAGGCAGTAAGGTTACAAAAAGTTCGTTTATCACGCGAGACATGATCATGAAAGAATGCATTTTAGGAATTGAGACATCATGCGATGAAACTGCAGCTGCAGTGTATGACAGCCAGCGAGGAATGCTTTCAAGCGTTCTTTTTTCTCAAATTGAACTTCATAAAAAGTATGGTGGTGTCGTTCCTGAACTTGCCTCACGCGCTCACATTGATAAAATTGATGAAATTGTACAAGAAGCGCTTACCGCTGCCAACGTTACGCTTGATGATATTACTACTGTAGGCGTTACGGCAAAACCAGGACTTCCTGGCTCACTTTTGGTGGGTGCATGTTTTGCAAAAGCAATTGCAGGCTCTACCGATAAAAAAATTATTGCTGTTGATCATCTTGAAGGTCATGCGTTTTCTGCATGCATTGAAAACAGTATCCCTTTTCCGTTTTTATGCATCACCGCTTCAGGTGGGCACACGAGCATGTACACCATCTCTGATTTTGGAAAGTATCAAACGATTGCAACAACCTATGATGATGCCGCTGGTGAAGCATTTGATAAAATTGCAAAACTTCTTGAGCTCGGTTATCCCGGTGGACCGATTGTTGAAAAGCGTGCGACAGAAGAAAACTTTGTCGATCACTTTAAATATCCCCGCGGTGATCACAAAGATATTAATTTCAGTTTTTCAGGACTCAAAACCGCTGTGCTTTATGATCTGGTAAAGCGCGGAGCGTATGATCTAAAAACTAAAACATTACTTGATACAAGCGAAGAACTTAAAAACAAAGTCTGTAGTTCTTTACTGGTTTGTATTGCTGATGTGTTTGAACAAAAATTAAAAATTGCTCTTGATAAGCATCCTGAAATGAAAGCATTTGCGTTTGTCGGTGGCGTTGCGTGTAACAAATATATTCGTGCTCGACTTAAAAACTGGGCAGAAAAAGAGGGACTCAATTTCTTTGTCCCTTCTCCAAAATATTGCACTGACAATGCGGGAATGATAGCATTTGTTGCACATTACATGGCGCAAAAAGGTCAATTTTCAGAGTTGTCTTTTGATATTTTGTAAACCCAGTTAAACCAGAATCTTTAATGGTAGCTACCTTGTTGATGGTTTAATTATTGATTGTAAGTAACGTGACCATCAAAGAATAGTAGCCTTCTCTGGACATCTAGGATTTTTACAATTTTTTGTATTCTCTGCCAACGCCTTGATTCCATAGCTTTCTCTCTGCTAAAAAAAATACACGTCAGTCTTTTTCAAGATTAACATGTATTTTCAGATTGATATCTTAAATAAATTACTTTGTTGTGCCGTTACGCTTTGCGTTCATCGACTCAAAAAATTCTTCATTGGTTTTGTGTTTCTTTAACTTATCAATTAAGAATTCCATTGCTTCTGCAGTATTCATAGCTGCGAGGAACTTTTGAAGTACCCATACACGCTTTAAATCTTCTTCAGAATGCAATAACTCTTCACGACGAGTACCAGACACAAGCAGATCAAACGCTGGGTAGATACGACGGTTTGCAAGTTTACGGCTCAGGTGCATTTCCATGTTACCGGTACCTTTAAACTCTTCGTAAATAACTTCATCCATACGTGAACCGGTTTCAACAAGTGCGGTTGCAATAATGGTCAATGAACCACCTTCTTCAACGCAACGTGCTGCACCAAAGAATCGTTTTGGTCTTTGTAGCGCATGAGCATCAATACCACCAGTAAGAACTTTACCTGATGCAGGAGCTGTGGTGTTATAAGCACGAGCAAGACGGGTAATTGCATCAAGCAAGATAACCACATCTTTACCTGCTTCAACTAAGCGTTTTGCTTTTTCAAGCACCGCTTCAGCAACCTGAACATGACGTTCTGCTGATTCATCAAAAGTCGAGCTGATAACTTCAGCATGCGCACCTTTTACACAACGCTTCATGTCTGCAACTTCTTCTGGACGTTCGTCAATCAGAAGCACAATCACAAACACCTCAGGATGGTTTGCAATTATTGTTTGCGCAATTTCTTTAAGTAAAACTGTTTTACCTGCTTTTGGAGGCGCCACAATCAAACCACGCTGACCTTTACCAATGGGGGTAAAGAGGTCCATAATGCGTGTTGAAATATGGTGAGGTAAGTATTCTAAATTAAATTTTTGAATAGGATGCAAAGGTGACAAGCGATCAAAAAATGGACGCTCGCTTAACTTCGCTGGATCATCAAAGTTAACGGTATTAACTTTGGCGAGTGCAAAATATTTTTCATTTTCTTTAGGCTTACGAATAACACCTGCAACAGTGTCACCTGTCCGTAAACCAAAGCGACGAATCTGTGATGGAGATACGTATACATCGTCCGGGCTTGATACATAATCAAAACGCGGTGAACGTAAGAAACCAAATCCATCAGGCAATTTTTCAAGTACACCTTCAATAACAATTTCTTTATCTGGCTCGCTTTGCATTTCAAGAATATTTTGAATAAGCATACGATGGCTCATCAAACTCGCACCAATCACACCAAATCTGCGCGCATAAGAACAGAGTTCCTGCACGTTCATTTCTTCAAGTTGCTCCTTTGCAAGCAGGCGAGATGAAGATTGTGATGATTGTTGTTGTTGGTGATGCTGTTGTTGACCTTGTTGGTCTTGCATCTGACCTTGTTGCTGACCTTGCTGATGATGAGACGAAGACTGACTAGAGCTCGTACCGCCTCGCGGTCTGCCTGTATTTTTTCTGTGTGGTGCACGTTGTTGAGAATGCCCACTAGACGACTTTTGATCTGAATCTTTTTGAGGTCGTGGTTTATGCTCAGCAGCAGTTTTTACCACTGCTTCAACATGCGGCTGCTCCTGTTCAGCAGGCGTAATAATTTTTTGAGAATCCGAGTCCATAACAACCTCTGTTTCCTGTTTTAAAATAGTATTATCGTGTCCTTTTTCCAAGACAAATCCTCTCTTTGAACAACTATAAGTCTCTGACACTTACCTACTAAAGAAAAACGTATTTTAGCTACGATACACGCCTGAGAACGCTCTGTTTAACGTCGCAAAAGCAACATTATAGGACTTGCCATGTATATAGAAGAGTAAGTACCAACAATGATGCCAAACAATAAGGTAACCGATAAATTACGAAGCGATTCGCCACCAAACACAACCAACGAAACTACAACAAGTGCCGTTGAAAAACTGGTAAGCAATGTTCTACGTAATGTCTGATTAATACTTACATCAACAATGTGACTTTCTGATTGACCACGCATTTTTACAAAGTTATCTCTAATGCGTGCAAAAATAACAATCGTATCGTTAATTGAATATCCTAATGTTGCCAAAATAGCAGACACCACATTAGGAGAAATTTCACGTTGGGTAATAGCAAACAGTGCTAAAATAGCAAGCACGTCATGAATAAGAGCAACTACTGCGCCAACCCCAAACGAGATTGACCAGAAACGCATTGCTATATAACCCATCATGAGCAAGAAACATAAAATAAGACCCAAGAGAGAGTTCCAACGCAACATGTCACCAACACCGGCACCAATTGCATTAACTTCAGTAATCTCTACCTGCGCACCGTCTATATTTTGCTCAAAAGAATCTTTAATTTTTTGAGAGAGACCACTCGCGTCATTAGAAAATTCTTGGACACGCACCGCAAGTTCCTGAGGGCCAAATTCACGAATAACCGCATTTGTAAAGCCAGATTTTGTTAATGCGTTCTTAATAACTTCAGAACCATAAGGGTTATTTGTCTTTAAACGAACCTGCGTTCCACCGGTAAAATCTACACTGTAATGAAACCCACCGTTTTGAACATATGCAACTACACCAGCCAAAATAAACAAAATAGAAACGGCTCCGCAAAGCACGCGATACCTCAGAAAACTGATCATTGTCTTCTCTCCAAAGATAAAGTCCATAATAAGGACAATTGCTTAGCCACTTAATAACTCTTAAGAAGTATTACCATGTTTTAACTGACTAAGCAAAATGATGATTTATAAGGGGGTACCAGGAACCACAGAAACAAACTTTCTTCCGTTTCTACCGTAGTGAAACTTCACAAAACCTGCTCCAATAGCGAACAAAGTGTCATCTTTGCCTCTACCTACTGCTACACCTGGATGAAACTTGGTTCCGCGTTGGCGAACAATAATTTCACCACCAGTAACTTCTTGACCAGCATATAATTTGACACCTAAGCGTCTACCAATACTGTCGCGACCATTGGACGTCGAACCACCAGTTTTACTCGTTGCCATGGGAAATCCTTATGCATATTTGCCGAAAATAGATTTGATTTAAGCTCACTTCTGCAAATATTTTGAATGTATTTTAAAGAAGTATTTTGATTTACGTTTTTTATTATGACACCCGCAATTATAAAAGTCAATAACGCCGCCCCATAGGGCTTATATGTCGACTAATTACCCAATTGCTCGGTCCATTCTTTAAGCTGAGCCTGCCACTGATCGTCTTTCATGTGCACTCGAGCCCACTCTGAAAGAGATACCGGGAAGTGCGGAAGAGCCAGTTTTAAAAGGGCTTTTGCGTAATCTCTAATCTCAGATTGCGCTCCATGACCAAGCCTTAACTGTAAAAAGTTCATGAGCGAGCGAAGGTTACAGGTATAAATATATTCTGTATAGGTCGCTACCGGTAAAACCGCACGGGCCTGTTCACGACACACTCCAGCCTCAAGCAAAGTAGTGTACTGCTCATATGAAACATCAAGAGCTTTTTTATAGATTTCAACCAGCTTTGCATCTTCAAAAGCACCAAACGATGATTGCTTGTTTTGCTCGTCCTGAAGGCGCCATTTTTGAGGAATATAAAATTCGGTAGCCACTTTTACGTAGCGATAGCTGATTTCATTATAAGAGTTCATGCGGTGGCGCATCCACTGGCGTGCAACAAAGATAGGTGCCTTAATGCGAAATGAAAGTTGGTTGTGCTCAAAAGGACTTGAGTGGTTGTGCTCCATCAAAAAGCTAATAAGCTTTCTGTCGCGCTCACTCATTTCTCCTGATACACGACCATACGAAACGCGCGCAGCGTTTGCTATATCAAGATCGGTTCCTGATACACGAAGTAGCTCAACAGAACTTAAACCATCCTGAAGTGGATCAAGTTTTTCTGCATGTTGTGTCCAGGTGACCGATGATGTTCCTGTTACTTTTTTTTGTTCCATTGCAACTCCTTGAATTATTCTAGTTCTTTCCAATTGCTGCCTGAAGCAGTATCAACAACCAAAGGCACGCGCCATGAGACTACAGACTCTAACTCACGTTTTACAATAACTCGTGTTTTTTCAAGATCTTCTTGAGCAACACTCAATAAAATTTCATCATGTATTTGTAAGAGCATATGCGCATCTACATCACTACTTTTAAGGGCTTGCGCAACTTTGATCATGCCACATTTCATAAGTTCTGCAGCTGTTCCTTGTGCAACGGTATTGACCGCAATGCGCTTTCCGAGCTCTGCAAGATTTCTATTTTTTTCATTGATGATTGCAACATCGCGCTTTCTGCCATAAAGCGTTGTTACAAATCCATCTTGTTGCGCTTGCGCAATCACGCCATCCATCCACGCCCTTACACGAGGATAATGTTCAAAGTATGCATCAATATATTTCTTGGCATCTTTTTGCGCAATACCCAGATCTTTTGCAAGCCCAAACGGAGTAAGACCATATAAAATACTAAAGTTAATTCGTTTACCAACGGTTCGTTGATGCTTAGTAACATGATCAAGCGGTACTTCAAAAAGACCTGAGGCCGTTTGCGCATGAATGTCATGACCTAATAAAAACGCTGCAATCAACGCCTCTTCTTGTGAAAGATGAGCAAGCACTCGCAACTCAATTTGAGAATAATCTGCTGAGAGAAATACTCTGCCTGGTTCAGATTGAAATGCCTGACGAACAGCACCACCAAATCCTTCGACCGGAATATTTTGTAAATTAGGATCAGAGCTTGAAAGACGTCCGGTAGTTACACGGTTTTGACTATACGTGGTGTGAATGCGCCCTGTTTCAGGATTGATGTACGTAGGCAACGCATCAATGTAAGTACTTTTTAATTTAAACAGTTCGCGATACTGTGCAATGTATCCCGGCACTGGATGATCTTTAGCAAGTTCAACAAGCACTTCGTTGTCAGTTGAATAGCCTGTTCCTTTTGCACTCTTTTTTTTACGCGGTAATTTTAAATAATCAAATAACAGAAACTCAACCTGCTTTGGTGAATTTAAATTAATATCACTTACCTCTGTTCCTAAAAAAGCACGAATGGTTGAATGCAGGTCCTCAAGCTGTTTGCACACGAGCAGGTCAATTTGGCCAAGTATGCTCTTGTCACAGTAAATCCCGCGCGCTTCCATGTCACACAAAATCTGCATCGTGGGAATTTCAAGTTCATAATATAAAGATTCAACAGCATGTTCTTTTAAAAGTTGCTTCATAATTGGATAGAGCTTTAATGTTTGATGAGCATCGGCAGCCGCATACTCAACTGCTTCAACCAAAGGAACCTGCCCAAAATGATGACGTTTTTTTTCAGTAACCATCTGATCAAACGTTAACATAACTTCATCAAGATAATGCTGTGAAGCTGCTTTAAGTGTCGCTTTTTGCCAATCAGGCTTTACCAAAGTAGTTGCAAGCATGGTATCAAACACTGGCCCTTTAGCGGTAATACCATAATGACGCAAAACCAGTTGATCAAACTTTGCATGATGCGCAATGCTGGTAATTGTTTCATCTTCAAAAAGAGGTTTTAGAAGTTTAATAACCAGCTCTCGTGAAAGTTGTGGTTCTGTTGTTTCGTGTCCGCAGGGGATATAGAAAGACTCACCCTCCTGATAACACAAAGAAATGCCCACCATGTTCATCTGTAAAGGACTTAACCCATCCCCTTCAGTGTCATAGGCAAAAACTTTTCGTGCACAAATTTCTGAAATAACAGTTTTTAATTCCTGCTCATCTGTTACAAGTTTAAAGGCATAGCCCTTTTTGCTTACCGCATTTGCCGCATCATGAGCACTGATTGCAGGAGCTGCATGAAGCTCTTTTAAAAAACTTTTAAAAGCAAGTTGCTCAAAAAAAGCGCGCCCTTTATGCCATTGCGCAGAATTAAATGCAAGCTGCTCAGCTGTTGCATCAATTGGGTGCGTTTGTAATAAAAATAATTTTTCACTTAAAAATGCGTCTGCCTTGTGTGTTTCAAGCAACATGCGCATTCTACTTTTTTCAATTTTATCAAGATTGTTATAAAGATCGGTGAGCGAATCAAACTGACTGACCAGTTCAAGTGCAGTTTTTTTACCAACTCCTTTTACACCGGGAATGTTATCCGAAGTGTCACCCACAAGCGCAAAATAGAAAGGAGTTTTTGTCGGTGCAAATCCCATGTTAGCGGTATACTTTTCAACATCAATCCATGCATCTTTAAAGGTATCAAACATGCCAATACCATCTTGAAGCATCTGGCCCATGTCTTTATCAGAGGTCACCAGTACAACATTTCCACCCTCTTTACGCCATGACATTGCAAGCGAGTACATCAGATCATCCGCTTCAATTCCTTGCTGTGCTATCTGATGGAGTCCAATCATGTCTGCAAAATGCAGAATTAACTCTTTTTGAGAAAACAGATCACTAGGTGGTGCTTGACGCGTTGCTTTATAGTCAGGAAACATTTCATGTCGTGTTGTTTTGCCCTTGCTATCCCACACTAACACCATATGTTCTGGCGCGTGTGCATCAATAAGCTTTTTTATCATTTTACAAAAACCATAGACCGCATGGACAGGCTCTCCTTGTGCAGTATGCAAAGGACGTAGCCCATAATAAGCACGATATAAAAATGAAGAACCGTCTATTAAAAATAATGTTTTCTGCTTATCGCTATGCATGCCACTTCCTTCTACACAAAAAGCAACGAATATAAAGTTACAACGGTGCTTGACGACCACTTAGTGCTTGATACACTTGTAGTATACGATTAACAATAAAGCTGTACAATTTAACGTTCACTCAAGCTGTGTAATCTGCTGTGTTCTTAGACTGGTCTTACAACACTCCCTTCTTTATTAAACTGTTTCTTATTTTTGATCTAAAAGTTTCTTACGTGATCTGCTCTTTTTTTACTATTGTCCACTTAATGTGGCGGGGGTTTTTTATGGTTACTAAAATTAAATTTTTACTAGTGTTTTGCGCTCTTACTTTATCAACTCTTAAGGGTGCACTTGAAGCTGATATAAAAAATAATACAACGCGTCTTGCTCAAACTGCAGTAACAGAGGAAGATAAAGAATTTTTATCGATAGGCAAAGAAGAAATAGAATCTCTTGAGCTTCTTTCTAAAGAGAACTCTTACCTCAAGGGAGACCTCATGTGTGCTCGTGTTTACTCAGGTGACACTACACAACTTATTGGACTTGTATTGTTTCAAAAAGTATTCCCTCTTAAAAACATTCTTTATATCATTCAAGCCTGTGTTGCTAAAAATCGTCAAGGACAAAACATAGGGATATCGTTAATCAACACGCTTAACAATACCTATAAACCAAGCTTCATGAGAGTGCTTGCAGAAGAAGATACCGTAAGCTTTTATAAAAACCTAAACTTCAAAGCAAGAACTACTACTGGTATGGGCATGGAAAAAGAATGTGGCAAAACAACACTTCTGTAGTTATTTATTTAAGCTTGGTTAAATAAAATAACTACACTCTTACAAGTAAAATTTAAGCCAGAATAAGCTCCTATAAGGCATTTGACTGCATAAAAAAATACTGTTATGGTTCAAAAAATGTCAACTAAAAGTCTAACTAATTAAAATAAAGGTTATCATGATTTTTTTATCTTTATTATTTATTTTCTCTCTCTTCGGCTCTACTTTTGCTGCAGAACCTATAGCAAAAAAACCTGCATTAAATGGATTTATAGTATTTGAAAATAAACCTTTAACATCCCAAGAAGAAAGTTTGTTTAAAGATTTTTTTAAATCTCAGGACGACTTAGGGTTTCTTGAAGACTTTTCCGCTGAACAAAAAAAAGACTACTTTGACATAGAGTGTGAAAAAATTTATCAAGATCCTGAACATACAAATCTTGCAGGGATGACATTCTTCCAACCCAGAGGTGAAGGTCTGTTTATTTACTACTTAATGGTTAATAAAACGGCTCAAAAGCAAGGATACGGGAAGCATATGATTGTACGCCTATTTGAAGAATATAGCCCTACTGTAATATCGTTGTATAGCAATGGCTCACTGAGCGGAGACAATTTTTATAAGTCTCTTGATTTTAAACCGTCAGAAGATGAAGACGAAGAAGATTTACTAGTCAAAAAAAATCCACTTGTGTAAAATTTTTCACGCTCACTGTTAACTGTACAGAACCAAAATGGAGTCCTGCATGCAATACAAACTACTTTTGTCTTTTAATCTTGTTTCATTATTTTTTTCACCTATTAATAGCGCAGAACCTGTAGCAAAAAAATCTAAAACTCTTGGATTTTCTCTGAGTGAACAGACAAAACCCCTAAATGATATTCCTGATTCTCCAGAAAAAAGTCATTCGTCAAAAGAAAGTCCCCATAAACTTATTATTGATCTCATTCAGCGCTCAACTTCTGATAAAGATAAAGAACTTTTCTTTCAGAGCTGGCACGATGAGGAAATGATGGCAAGACTCAATGAAGAAAACACTTACGAAAACGAAGACCTTATGTGTGGCAGAGCATATGTAGGAAATTCACGCTCACGCAGCGAGTTAATGGGCATGGTTCTTTATAAATCACAAAATGAAGGTGATCAACTTTATATAGACTCTCTGTGTATAGCAAAAAATCACCAGCGTTGCGGGTATGCTTCAGCCATGATTGATCATCTTACTAAAACATATAACCCTAAAGAAATTAGAGCTTTGGTGTCTGAGGCAGGAGAACCATTTTTCTATGGCATTGGATTTAAAAAAGATCAAAAAGATCATGACTATATGGTTAAAAGGATAGAAACAAAAAAAGCCAGCCCTCAAAAAAGAAAATGAGCTCTTTAAAAAATCAGCTTCCTAAAAGTTTTTCTATTGTTTGATTATAAATAACTTTATTTTTCAGCTTCTGCGTGTGGCCAAAAAATCTACAAACAGAAGCTGAATTTTTTATAAATCTTTTTTGCTCAACTCACAATCTCAACTTACTAGAAAAATAAATCATTTAACCAGACAAAAAACTGCCCTTAAGCTTAATTATTTAAAATAAACACTTAATACTAAAAAAACATCCAGCGCAAAAGAATTATTTTTAAGCTGTAATAAGCCCAAGATAAGGATTTTGACGCTTTTTTTAAAACAAGCTACACTTACAATATATACAAATAGAAATTTAATAAAAGACAATCAAATGGAGGTTACACCATGATTTCTTTGCTTAAAAATACCTTACTTATTGCCTCTTTGGGGCTTACCCAGCACACAGAGCACAAGAAAAACGATGCCCCATCTCAGATTGTCTCTCCGATTTTAATTGACTATGCACAACGACCCCTTTCAGAACAAGAACAAACTATTCTGAAGAAAAACGGTTTTCGCTCTTGGTCAGAAAATGAAATAAACCACCATTCTTGCTATGAAAAAGAAAAACCTGTCTGCGTAAGGGCTGTTTGCACCGTTCGACAAGGATACGTTTTTAAGCGAGAGGTTATAGGACTTGCCATTTTAAATAAACACTGCCCAAAAACTACTGAAAGTCGCTTCTTCACAAACAACAACACTCAAAAAAGTCCACTCTATATTCAATACCTTTGCGTTGATCCCAAAAAGCAAAATTCTGGAGTTGGAACATTTATTCTTAAATCTATTGTTCAACACTTTGAACCTTCTTATGTCTTACTTTCAGCCCTGCCTTCATCTGTAAAATTTTATGAAAAATTTGGATTTAAAAAAGACGGCCACTTCTACATGAAATATCAGTGCGCTGACTAGTAAAAATTTATAAAACATAACGCCAAACAAAAAGGCCCTCGCAATGCATAAATCATTCTTACAGCTCTCTCTTGTTTTGCTCGGTTTTTTACCAACTCTTTGTTCGGAGCCTCTTTGCAAAAAAAGCAGCCCTGAAAAAGCAGATATCATTACCATTGAAATTAACTATGCTCAAAAAGAAATTTCTCAAGACGATGAAACACTCTTTATGAGTTTTTTTTCTGGCGAAGAAAAAGATCTCAAAGATCTTAATACAACGGCTACTTTTTGCTCTGAAAATAAATGCTTAGACACAAAAGCTTATAAAAGCAATCTGGAGGTGCTTACAAGAGTCTTTATTCAAAGTGTTAATGATGGGCAGATCTCTGATAATCAACTAGCAGCTCTTGCTCTTATACAAAAAACCGACTCAGCACCACACACGCTTTCTCTTCATTATTTATGCGTTGCAGAAAAATTCCAAAACCATAGAATTGGAAAGCTTCTTCTAAAATCTTTCATAGAAAGATACCAGCAAGAAATAATTGAAGTGAACCCTTTTTCTTCAGCGGTATACTTTTATAAAGCAAATGGTTTTGAGGACATAGGCGGCAACATACTTCAAAAAACAATTTCAAAACACAAGTAAAATTAAAACTAGTAAGGGCCTGCATGTCCTACAAATTACTCTTAAAAATCTGTATTTTTACGTCAATCACCGCACATATTTTAGGTTCAGAAATTTTAATCGATGACACTCAAACAGACGCAACCGAACAAGATATCGGCCTTTTTGAAACATTTTGGAAACAATCATTCGTTCATTTACCCACGGCGCTCAGTAAACATCACACTTATGAGAAATCAAAAACAGTATGTATTCGCGCTTTTGATAAAACCTCAGGAAAGCTTATAGGCCTGGCATTGTATAGTAAAATGACCTTTCCAGAGTCTGCTCTGTGTCTCAATAACCTGTGCATCGATCACTCTTATCAACGCAAAGGAATAGGTACACGCCTTATAGCAGCGGTTATAGACCTTCATAAACCGCCAAAAGTTAATCTTATCGCTGAAAATTTAGCCGTTCCTTTTTACCAAAAGTTAGGATTTACTGCACCCAAAGGTGTTGGAAAAATAAGCACGTTTATGGAAAAAATCTCTCATTTACAAATAAAAACACAGACTAGCTTACACCATAAGTTCATCAAAACCCTTTTGCGAAGCTACTTTCAAGATGATATACTTATCAAGACCCTTAAATAATGGTCTCAAAATGGAGTTCTTTAGTTACTGCTTAAATATAAATAGTAAGGTTATTGTGGTTATTATTTTGCGTGTATTATTTCTTTGTTCTCTTTCTGGCTTTGCTTTTGCGGCTGATACCGATGATTTTGATACTGCCGCACAACCTAAAAGAAAATCATCAAAAGCTGAAGAGACTATCCAGAAAGCATTTCCTGAGTGGAAAATTATTAAAGAGCAGACACAGGTAAATGCTTACGACAGAGAACTTATCAAAGCATTTTGGGATGATTCTGATCAAATTACGAGTTCCTTGGACCTAACACGTAGACACTCTGAAAAAAACCCTTCTGAAGCGTTTAAAGATCTTGTCGATAAAAATATGATGGTAGCTACAAGAGTTTTCATGAAGCCCTTTGTAACAGGTGGAATTGCTGTTTTTTCAAAAGCTAAAGACCAAATTTTAAACCTACATGTTCTTTCTATCGGCGAAGATTATCAACAGCAAGGTATAGGATCAGTTCTTTTAAAAGATCTTGAAGAAAACTATGATGCAGTGTCTATCAAGGCAAGTATTCTTTCAACCTCAGAAGAATTTTATAATAAAAAAGGCTTTGTTGAAGACCTTGAAGGGAAAAATGAGTGGGATAGAATTAAGCAGCTTAAAGCTCCAGGTGCAGCTGAGAAAACTCCTTCAAAAGCTGATGCTCATTCATCATCAACAGAACAAACAGAAAAAGCCGATTTTTCAAAAGATATTACAAGATAAATAAATAGAAAACTGTTAATGGGGGTTATCTAAAATGCATTTTATCAATAGATCTTTATTAGTCTTATGTATCGCTTTTTCCACCACAAGGCCTTCTGATGATAGTCGGCCTACAAAAGAACAAGTTGAAAGCATACTTGAAATATCATTTGAGCCTTCTGCTTTTGGCAAAGAGGAAGAAACATTGCTTTTAACTGGCTTTAGATACCTGCCTAGCAAGTTGATTAAAGAAATCAACGCAGGAGCAAAGAAAGGCAAACCTGATACCGATCTTTATCAGAAAGGAAAGGCGGTATGTGTGAGAGCATATATCACAAATCAAAGCTCTTTTGAAAAAAGATTGGCAGGGCTTGTAATTTTGACAAAAGATCAAAATGACGGTGAGTTATATATTGAATATATCGTTGTTCATCCAGAAGTGCGTGGCAACTCAATTGGAACCATCCTTATTGAAAAGATTGTCGCTCACTATAAACCTTTACGTATTGGCCTTAGCCCTCTTGCTTCCGCTGTTGCTTTCTATTTAAGAAATGGGTTCACTCCGGGTTATATGTATAAAAGATTTGAATATACCTAAAAAGAGACTTTCAATAACTAGCTCATTTAGTGCGGTTCAGACAAAACCTTTCTCACTCGGTAAAGTTTTTATCTGAACCTTTTTTCCCAGCCCAGTTATGGTATGCTGGACACTATGTTTATCAAAGTCAAAACGTTTTCACATTTTACTCAGCCGCTCTTATATGCAGTACCCGCCTCGTGGGAAAAACTTCCTACAGCGGGATCAATCGTGTCAGTTCCTCTACGCAATAAAACAGTGCCTGCTGTTGTGATTGAAACGCTCGAAACTATTGAACCAGTAAGTTTTGCCATTAAAGAGGCTCTTAAAATTCAAGAGTTTCCGGTCGATCCTCATTACACTACGTTTTTAGCCCAGCTTGCAGATTATCATCAGCTTGAGCCAGTAGAATTTTTAAAACGGGTAAAAAGTTTTTTTAAAAACAAACCCGAAGCAGAACCAACAAGCACTCTTGATGTTGAACCTGAAATACACGTCACTTTAACAGAAGAACAACAGGCTGCCGTTGATTACGTAATTCCTCATATTGCCAACCCTACATTTTGCCCCACCGTGCTTCATGGTGTTACAGGTTCAGGCAAAACAGAGGTGTATAAAAAGCTTTTACTTAAAGCGTATTCTGAACACAAAACATCAGTTTTTTTAATTCCTGAAGTAACCCTTGCGGTACGCTTTGAAGCTCTTTTAAGAAAACAGCTTCCTGGACATATTCCTATTTTAGGATTTCATAGTGCAACCGGAACAGCTGAACGTAAACTGTTGTGGAATAATCTTTTACATGACCGACCACAAATTATTATCGGGGTGCATTTACCGATCCTACTGCCTATTGCAAACCTAGGACTTATTATTGTCGATGAAGAACATGAAGTAGGATTTCAGGAAAAAAAATATCCTAAAATTCATTCAAAAGAAGCTGCGGTGTTGCGCGCGCACGTACATAAAATTCCAATTGTATTGGGATCTGCAACTCCTTCAATTGCAACGCTCCATAATGTCGCTACTAAAAATTGGAAAATCTTTCATTTGTGCAAACGATTTGCCGGAGCATTTCCCACCGTTTCAGTAGTAAATCTTCTTGATAAAAAACAACGCAAAAATTTTTGGATAAGCACTCAACTTCAACAAGCAATTGCCACACAACTTCACAAAAAAGAACAAACAATTTTGTTTCTTAATCGTCGCGGTGTAAGCTTTTTTGTGCAATGCAAAGAGTGCTCGCTTGTGGTGCAATGCTCATCCTGCTCAGTCAGTTTAACACTGCACGAAGACAATTCACTTCGTTGCCATTATTGCAGACACCATGAAATGCATCCTGCGCACTGCTCTTCATGCAATAACGTAGAATTTCTTAAAAAAGGAATTGGTACTCAACAAGTTGTTTCCATTTTACAAAAAATGTTTCCTCACGCCCGCATTGCGCGTGCAGATCTTGATACCACCGTTAATAGAAAAACGTGGCAAGAAACTATGCAAGGGTTTGAACAGCGGTCAATTGATATTTTGGTAGGGACTCAAACCATTACCAAGGGATATGATTTTCCGCATGTAACGCTCGTGGGAATTATTTGGGCAGACATTAACTTAAACTTTCCTGTGTACAACGCCCAAGAAACAACACTACAACAGCTTATTCAGGTTGCTGGTCGCGCTGGCCGCCATCACCAACACAGCACCGTCATTATGCAAACAATGAGCAATCACGCGCTGTTTAAATTTATTAACGAGGTCGATTATCCTTCGTTTTATAACCAAGAAATTCAATCGCGCGCTGAAGTTGGCTATCCTCCCTGCATGCGTTTTGCAGAAATTGAATTAAAACATACCAAAGAATCGGTTGTTGAAGACGAGGCAATGCGTCTGGCATACGCTCTTATGGACATGAAAAAGGCAACCGTGCTCGGGCCAACGCCGCCGCCAGTTGCCAAAATCAAAAAAATGTTTAGTAGAAAAATCTATCTAAAATCACCAACGTTTGCAGCCATTAAAGAACTGTACAGCGCAATCAATCACAAAGAGTATAAAAGCTCTTTATTGTTTACGCCAAATCCTCTGACTTAAAAAGTAGCTTTCTATAAAACTTCAACTCTTCAATTGATTCAATAATATCATCAAGCGCACGATGGGTGTTGTTCTTTTTAAATCTGAACTGATCCTGGTCTGCATACCAGTTTTTGGCAAGCTCTTTAATGGTGCTGACATCGATAGTGCGGTAGTGCAAATAATTATAAAGACGTGGCATGTATTTCATCATAAAAACACGATCCATCCAGACCGAGTTTCCTGCCAAAGGAGCTTTTCCTTCTTCACAATGATCGCGTAAAAATGCGAGTGTTTGTTGTTCGGCTTGCTGGATACTGGTGTCTGATGCTTTTACTTTATCGGTTAACCCCGATTTTCCATGGACCGCTGTGCACCATTTGTCCATTGCCAAAAGCGCTGATTCTGGTTGAGAAATAACAATCTCAGGACCTTGAGCAATAATATTTAATTGTCCATCGGTAACAATTGTTGCAATCTCAAGAATAAGATCTTTTTCAAGATCAAGACCCGTCATTTCAAGATCAATCCACACAAATTTTTTTTCAGTTGGCTTTGCCATTAATTTTATTGTCCTTTAATTTTTGCACCCAGAAAATACCTGATTTTTACATATCATCAATTGGAAACATCAAATCGTCGCCCGAACAGCTTCCATCTTCTGAACAGCTTTCGTATTCTGATTTATCTTCTTCAAAAGCCTTTGCGGCCCCTTTTTGATTTCCTACAGAACCACCAGAGTTCATACGATCAGCCTTCATAGACTCATTAGCCATTTTGAGAGCAGTTATCACAGTTGCTTGAATAGCAACCATCATGGCAACAGTTTGTCGAGCCAACGCTTTATTACCGCTTCTTATTGAACTACCCAGCTCAACAAGATCAAGCCTCAAAGTTGATTGTGATTCTGCAGCCCCATTTATTTTTTCGCCTGATCTGGGCATGAGTTCAGCACAGAAAACTGCGGTATCAAAAGATAACAAAAATAGTGCTAGAAAAATTTTACTGGTCATAAAAAATCCTTTTAAAATTCTTAGGAGAAAGAGAGATTGTATCACAAAATAGGTTTCTTTTAAATCCCCTTGCACAAAGGCATCCCCCTTTGTAAACTTTGATTTATACAAATTTGGCAGCATCATTACCAAAGAGCCGTGGCATGAAAAAATTAAAAGTTGGCGTCCTTATGGGCGGAATGTCCATTGAACGAGAAGTATCTTTCAATTCAGGAAGAACCGTGTGTGATCATCTTGACACGGCAACCTATGAAGTTACCCCTCTCTTTCAAACAACCGCCAACAAACTCTATCTTTTGCCATGGCATTTTTTGCATCGCGGTAAAACAAGCGACTTTGAACACAGACTTGAAAAAGAAGCCCAATCTATTGCATGGGACGACCTTAAAAACTTTATTGATTTTATGTACATTGCAGTACACGGACGCTATGCAGAGGACGGCACACTCCAAGGGTTTCTTGAAGTTTTAGGCATTCCCTATTTGGGCGCAAAAGTTCTTGGCAGTGCACTTAGCATGAATAAAATTCGTCAAAAAGAACTGATAGCACTTGCTGGCATTGACGTTCCGAATGGTACTTCAGTAACACCTCATGAAATAAAAAACTATCAAAACAACCCTGAACTTCTTACCCAAAAACTTATTGAGAGCAATCTCGCACTTCCTCTTGTGATTAAACCAAACGAGGAAGGTTCCAGTTTAGGCGTAAGCGTTGTCTCAACCTTTGAAGAACTTATTCCTGCGCTTATTCGGGCATGCTCTATTTCTCAAGGGATGGAACAATCAGTACTCATTGAAGAAAAAATTGAAGGTATGGAGTTTACGTGCGTCACTCTTTTTGATGCATTAGGAAATCCACAACTTCTTCCTCCTACTGAAGTCGTTCATGAGGCTGGAACACATTTTCATGACTACACACAAAAATATATGCCGGGCCGTTCCTTAAAATTCACGCCCGCACGCACCTCAGAACAAAACATCAAACTAATTCAGGAAACCTGTCTTGCCGTTACTAAACTTCTTGAATTTAAAACAATCTCTCGCATCGATGGATTTTTAACCAAAGAAAACAAAGTAGTCATTGTTGATCCTAACTCTTTGGCTGGCATGGCCCCTTCAAGCTTTTTATTCAATCAAGCTGCTTGCATTGGCATGAGTCACACCGACCTGATTAACTCTTTGATTGATGTCGAACTTCACTCGTTAGGAGTATTTGTGAATAGAGTTAAAAAAACTGATGATTCTGTAAAAAAATTACGCGTTGCTGTGTTGCTGGGTGGCGACACTAACGAACGAGAAACCTCGCTCGATTCCGGCCGCAACGTATGCTATAAACTCTCTCCGCACAAATACGACATCTTACCTCTTTTTGTAGACAACAAGCGGGAACTCTATCCGTTAAATCAAAAACTTCTTGTTCACAACTCAACTAAAGAAATTGAACACGATCTTGACCGTAGTACAAAATTAAACTGGCATGATCTACCAAAAGTAGCAGACTTTGTATTTATTGCTCTGCATGGTGGCGCGGGAGAAAATGGCGCAGTTCAAGGAACTCTTGAAATGCTTAAACTTCCCTATAACGGTTCTGGAGTAGCAACAAGCGCCCTTTGTATGGATAAATACAAAACCAACAGCTTTCTTGCCAAAAAAGGTTTTTCTGTGCCTCAAAACGCATATGTCACTCAAAAAGAATGGCTCAGCAACAAACAAGCCGTTATTGACCAGATTGCACAAACACTGCCTTTTCCAGTTATTGTCAAACCGCACAACGACGGGTGTAGTGTCGGGGTAAAAAAAGCAACGACACTCGAGCAGGTTTCTGAATATATCAACCAGGTTTTTGCATTAGGAACAGCAGATGCGCTGGTTGAAGAATGCATTGGTGGAATGGAACTCACTGGTGGAGTTATTGGAAATGATACCCCCCAAGCATTGCCACCAAGCCAGGCAGTTTCGGCGAGCGGTGTACTTTCAATTGAAGAAAAGTTTCTACCCGGCGCAGGAGAAAATCAGACCCCAGCTCCGCTGCCTCAATCAGCACTTGAACTGGTTCAAAAAACACTCGAAAGCGTATACAAAGCAATTGGTTGTTCTGGATATTGTCGTATCGATTGCTTCTATCAAACCACACAGCAAAGCCCTACCGGTAAAGAGCGAGTTGTGATCCTTGAAATCAATTCTCTGCCAGGACTTACCCCTGCAACCTGTATTTTTCATCAGGCAGCAGAAATCGGTATCAAGCCTATGGATTTCATTGATTTAATCGTGTCGCTTGGGTTACAAAAACATGCAAGGACGTTTCAATCTTCATTTATAAAAGGGGAAATGAATGAAGAAGATCTTGTGCAGTCTCTTGCTCATCCACCATCTAAGCGTACACGCAGGAAGACCTCTTAATACTTCAGAAAACGAAAGTGCGGTTAAGGACCTTGTAACAATGCTTACAAGCAATCGAGCAACCACTAAGGTCGCGCTAGAAAAGCAACTGTCTAAAGTTCATAATCCGAATGTAAATATTGAGTTCTCCTTACAACTTACACACAATCGCACCCCAACGTTTTTTACTTCACCTCTCACAGCTGCTCTGTGTTTAGGAAACTTAGAGGTTGTAAGCGCTCTTCTTGACTACTCAGCAACAGACCCCAATTATCCTGATGAATATAATAAAGAATCGCCTCTTGCCACTTTTATACGGCATTATTTTTATGTTCCAGAAGCAACCCGAGAAAACTGCTTAGCCCTTCTTTTAAATCACCCCAAAACAGATCCCTGCTTTAAAGACTCAAAAGGATTCGCGCCACGATCTATTGCACTCGAAACTAACAACAGAAAAATCGCACAAAAAATTATTGATGCAATTAAGCAAAAAGCTGCTAATAAAACAGCTACCCCATTGCAAGCACTTACAAGCGGTCTTCATGCAAGACTCCTGGAAGCTGCTCAACAAAAACCTATTCAACAGGAAAATTTTTCAGCCACTTATACAAACCCAGTCTTTATAGGACAAGCAAACCTCTTAGAGACCGATGTAGTTAACCAAGGGGATGTCGACATCCTCCATGGCGAGCATCAAAGTGACAGTTCATCATTTTATCAACTATCTTCCCTCACTCCCCCTAGCGGCAGCCCTATGCCTGAGGGCGAAGAGGAAGAAGAAGAATGGTATGACTTTGAATCTTCAACCCCCGAAGATTCTGATGGCCTTGAAGCACAGTTTAGTCCCATAGAAGAAACCATCTACTTTGAGGGATATCAGATCGAACATCACCCTAGCTACGTTTAAAAAAGGAGATACTATGTGTTTTTCTGCGCAGGCAAGCTTTATTGCCGGAACAAGCCTGTCTCTGTTTGGGCTTACGGTTCTTAGGTCATCAAACAAACAATCAATCTATATTCGTGCTATTCCTTTGATGTTTGGTATTCAACAATTATTTGAAGGGCTTGTCTGGATTACACAAGGCAACTCAAACTATACGCAATACACTATGATCGGAAGTTATGGGTTTCTGTTTTTTGCATTTTTTGCATGGCCCATCTGGACACCGTTTGCTCTTTACAAATATGAAACTGATGCAAAGCGTAAAAAAATATTATTTGGCCTTATGATGGCAGGTGCTGTGGTTGCAACACTTCTTGCATGGGGTGTTCTATCGCTAGGAGTCACTTCTGCAATCAGCTGTAGTCATATCAAATACTCAGTTAACTGGCCACAAACTTTTGAATTGCCACTTACCATCTGGTACTGCTTGGCAACCGTTGGCTCGCTCTTTGTAATGAAAAAAAGAATGTTTTATGTAATTGGACTGGTGGGCATACTTTCAATTGGTGTAAGCGCAATTGCTTATTATCAGTGGTTTACCTCAGTGTGGTGCTTTTTTGCAGCGCTGCTAAGTTTTGTAATCTATAAAGTAAAATAAGCTTTCAAGAACAAGAGGGCTTTTAAAAGCCCTCTTTAAACCATTAATCACTATCTAACATAAAATGCATTTGAGACCGGACTAAAAGTAATAGATCTTAAAATTTTTGAGTAGCGCACTGTTTTATGAAGCTTCCCAGTGTATAATCTCCAAAATTTCAACGTCTCGTCTTCTGAGGTTATAGCCAAAGAACGTTCTTTAAAAACTACCATTGCAGTTATGGCTGCGCCATGACCTTTCAGCTCTGCAAGTTTTTCATCTTTTTCAATATCCCATACAAGAACGTTATGTTGAGGGGAACAAAAAATCAAATGCCTGTCATCAGGAGTAAGTGCTGCCAGCTTTTTATGACCAGAAGACTCAAAGCTCCTCATGTATTTTTTAGTCTCATAATTAAAAAGATGTATTTTATTAGAATCAGCTAAGAGCTCAAATGCTAGTATATATTTACCACACGGGCTCAGTTGGGGTGACTGCAAACAACCCTCAAAGATTTTAGCGCTGCTATCATCTTGACCCTCTTGAGCTTCCTTGCAGGGTAAAACGCTCTCGACCTGACCATCTTCAATGCCAATAACTCTTATACCCAAACTTTTTCTATTGGTAGTTATAACCCGTGTCCCATCAGAATTAACAACAAAACCAGTAAGTGGTTCTTTATTTTCTAATGTTTTTTTAACTTGGCCATCTTGAATATTTCGTAATTCTATCCTGCCTGTTATATAACCAACAGCCAGAAAACTTTCTTTGTCAGGCTTGCTTGGAATAAAAAAAGCATTTAAAAAACCTTGATTTTCTATAGAGATTGTTTTAAGGATGCTAGTTTTTATTAAATTAAAAATAACAATATGTAACTTGTTCGATGATCTGCTTGAACCTAAAGCAGTAGCTAAAGATTCATCCCTGTTAAAAACTACATTCAAAAGCAACCCAAAGAGATCCCTACCTCTAATAATATCTTCTTTTTTCTTCACGTCTCTTATTAGAAAATCATAACTGTCACCTAAACTTGAAATAAAAAGATTGTTTGATGCCACTGCAATAAACTTTCCTGAAGGACTCTGAATGACTTGAGAAGCTGTCTTTAAATTTGATTGCCAAAAAGAATCAGATTTTGAACCATTTAACTTCAGCTCAAACGCAGCACGCGAAATATTGAATGATAATAAAACCAACACAATCAATAACTGTCTCATTACAAATCCTACACAAAAATAGGGGCCCTTGCGGGCCCGTTTCTTATCGAATTAATTTTGAATACTTAAAACTTAAAAAAATGATTCCCAAAAGATGGGGAATAGCAACCATTACAAGCAGCACGTCCATTGCCTTCCAAGCAAGAGGAATACTTACCAGCGCACCTAAGAAAATCAAAAGACATAAGAATAAATAATAAAGAACCATACCGCGATTGCGTGTAAATGAAGCAAATGATTGGCTTGCATTAAAACTGTTACCAATAACAGTAGTAAGGACAAAAAGCGAAATGCTTATAAGTAATATCCACTTACCAAAATTGTTTGAATAATCTCTAAACACTTCATAGACCAGTGTGCTACTGATTTCATTACTGCGTGCCCACATTCCTGTAACAATCACCAACAAGCCTGATAAAATCGAAGGAATCATATCAGCAATAACTGAATACATTGCAAGCACTGCTTGATCGCGAGGGGTATCAGTGTCTGCCATCGCATGAGCGATAGAAGAGGTTCCTAAGCCTGCTTCAGTAATATAAATATTTCTATGAACTCCAGCCTTTAATGCACTAAAAACTGTTGCTCCTAAAAAACCCCCAATGGGCGCACAAGGACTAAAAATATGCTTTCCAATCAACACAAATGCCTGACCAAGAAGATTGATGTCTTTAAGTAAAATAAATGAAGCAAAAGTCACATACAGCACAAACATAAGAGGGACTAGCTTGCTTGCTATTGCCCCCACTCTCTTAATTCCACCTATAAGAACCATAAATACTACCGTAGCTAAAACTGCCCCGGTTATCCACGTAGGAACGCCCTCTAAAGAAAAAACATTTGCAAGAGTGTTTGCTTGAAGCCCTGACCATCCTGCAAAAAGAAAAACGGTAATTGCACCATACCATGCACCAAGAAATGGGTGTACTGCATTTAGATATTGAGTCGGGCCGCCAAGAACATTGCCGTCAGGAAGCTTTTTGCGCAAAGTGATTGAAAACATAACTTCTGAAAATTTTGTTACCGCTCCAAAAAATGTATAGGCGACTAACCAAAACAATGCACCTGGGCCGCCAATTACTACCGCTATTGAAGGGCCTGCAATGTTTCCCATTCCGATAGTAGTTGCCATCGAGGTCAACAAAGCGCGAAACGGGTCAATCATGTTTTCTTTTTTTTGGTGGTGATGAGACACGCCACTGCGTAATAACTTGATAAAATGAGGGAATGCACGAATCTGAATGAATCTTGATTTTATAGTAAGAAAAATACCTACCAAAACAAAAAGAACTGTAGAGGGCATCGCAAGCAAAGTGTCTATGCGCGCGCACAAACCTAACAAATCCATAGTGTATCTCCTTGACCCTATAATCCCCGCGAAAATATTCTTGAAAAAGAGTACATACCGCACGGTACAAACAGAAAGACTTTAATTTAGTGAACGGCTGATTTTACACTCTTTTTGCCAAAAAAGATAGGCTGGCTCTTAGCAACTCATCAAACGTACAAGCCGATCCACCATACTCTTTTCGCAAATAATTAAGAGCCGCATCTACCTCTGGTCGAGAATAGTTAAGTGACTGTAAAACCTGAGTCACATTTTTCCATTCTTCAAGCTTGGTAGCACCTTGCATTTGAGACCCAACCCCAGACTCAATAAGTTTTGAAACTTTTTGACGGAGTTGAACAACCATCTGCTCAGCTTTTTTAGGACCAATACCCGAAACAGAACTTAACGCTTTCTCATTGCCTTCCTGAATTGCCGTAAAAAAATCTGCAGGAGAAAGAGCAGAAAGTAATGCCAAACCAATCTTAGGGCCCATGCCAGAACAACTAATAATAAGCAGAAAGACCATCTTTTCAGCCTCTGTCTGAAATCCAAACACAGAAGGCCCCTGTTCCTGATTCCAGTGCATATAGATAGGAAGCGTTACCTCCTGACCTTGTGCAAAAAACTCAGAGCGAGCAACAGCAACAGAAATGCCAAGCCCGCCTGCCTGAACAACCACTATCTGCTGATCCACAGACACCACTTTCCCTTGAATAAAAGCCAACATTACTCAGTCCTTAGTTAAAGTATTAGTTTAAAAAACTATAACAACTGGCCTTAACAAAAGCCAGAAGCTGTTGTTTAAATAATTGACAATTTGGTTTGCTATGGTAGGTTATGGTCTCATATTCTTTTTGCGGGAATAGCTCAGTTGGTAGAGCGTTGCCTTGCCAAGGCAAAGGTCGCGGGTTCGAGTCCCGTTTCCCGCTCCATCTTATTTTTTAAAAAAATCACTTCATTTCAAGCTTAAAAAAACTGAATTTTCAGCTTTTTCCATTTCTTTTCATTTTTTGGTATACTTATCCGATAAAGGTTAAATGTATTGCTGAATGCAATTGAAAATCATTCGTAGTGGACGCGAATACATAAGGCACGGCAAGCCTTTATAGTTGAAACTTATTAATTAATAGTCACCTAAATGGAAAGGTCGGCTCTGCATGAAATCACTCATTGAAGAAGCATCTTCGATCTCCCGAGCAATAGAAAAAGCTTGGGAAAGAGCAGGAAAACCACAAACGTTTTCTATAAAAATATTTGAAGAACCGGTTTCTAACTTTCTTGGATTTACCAAAACGCCGGCAAAAGTCGGAATCTTTTTTGAAGAGCCAGTTCGTCAAGAACGCGATACACAAAGACGTGCTCCAAGACATCAAAATGATCGTCACAGCAAACCACAAACTCACTCCTCAAGTTCAACCAACACTCCACACGCTGCAAAACCGGCACGTGAAGAGCGTCGCGATGACCGAAGAGACGACCGTAGAGATGATCGTCACAGTGAACGTCGTGACGATGCAAGACACAGCGAAGCACGACACGAAAACGCTCGAGTTGAAAGACGCGATGACCGTCGTGATGAATCAAGAAATGATGATCACGCACGCGATGAAAGACCCAATGATCGCAGAGATGAACGATCTGGAGAATATTCAGAACGTCGCAGCTCATCATCAAGAGGTAGATTTGGAAATCAAAGAGGTAATCGCCCAAATCGTACTGAAGGACAGGATGACCGTGAAGAACGTCGCCCTCGTCATTCTCAACCTCGCGAACATCATGAAGCGCGAATTGAAAGCAGTATTATTCAAGAACAACCACGCGCAGAAACAGTACAGCGTCCGGTAGAGGCTCAAGAACCAAAGGCTCAGCCAGCAGTTCAAAAAGCACCACAACCGGCAGCAGCGCCTGCACGTAAAGTTCTTAAAGTATCTGGTAGACGTTATTTTGGTGTAAAAAAAGAAGAAACCCCGCAAGGGACAACTCCTTCTAACGATTCACAAGAGTAATAACCGTTAAAATGGAGACACGCCTTTACCGGTGTGTGATGTTATGATCTCAGATACCATTGTTGCCCAGTGTACACCTTCAGGAAGCGGTGCTATCGCGCTGCTTCGTGTTTCTGGGCCCGATGCGCTCCGCGTTATTGCACGATGCGCAAAACTCTCATCTTTTTTAGACCTTCAAACCGTTGGATCTCACACGATCAATCACGGATGGGTTGTTGATGCTCAAGGATCGCATCTTGATGAGGTCCTTTTTTTGGTTATGCATGCACCTCGGACTTTTACAGGACTTCATGTTGTCGAAATAACCACTCACAACAATCCATTTATTATTGAATCAGTTATTAATAGAATCCTGGAGTGCGGCGCACGACCTGCTCAAAATGGCGAATTTACTCGTCAGGCAGTTGAAAATGGAAAGCTTGATCTGGTAAAAGCTGAAGCAATAAATGAACTTATTCATGCAAACTCACAACACCAACTGAAACAATCTCTAGAGCAACTAAAGGGAAGTTTTTCCTCCTGGATAGCAACGCTTGAAGAATCGCTTCTTAAAATAAGTGCTTTGTGTGAAGCAAGCTTTGAATTTCTAGAAGAGGATATGGATTTTAGTCCTCAAATGCGTACCATGCTTGGCAATGTTGCAACGAAAATAGAAACTATTAAGGCTACCTTCAACCAACAACAGCATTTGCGCCAGGGGGTCAGGATTGCTCTGGTTGGTTCAGTCAACGCTGGAAAGTCTTCACTTTTTAATGCACTCATTGGCAAACAACGCGCAATTGTTACTGATATTGCGGGCACCACTCGAGATGTTATTGAAGCTGGTCTTTATAAAGACGGTGTCTATCTGACTCTTATTGACACTGCAGGGCTACGCAATGCTGATGATGTCATTGAACAAGAAGGCATTCGTAGGTCTTACAACGAAGCACAACAAGCAGATATTGTTCTTTTAGTTATTGATAGCAGCCGAATAATGACACCAGAAGAACTTACCGTTTATAAAGCATTGCTTGAAACGTACCAAGAAAAAATTATTGTTATAAACAACAAAGCAGACTTGCCTACACAACAGGAAGATCTTGCTTCTGATACGATTCATCTCTCAGCAAAAGATTGTAAGGGGCTTATTGAACTTGAGTCGCGCATTGCTGAAAAAATAAATGATCTTTTTGTGGGGATAAAATCACCCTTTTTGCTTAATAAAAGACATTTTGAACTACTAACCAGTCTTGAAAAAAAACTCGCCACTATCAAAACCATGCTTAACGCTCCTATTGAATACGAGCTTGTGGCCTATCATTTAAACGATGCCCTTGAAACTATTTCTCAACTTACGGGTAAAACTATTACAGAAAAAATGATGGATACGGTTTTTAAAGAATTTTGCGTAGGCAAATAAGCTCAAAATCATAATTTTGCACAAAATGACCTTTTGACAACCGCTACCACAAACCTTATTCTTATAAAACAACCAAAGATCTAAATGGGGGATTCCAGGTGAAAAAACTATTACTGTCTTCATTTTTTATTTTTTTAACCATAGCCAGTGGCCAATCTTTGATTGCTAACAGTCATTATGGAGTTTCGCTTGAGGAAATTGATCGCCTTAAAAAAGAGGACCCTGTTGTTGCACAACATATTCTAGCCTGTTTTGATGGAGACAAAAAACAACGTCAAAACTTACACACTAAGCTGTGGTTTGTATTTTCTTTTGTGCAATCTGCGATTGGTAAAATGGTAGAAGATCGCCCTCATAATTTTAAAACCATCACCTCGATGCATAAAGATGGCAAAACTCTTGAACAAATTGCACAAGAAGAAAAATTAGAATATCTCCTAAAGCTGATTTCAGAGCACTCAAAAAGTGCTAAATTTGCTGCCATGTCTCAACCGGAAGCTCCAGTAGTTTCTACTGAACCAAACACTGCAACTTTTGTTCCATTTTCACCCAAGGCAAGCAATAACTATATACGGGTGACCGATAATCAAAAAACCACACGACTACAGATTCTCGATTTTCAAAAAACTCTTAGAACCCACGGTTTGCGCAGCACCAATAATGGTGGGCTCTATCGACATTTTTCATCAAAAAAACAGACAACAAAAAACCCTGCAGTTAAAAACCACAGGGCTTTAATTTCAGAAGAAGAACTGTTTTTGCTGTTAAGCTTTAACGGTTAATTTCGCAATTTCCGCACGACGGTTGCGTTCTTCTTTTCCAGGAACGTGTACAGCAGGCTTCTTGTCGCCATAACCAATCACACTGATCTTTGAGCGAGGAACGCCAGCTTTTTCAATTTCTTTTGCAACAGCACGAGCACGAAGCTCTGATTTTGCAATGTTGTATGCTTCGCTTACAAAATGACTGTCACTATGTCCTGCAACAATGATTTTTGCTTTAGGAGCAACTTCTTTTGCACGCTGCACATCATAAGCCAAGGTTGGCTCTTGATCAGGACGAATAGAGTGTTGGTCAAAATTGAAATAGATAGGTTCAAAAGAATCTTTTGCCACACCAGTTACATCAGCACGAGCAAGACGCATTTCTTCAGCCGCATCAAACTTGCTTAATGTAACACCTGAACCATCATCTTCTTCAAGTACAAAAGCCTCTACGCTTTCATCGTAAAATTTGCCTTCATCGCGTTTGCCACCTTTTGAGTAGGCTAAGCTTTTGCCATTCGATTTCTTAGATTTCTTGTCTACTTCAACGCCATCTTTTTTAAAGAGACATCCTGGAAGAACCAGTGATAACAAGATCATGAGAGAGAGTTTTTTGTGAACGTTCATGAGTTTCTCCTATTGCACATTTGCACTTACTTTATTTGTGCTAAAATCAGGAGCACTGTAACACAAAAAAACACAGATGGCCAGACATTATAATACCAATTTTAAGCTTATTTCTCTTGAGCTTCAAAAAAGGGACTATAAGTTTTGGGTCAATCTCTTAAGTAACGACACCCCAATAAATCTATTAACAGCTTGGCGTCTCTTTAAAGCTGAAAGGCATTTTGTATTAAAGGTCCATTTTAATTGGGAACAAACTTCTATAAAAAATAATTCAAGCTGAACAACAATCCCAAATAAGCTTAAATACTGACTAACTTTAAATTTAGTCTGAATATTTCACGTTTTTGAGGTATACTGAACGCAAAAGGTTGGGGCAACATAAAAAATTATTGATCTTTTGAAAGAATAAGATGAAAAAAATATTAATTAATCAAGAACCGTGGCAAACACGAGTGGCTATTATTGAAGAAGGCAAACTCCAGAACGTCTATTTTTGGGCACATGCAGGAAACCTTCTTGAGCGTTGTTTTTTAAAAGGTAAAATTACCAAAGTATTGCCTGGCATTCAAACAGCGTTTGTTGAGATTGGCGAAGAGAAGTCTGGCTTTTTACATATATCAGAAATTGACCGCGAACTTGCTATTAATAAAATGAACGGTTTTTTTGATAGCACAGATTCTACAAAAAAAGACCATCCAAAACGTCAGCTACCTGATATCAGCAAGATACTTAAAGAAAATGAAGACATTTTAGTACAGGTAACAAAAGAACCTGTTAATCAAAAAGGCGCAAAGCTTACAACTTGCTACACTTTGCCGGGCAGATTTATTGTTTTAATGCCAAACATCCCGCGCATTGGAACTTCAAAAAAAATAGAAAAGCCAGAAGAACGCGCACGTCTTAAAGAAATCGTATTTAACAGTCTTCCTGAAGGAATGGGCGCTATTATTAGAACCTGTTCAGAAGAAAGAACTGAAAACGAAATCAAGCAAGATGTTAATTTTTTGCTTGAGACATGGAATGAGATTCAAGCTGGCCTTGCTAAAGCAGTAAGTCCAGCACGAATCTATCAAGAAATTTCTCTTCCGTTTCAGGTAATTCGTGATCATCTTGATGATGACATTGAAGTAGTAATTGTCGATGATGCAGATCAACAACAAGAGCTTGCCCGCTATGTTAAAAAAATTGCACCAGAGCATTCTACAAAAATACGTCAATATGCTGGCACGACACCTTTGTTTGATTTTTACAAAGTTGAAGAACAAATTGCTGCCGCACTTGACCATAAGGTCGAACTAAAATCTGGCGGTTCAATTGTTATTGAAGCTACTGAAGCAATGACCGTTGTTGACGTTAACACAGGACGCTTTACTGGTAAATCAAACCTTGAAGACACGATCTTTAAAACTAATATTGAAGCTGCTCAAGAAGTTGTTAGACAGCTTAAAGTAAGAAATATTGGTGGACTTATTGTTATCGATTTTATCGATATGTCCATGAGTTCAAATAGACAAAAGCTTTTTAGTTTCTTTGAAAAAACACTCAAAGAACAGGATAGATTCCAGTCTGTCGTATTGCGTATTTCAGAATTTGGCCTCGTGCAAATGACACGTAAACGTTCAGGTAAAACTCTTTCTCAACAGTTAACGGTTAATTGCCACACATGTCACGGAACAGGACATACTCCTTCTGTACAAGCACAAAGTTACAAAGTCCTTCAAGACGTTAAGCGCGAACTTGATTCTGATAAAACAGGAAAAACAATTACGCTTAAACTCAATCCTCAAGTGTTTGAATATATCTCAAATACAGAGTACGATACTCTCTTGAACTTTGAAAAATTGTACGACTGCAAGATTGTGCTTGAAAGCGAGAAAAATTTAACTATCGCTTCGTTTAGAATAGAAAAATAAACCGCATTTTATGCGAACAATAATTACGTATTTGCGCTAAGGACATTATGTCAGAAAAACTATCTGTTTTTGAAAAGTATCCTGAATACAGAGTGGACATAGGGATAGAAGTACACGTTCAATTAAACACAAAAAGCAAGATCTTTTGTTCTTGTTCAAATGACCAAACAGAAAATCCAAATCAACACATTTGCCCTGTGTGCGCTGGTTATCCTGGCGTATTACCAGTTTTAAACAAAGAGGTTGTTGAAAAAGCAATCAAAGCAGGACTTGCAACCAACTGTAAAATATCTCCTGAAAGTCTTTTTGCTCGTAAACATTATTTTTATCCCGATCTTCCGAAAAACTATCAGATCACTCAAGATGCTCTGCCTATTTGCACAGAAGGTTATGTAACCATTACTAAAGAAGATGGTTCAGAAAAAAACATTCGCCTTATTCGTATTCACATTGAAGAAGATGCAGGAAAAAATATTCATGGTGCAGGCACCAACGAGAGTTTTGTTGACTTAAACAGAACCGGCACACCGCTTCTTGAAGTAGTAAGTTATCCTGATATTGAAAGCATCGAAGAAGTTAAGGCCTACCTAAAAACACTTCGTGCTATCGTTGTGTACATCGGCGCATCAACAGGAAACATGGAAGAAGGTTCATTTAGAGCTGACACCAATATTTCAGTGCGCAAAAAAACTGATCCACAACTGGGAACACGTTGCGAACTTAAAAACATTAACTCTTTCAAATTTATTGCTGATGCAACTGAATATGAAATTGAACGTCAAATAGAACTTCTTGAAAGCGGTCAAAAGGTTATCCAACAAACACGTTTGTGGAACACCAAAGAGCGTATGACAATGCCTATGCGATCTAAAGAAGAAGCCGCTGATTATCGTTATTTTCAAGACCCTGATCTTCCAATTATTCAGGTAAGTGACGCATGGATTGCACAAGTAAAAACAACTATGCCAGAACTTCCAGATCAAAAATTTAAACGCTTGCGTCAAGAAGGTTTAACTTCTGATGAAGCAACTATTTTAATTGACGATATGGATCTTTCTAATTATTACGAAAAAGCACGTACGTTTACCACAAGCAAACAGCTTATTAACTGGGTGCTTCGTGAAGTAGTAAACTGCTTGAAGGAAAGTAAAAACTCTGCAGCATCATGTGCCGTAACTCCTGAAAAATTAGCAGAACTTATTGATCTTATTGATAAGGGAACTATTAACAACCGTGCTGCACAAGAAGTGTTTAAGTTGATGGCTCAAACAGGCCAACATGCTGCTGTGATTGTTAAAGAACAAGGGCTTGAACAGATTGGCGACACTGCAGAACTTGAAAAGATTATTCAAGAAATTATTGCTGCAAATGAAGCCAACGTCACTGCATACAAGTCAGGTAAGCTTCAAGTGTTTGGATTTTTTGTCGGACAGGCAATGCAAAAAACTAAAGGCAAAGCAAATCCCGCAGTCATTAACGAACTCCTTAAAAAGTATTTAGGTTAAAACTACCGAAATTAACTTTCATAATTTAGACATAAAAAAGGCCTCGCAATGAGGCCTTTAATTTTAAAAAATATATTCTTAATATTTATTTATTAAAATAATCACGGAGCACAACGCCTGCTACCAGTGTTCCTGCCGTTATAGCAAATATGCTTTGTTGGGTCATGCGTGGCATTGAAACTAATCCGGCTAAACCACCTGATCTAGGGTTAATTGCTACCAAAGAAGCTGTTCCTAAATTTATCTGCTCAGAAGAGTAATCCGCAACTTGAAGTCTGTTTGCGCGCAATTGAACAAGGATATGGTTAGTTGCTCTTGCTTGTTCTGCAATAATAGCGCTAGTATTCTGCATCTCTTGAGCCGAAGCAGCTAGTACATTTGCATTTATAGTTTCGGTATTGGACTCAACTCGCTTTAAATTAACAGCTAGTCCATCAATCTTATTATTAAGTTGTTCAAATTTTTGATCGAGATATGAAGATGTTGAAAATCCTAAATACGCCCCCCCAAGACCACAAATCATTCTCGGAAGCTTTGGTAGTCCTAGAAAATCAGCTGTACTTAATCCCAGGGATGTTCCGTTCCAGGTAGCAATAAGACCAGCTGCAACACGACCTCCATTCATAATGGTTTGAGCGTTGGCAAATTTTTGTATCATGCCACCCATACCATTTGAATCTGGTAGTGCAGCAAAACAATTACCTGCAACGACCAACAAACTAAGTATCATTAGTTTGTTTATTGTATTTCTTATCATGATAACCTCCATGGCTAAAAACCTTATTAATTAAGTCTTTTTAAGTATAAACCCTCTCAAAAACATTATCAAAAGGCTTCTCTGAAAATTTAAGCTCTCAAAGACCTTTTAAGCTCGCGACTTCTGATGCTTTTTTAAATAAAATTTTATACTGTAAGCTTATTTTATAATTTTGAAATAAAACCTTCTTTAACCAACGCATTATATTGTTGTTCAATACGGTCAGAATCAAAGGGAAGTAACAGTTTAAGCTGAGTTAAACTTAACGTATTATCATGAGTAAACGCTTTAACCAGCGCGCCGCGAATTTGTCTATCAGATCCTTCAAATTTAGACTGTACCGTGTAATGGCGACTTTTACGGCTCGGGTTTTTATGCAGTTTTTTAAGATGAACACCATAATCCATCAACGCGTAATACCACTCGCGCGGACTATCCATATCAACTGCAAGATCAATGAGTGGCATCAACTCTTTGTCGTGCACCTCATCAAGTTGTGGATAAAATGTATGAATAAAAACTGCACGAATATTGGTTTCAATAAAAACCGTGGGTTTGTTGTAAGCAAACGCCACAATTGATGACGCCGTTGCATGGCCTAAACCTTTAAATGTTTTAAGCACTTCAACATCATCAGGCAAAACGCCGCCGTATTCATGTACAATTTTTTGTGCTATTCCATGGAGCGCAAGCGCGCGACGATTATAACCAAGACCAACCCATTCTTTAAGCACTGCTTGAGTAGGCGCTGCTGCAAGTTCTTCAAATGTAGAAAACACTGCAGTAAACGCAATGAATTTGTCTTTTACGCGAGCAGTTTGAGTTTGTTGTAACATGATCTCAGAAACAACAACAGCGTATGGTGTAGGGCTTTGGCGCCAAGCAAACTCTCGTTTGTTCTGGTTATAAAATTCCCACACCATACTTTTAAAATGTTCTATTTTTTCTGGTAAATAGTTCATTGACATAAAGTCCGTGTTATACTCGTCCAACTTTCACTATTAACATTTCTTTACTGTCTAAAAATCTACGTGCAGCTTTTTTAACATCATCTAAACTGATTGCCATAATTTTGCTTGCGCGTGTATCAAAATAGTCTTCAGGAAATCCAAATCTATCAACAGAAAGAAATACGTTAGCCATGCCGCGGTTTGTTTCAAAATGAGCAGTTTGTGAATTGATCACTGCATTTTTTGCATCACGCAACTCTTCTTCTGTTAAAGAATCTGCAACAGTATCAATTTGTTCTTTTATAAGTTTTTCAGCTTCTTGTAACTTATCAAGTGATACAATTGTTTTTACCATGAAAAGCCCTTGTTGCTCATCAGATCCTGCTGACATGCTTCCAGAAATTGTATAAAACAATCCTGTTTGTTCACGCAGTTGAAAGAGACGAGAACTCATAGAGCCGCCACTAAATATTTGTTCAAACAAAAGAAGCTTATCGTAATCAGCATCAAAGCGTGTAATAGAAGGACGGGCCATGGTAAGTGTAACCTGATCACGATTCATTTTATGACTTACAGCGCCTGCGACTTTTTGTGAAACTGCTGGATAAGTAAGAGATTCAACCTTGTCGCCCTTCCATTTGCCTAAATGTTTTTCAAGCGCTTTGTTTACATCATAGGCATGCAGATCACCTACAATTGCAAGACGTGCACCATCAGGACTAAAACATTTTTTATAGAAGTTTTTTAAATCATCTTGAGTGATGCTTGAAATGCTTTCAACAGTTCCCACTGGATTTTTTGAGCGCGGATGATTTTTGTAAATATGTTCTCTGACAAGCAACTGTGAAATACTCGATGGATGATCCCAGAAAAATTTAATATCAGTTAACATTCGTGCACGAGTTTTTTCAATTGCTTTTTTATCAAATGTCACATGAGCTAATATTTCAAAAAGAAGCGCGAGACCTTTTTCAAAATCTTCACTCAACATTGTCATATGAATACGACCAGGCTCTGTTGCAATATCTATGCCATATTCTTCAAGCTCATCTACCAATTTTTTGCCCGGATAATTCTTAGTGCCTTCCATTAACATTGCACACACAAACGCGTAAAGACCTTGTTGTTCGGGTGAATCGTAATCACCACGCGCCTTAAGGGTAAGCGCAATATCAATCTTTGGAAGCTCGTTATTAGTGTGTACAAATAATTTTACACCATTTGAAAGCACATGCTTTTCTGCTTTAGGGAAATCAAAGTTTTTTGGATCTTTAACTTCAACAGTATCGGCATACGAGACTGGCTCAACTGGTAAAGTACGCACTTTACCATTTAAAATTCTTGCATCTTCAGCATCAGAAAGTTCTTGGAGTAAAGTCCAATTTTTCTTTTCAGAAGGAGAGATTGGAAGAATTTGACCATAATGTGTCATTGTTGGAGAAAAATATAAAGAAAGAAGATCTTTAATTTCTTTTTCTAGATCATCTGATTTGTAATCTAGAAATGTTTGCATGTACTGAGCGTCACCAGTAAACAAATACGATTGGCCAATAATAGAAACACGTTTTGAATGGCTTTCAAGTTGTTCAAGATAACTTGTTCTTACGTTTCTAATTGCTCGCGCAAGCTCTTTTTTATCAACGCCATTCTTAATAATGTGTGCAATTTCTTGATGCACAATTTCTTTAATTTTTTCAGTGTCTTCTGGGTTTACCGGAGAGAAATAAAAGAGAAATGGAGACGCATCTTCCATTTCATACACAAATGTTTGAAACTCTGTAGCAAGTTGTAACTCATCAACTAATTTCTTAGTAAGTCGTGAGCTATCTCCCGCTCCAAGCACCCATGCAACAACTTCATAAAGGTACTGTTTATTAGCTTTTCCGCCTGGCAAATGTAAAGCCATCATACATACTGGATGTTGAACATCACGGAATAATGTAACGCTTTTTGAAGCCAAATCTTGTGAGTGATAAAACTCTTCGCGTTTATAATTTTTATCTGCGGGAATATGTCCAAACGCTTTTTGAGCTTCCTCAAAAACTTCTTCTGCGGTTACATCGCCTACAACAACAAGTACTGCATTGTTGGGCACATAATGTTTTTTATAAAAATTAACGAGCGTTTGTCGTTCTAAATTCCAGAGATCCTGCTTAAAACCAATGATTGGATAATGATAAGGGTGATCATGATACATTGCTGACAATAAATCTTCCATCAGCATTGAAGTGTATTTGTCTTTGTACATTTTAAGTTCTTGTACAACCGCTTTAAGTTCTGAGTTAAGCATCTGCTCATCAAACCGAGCGTTGCGCATGCAGTCTGCAAGAATAGTAAAACCTTCTTTCCAGTGATGGGAAGGAAAATCAAACACATAACCTGTTGCATCGTGAGAAGTAAATGCGTTGGTGTTACCAGAAAGTTTATGAGTAACCATATTAATGTCTGATTCAGAGAGAAGCTTCTTGGTACCTTTAAAGATCATATGCTCAATTAAATGAGCCATTCCTTTTTCACCAGTTTTTTCATCTTTTGAGCCAACGTGGTACCAGAGCTCAATAGAAACACTGGGAATATTATGAAGAGGATTAACAATAATGGTTAACCCATTAAGGAGAACCTTAGTAATAAGAGAGCCCTGAATCAATGACATGGAATTTCCTTATACATTCAATGAGATACGACTGCTACATTACACTGACCCTGCCTTATTGACAAGCTTTACAACTTTTTAAAGCATACATTTTACCGACTTTTAAAAGATAGAATTTATTAACAGGAAGAATCTGTTTTTATTTACAGAGTGAAAAATAAAAGAAATAATACCCTTTTTATGGTATGTTTTCTTTTTTGACAATAAAGACAAATTAACAGGAAGACTCTAAAAAAATGAAGATTGCTTCGACATTCATTACTCCCGAGCTTCACCTCTCATTTTTTTGTACTTTTAGCCTTATTGTTGGAATTGCTTCTCAAACTTTCTCCTTGGCAGGCGCCCTTTTGTGCCTGAGCAGCGTTGCCGTTGTCTGCATAACCTTATACGCCACTCGATTTATCTCTTTAAGCTCATTTCTTTTGATTTTTATAAGCTCTCTAGTCGGAGCCGCTGTCTTTCAAGGCGCACTTTATCGCAACACACTCAGATCCCCTGTAATCCTTAATAGCCTTCATGCACAGGTTCTTGATATTAAAAAAACTGGCAATAAACAATGGCCCTTACGCATAACCCTTCAGACCAAGGCAGCTCAACCTTTCTTTGTTTACACCAAACAGATAAACGAAATCATGATAGACGATATCATCGTATGTCCTGAAATGACGCTTAAGCCCCAAGCTGACTCGGATTTTAGAAATTATCTTTTAAAAGAAAGAGTCTCTGGGACAGTATTTGCCCTAGAATTTACTCCTGTGTTGGCTGAGCGCCCTACGTATTCCTGGCACAGATTTCTTTATCAAACTCAAGAATCGGTAATGTATCGTCTGAAAAAGAAGATGAATAGAAAAACGTTTGCCTACTTTTCTTCACTTTTTATGGGAGATCGACATCGAGTAAAAACAACCATTAATCAAGAAAAAAAGCATTTTGAAAGATGGGGAATCTTACACCACTTGGCACGCTCAGGCCTTCACCTTATGCTTTTTGTTATGATCTGGCATCTTTTGCTGAGTGTAATCCCTCTTTCATTTACCCTTAAAACTCTCTGTATTGTTTTGCTGAGTACCATTTATTTTATTTTGACTCCATGGAGCGTCTCTTTTATGAGAGGATTTCATCTCTTTTTCCTGTACAAAACATGTTCTCTTTTAAATCTCCAGATCAATACTATACACCTATTAAGCTTGGTCTGTTTTATAACACTGATATGCAACCCTTTTCATCTTTTTTTCTTAGATTTTCAACTTAGTTTTTTCTGTACGCTTTGCCTTGCGTGGCTTGCGCAACTACGTCGACAAAGGCAACACGCAACCCCTAAATTGTTGCGATAACCGCATCCCTCTTTCTAAAATGAATCAAATTTCAGAAAGGGGACGTATGCTTTTCAAGACAAAATTTTTTGCTATAAGTCTATTTCTTATTTCATACTCATCACACATCGCTCTTGGCATTACTCCTTTTCCTTTTACCATAGAACAGTTCTCACAAAAATCTGTTATTGAAAGCGACTGGACGTTTATCGTTTATATGGCTGCTGACAATGATTTAGATTATTTTGCCCGTCGCAATCTCGAACAGCTCAAAGCAGTTGGATCAAATGAAAATATCTCAATAGTGGTACAACTAGATCGCCATGGCGCTCATGAGCACACAAAGCGTCTTTATGTTACCAAAGGACAGCTCTATCAAATGAACGCGCACGACATAACTTCACAACAAAAACTCAACAGCGGCAGCGCGCAAACATTAATTGATTGTTGTGAATGGGCAATTACTCATTTCCCTGCAAAACATTATGCGCTTGTATTATGGAACCATGGAATTGGTATTCTTGATTCAATTCGTAGCAAAACCACAAACGCCTCTGAACTTTTTACTTTTAACCCCTCAACTCACATGCTTGAACTTGACAGATCTGTTGGTTTTTTTGACTTTCTTGAAAGAAAATCTCGCGAAGAGGAACGTCGCGGTGTCTGTTTTAGTGATACCTATGGATCATATTTAACAAACCAAAAACTTGATCTCGCACTTAAAACAGTCTGCGAAAAACATTTGTATAAAAAATTTGATCTGATCGCATTTGATGCGTGCTTGATGTCGATGATTGAAGTTGCCAGTCTTATCAGACCATATGCAGACATTATGGTTGCATCAGAAGAAGTGGAGCTTGGAACCGGTTGGCCTTATGAAGCAATTCTTGCTCCTTTTGAAAAACACACCCTTTCTCCAGTAGAATTTGGGAAACAGATTGTTAACGCATACGCAAAACACTATCATTCAATCACTAAGGATTTCACCCAATCTGCAACAAACCTTGCATCAATTGAACTTGTTGAAAAAAATATTGATCAAGTAAGCAGTCTCTTGCTTGAAGTATTACAGTTTCAAAAAAGCTACTCAGTAAAAAGAGCAATTCAGGCAAGCCGCTCAAAGCGCACCTGTACGTATTTTTCAGAACCCTCCTATATTGACCTTCATCATTTTTACTCAAACCTTTTAGAGGCTATTGAATTTATTTCTCTTGAAGAACAAGCGCTACACTTACTACCCCTTCTTAAGCAACGGCTCCACGAAGGGCTTACTCTTATTGAATTCTCATTAATTGCAAATGCAACCGGCGATAATTTAACTCGCGCAAAGGGACTCTCTATTTACTTCCCTCTACGCTCTATTGACCCGTCTTATAATCAAACCTCTTTTGCACATGCAACAAAGTGGGTAGATCTTTTAAAAGCAGTCATGTAAAAACATTACCTAAAAAGAGGCAGAATAAAGCGATGAGTAAAGCAACGAGCTCTCTGTGTAAGTACGTAATAAACATAGTTATCGGCTTAAGCTTTATGACTCCTTTGTGGAGTAACCAAACAGCTTTTCAACCAAAACCATGGACCATTATGCTCTGGATTGCCGCAGATAATGATCTTGAAATTTTTCTTGAACGCAACCTTAAGCAAATGGCAAAGGTCGGCTCAAATGAGCAGGTAAACATTGTTGCACTCATTAGTGGGTTTGATGTTGCCACCCAACAAAAAACTTCAAAATATGCCCTTATTGAAAAAGGATCAGTCAAAACTCTCTCAATAAAAACAGACCCCCAACAGACTGACAGTGGCAACCCTGACCTTCTTATCGATTTTTGTCTTACGGCTATCGCACAGTTCCCCGCAGAAAAACATGCTCTTATTTTTTGGGATCACGGAACAGGGGTCATTGACCCTCACCGCAAAGCCCGCGTTGATATGCCTGACTTTATCTCTTTATTTGAACATGAGAACTCCAATTACGGTCCTTCCTATTTTGAAGAACTTTTTCGACCTGCACCTGTAAAAGGTGTCTGTTTTGATGAAACAGCACGCACCTATTTAACAGAACAAAAAATACGGTATGCACTTGATGTAATTTGCACTAAAGGACTTAACAATAAAAAAATTGATCTCATTGGGTTTGATGCCTGCCTTATGGCAATGATTGAAGTTGCTGCATTTCTGCAGCCTTATGCAAACTATATGGTTGGCTCACAAGAAGTAGAGCTAGGAACAGGGTGGGATTATTCACGCGCATTTTCAATCTTTCTCAATACAAATCCTTCGCCCCAAGAACTGGGAGCCCATATCACACAAGCATATGCAAAAACCTATAGCTTCACCTCTGATTACACTTTTTCATGCCTTGATCTCAATAAACTTCCTGCATGCATAGAAATGTTCAAACAAATAAGTCTCTTGCTAGATCAAGCAATTAAAAAAGAAGCTTCAGTTAAAGAATTTATTGCAACCAGCAGATACCATCACGCTTGCACACACTTTGATGATCCAGACTATATTGATATACGTCACTTTCTGACCAATCTTTTCAATAAAATTAACACGGCAAAATACGGCAACAAAAAAGAATCAAAAGAGTTTCAATCAAAACTTAAAGAGCTTCTGACAGGGACAATTGCAACTCTTGAGTCTCTCGTGAGTGCAAACAAAGCGGGATCTTATTTTCCTCACGCATCAGGCGCATCTCTTTATTTTCCTGAATATTCTATCCATCGCTCTTACAAAAAAAATAAATTTGCCCAAGAAAGCGGCTGGTTTCAGTTTTTGCATACTTACCTTTCTTCATAGTTGCGGTATGATAAAGAAAAAAAACAGATTATTGCCATGAACCAACAAATCCAGAAACAAGCATTGCTTGATGCTCTTTATTCTCCCTATAAAAACTGTGTAATGTGCCCCCTGGGATCACTAGGAAGAACAAATATTGTCTTTGGTGAGGGCAACCCCGACGCCCAACTCTTACTTATCGGAGAAGGACCGGGAAAAAACGAAGATGCACTTGCACGACCGTTCATAGGACGATCAGGCCAACTGCTAACAAAAGCGCTTAATGCGCTAGAAATACACAGAGACGATATCTACATCACCAATATTGTTAAGTGCCGCCCCCCCAACAACCGAGCTCCCCTAACTAATGAGGTGGCAACCTGCACCTCACTGCTCCTTGAAAAACAGATCAAAATTATTCAGCCCCGGGCAATCTGCACATTAGGGTCAAGCGCAACAAACACCCTTCTAAAAACAATGACCCCTATTACAAAAATTCGAGGAACTATACAGACCTACCAATCAACCCCCCTTATTCCAACCTATCACCCAGCCTATATCCTCAGAAACCCAAAAGAATTAGTTAAACTGACCCAAGATCTTGAAAAAGCGCTTAAAATCGTTACCCAACAAATATAGAAATTAAGTTTTAATTCACATAGAAATTGTGGATAAGTGGTGGATAAGTGGTGGATAAGTGGTGGATAAAGTTGAAGACATAAAACAGGCAGCCTCTTAAAATAACCACTCAAAAAGGCATATCAGAGTTATCCACATAAGAAAACAGCTTCAGATCATGTAACCGAGAGTTATCCACAAGTTATCCACAAATTATCCACCACTTATCCACAAATGAAAAAGAGGCACTTTATGAAGCTCCGCCGCGATTTTTTAGCTCAAAAAGAGGAGTTATCCACAAAATCTGCCAAGCATATTATTATTATATTAAGTATATTTATTAACACATTAATAAATCAGAACTAAAAAAATTCTTCCTTAAAGAGAAAAATACTTCTAGGGGGTTATAAGTAGAGTCTTCTATTTTTGTTATTTTTTGATACACTCTATAGGACAGTGCTTTCTAATTAGATCCATACATTACGCAGAGGGAATAGGGTTGAGTCTTTTTACGGTAATAGATTCTCTCGTTGAAGAACGGGGACTCGATAAATCAGTTTTAACTAATATTGTATGCGAAGGTATGCTTTCTGCTTACAAGAAAAAATACCCTGAGCTTGAACTTCGCGTTGTGTATGACGAAACATTAGAGAAGCTTGTTTTAGAAGTTGAGAAGGAAGTTGTCGAATCAGTTGAAAACGATGACTGTCAAATCAGCGCAAGAAAAGCAAAAGGCATTAGCAAGGACCTTGAAATTGGATCAAAAGTATGGATTCAGTTTGAAAAAGGCGAGAAAGATATTGGTCGCATTGAGATTTTGCGCGCAAAGCAGTTTATTGCTTCAAGCATCAGAGATATTGAAGCGGCTGCTATTTGTGAAGAATTTAAAGATAAAGAAGGTACTGTTTTACAGGGCATTATTCACAAGTGTGAAAGAAATGGTGTTGTTGTAAAAATCCAGGACTATCTTGCATTCTTGCCTAAGTCTCTCTCTATCCCAGGCGAAAAATGTAATGTCGGTTTTCCGATTCGTGCGTTGCTTAAAGAGGTTCTTGATGTTCCTCGTAACGAAAATCAGCTTATTCTTGATAGGTCTTCAGAAGAGTTTGTAGCGCAGCTATTTGAACTTGAAGTTCCTGAAGTATTTGAAAAGTTAGTTGATATTAAAAAAATTGTAAGAATAGCTGGATACAAGTCCAAGGTTGCAGTGGTTTCTCATGACTCAAACATTGATCCAGTAGGAACATGTGTTGGTGTCGGCGGAGTAAGAATCAAGCCAATCTTAAAGGAATTGGGTACAGAAAAAATTGATATTATTGCATGGACACAGTCAGATGAGTCGTTTGTAAGAGACGCATTAAAGCCGGCTGAAATCAACAGAGTTGAACTTTCTGATGATAAAAGATCGGCACGAGTGTGGCTTGATGAAGATCAGCGTTCGTTGGCCATTGGAAAAATGGGTCAAAACATTGCGCTTGCATCTCGTCTTACAGGGATTCATATTGAGCTGGTTCAGGCGGAGCATAGAGACGATCTTGATCAAAAACTCAGTGATGAGTTCTAGGGTTACTTAAAAAGTTGGGCAGTGGTAAGAATTTTATCGAGCGGTGGTATATATGCGAGTACATGAGTTTGCAAAACAGCATGGTCTCTCAAGTAAAGAAATGCTTGATCTCTTGAAGGCTGAAGGATTTGAAGCAAAAAGCCACATGTCTGTTTTGTCTGATGACGTACTCAAGTTTTTTGAAAAAAGAAATCCAGCGCAGGAAAAAAGCGCACAGCAGCCTTTAAAGGTGAAGGAAGTTCCATCACCAAAAAAGGTAGAAGAAAGGCAGGAACCATTGGCCGCAACACATAGCCAACCTAAAAATAATAGTAAACCACAGTTTATGCGACCATCTTCGGCGCCGGTTATATCGGAACCAGTAGTTCCAGCAGTTACTACTCTTGTCGCAGAGGCAATGAGTGTTTCTGATTTTGCTCAAAGAGTACAACTTCCCATTAATGAAGTTATTCTTGCTCTTTTAAAGCAAGGTAAGCCATGCGCAAAGAATTATCTTCTTCCTGAAGATATGGTAAAGCAACTTTGTCGTCATTACCAAATTGAAATACAAGCTCCAGTAGCAGAAAAAAAAGATGTTCTTACAGGGGAATTTGTTCTTTCGACAGTAAATGAAAAAAAACGACTACCTGTAGTTGTTGTTATGGGTCACGTTGATCATGGCAAGACAACTCTTTTAGATTTTATTCGCACAACGCGTGTTGCTGCTAAAGAAAAAGGCGGCATCACCCAACATCTTGGTGCTTACAGCGCAAAAACACCTCATGGAGATATTGTCTTTTTAGATACTCCTGGTCACGAGGCGTTCTCAAAAATTAGAAAGCGCGGTGCTTCTGTTGCTGATATTGCAATTCTTGTTGTTGCAGCAGATGACGGTATTATGCCGCAAACAGTTGAAAGCATTAAAGCAATCAAGGCACTTGATATCCCTGTTATTGTAGCAATTAATAAAATGGATCGCGTTGAACCTCAACGTTTAGAAACAGTAAAGCGTCAGCTTGTTCAGCATGAGTTGCTTCCTGAAGAATGGGGCGGTACAGTAATTTGTGCGCCAATTTCTGCAAAAGAAGGCACAGGCGTTGATCATTTGCTGGAACTTGTTGCATTACAAGCAGAGATGATGGAATTAAAAGCTTCTGATAGCATTCCAGCTCAAGGCTACGTTCTTGAATCAAGAATGGTCAAAGGACTTGGAGCTGTTGGGACGGTGCTTTGTGGACAAGGAACCTTAAGGCTAGGCGATTCTTTTATTGCAGGATCTGTGACAGGAAAAGTAATAGCATTAACTGATTCTTTTGGAAAAAAACTTAAAGAGGTAGGACCTTCAACACCAGTTCTTGTGGCAGGCTTTTCTGACCTACCATCAGTTGGTGAAATGTTTGAAGTTATTTCTGAAGCCGAATATAAAAAAGCACGCGCTCTTTCAGAGAAGCCTGCAATGGTTCAATCACAGTCGTCGACTTCTCAAGAAGAACGTTTTAATGTGATCATTAAGGCAGACACTCATTCATCTCTTGAAGCAATTCTTGACTCGTTTAAAGAAATCTCTTCAAAGAAGGGATTGAAAACTATTCATATTATTCGCTCAGGGGTTGGTGATGTTACTGAAAGTGATGCACTGCTTGCTGAAAGCACCCATGCGTTAGTGTTAGGCTTTAATAATAAAGCTGAACAAAAAGCAACGTTTGAAGCTCGTAGATCCGGCGTGAAAATTGTTTTATATGGCATCATTTATAAACTTCTTGAAGAGCTTGAGTTGCTTGCAACAAAAGCACAAGTTGTCACAATGGTTCTTACCAAAATTGGTCAAGCAACAGTTCTTAAGATATTTAATGTTAAGAAGCTTGGTGTAATTGCGGGGTGCGTGGTCAACGACGGTAGACTTTCTGATAAGGGCATTATTGCTATTATTAGAAATAGAAAAGAAGTTGCCCGCGGTAAAATTAAGAGTTTGCAGCGTGACAAAAAGACAGTAAAAGAAGTACACACAGGGTTTGAGTGTGCCTTTATTGTTGAAGGCTTTGAAGAGTGGGAAGAAGGGGATGTGGCAGAATGTTACATTAACGTTCCAACCCCCGGAAAGCCAGCATAAAAAAGCTGCTGCTTACTGACTTTGTTTTAGTTCTTCTCAATTATTCATAAAGTGACAACGCAACGAATTAAATCTTAAGTCTTTTTAGTATTCAATTATATAAAAGTTTGACTCCTTGTTTCTAGGGAGTCACTTTTTTTAAACGCATTCTTAATCGGCCTCTTTTAAAGAGAGTATATGTGTCTTAAGTCGGTCACTCTTCGTTTGTTTTTCCGCTTAAGTGTGAGTATGTCTATCTTTTAAAAAGGCCCTGTTGCTTTGTAGATTCTTTCTATGTGAGCGTTGTGTATTTTGAAAAAACTATTAAAAAAACATTCTTTTTTTCTATCTGATTATTTTGTAAAGCATGAATTTATAGGATAATTGAGGTGTATAGGTAGCTAGAAAGAGTGCTTATTGTGTAAATGTTTTGCTTTCTCGCGAGATTAAAACTTTGTAGCGTGTTGCGTGGTAAGTTGCTTCAATTTATTAAATTCTTCTTATTTTTGACAACCTATGGAGATTATTGTTGCAAGCCATTGATTTTTTGTTGCAAAAAAAATTCGAATTGTTGCATTGCCTTACTATAAAGCAGAAAGTTGCCTGTTGCGTTGCATTTCAAAAAAAATATGTTGTTTTTTATCTGAATAATAAGAACAATTAAGCTACGTTTTTCTGCTGATTCCTCTTTGTTGCAAATGAGGGGTAACAGGTAAAACACTGCGTAAGAGGTTGGAAAGAGTTTATTACACGCGATTCCTTCTTAGCTAAACTCTTTCCTTTCTCTGATTTTTTAGAGATTCAATGTTGATTTTGTCTTAAGGGTTAGGAGCTGCTTAGCAGTCATGATGTTTCGAGCATCATCTTCTAAAGAGGCTTTTGGGGTTTCAAGGATTTTGGGGATATCAAAAAAGCGAGAGTCATTAAGAAGCAATTCAAATCCGCGCTTGCCAATTGTTCCTTTTGTAAGATCTTCATGTCTATCAACACAAGCACTAAGTTTTGTTTTTGAATCATTTAAATGAATAACTTTTAAATGTTCAAGTCCGATTGTTTTATCAAATGATTTCCATGTCGCTTCATAAAATTCATCCTGTGAAATATCATATCCTGCTGCAAAAATATGGCAGGTATCAACACAAAACCCAATTCTATTTTTATGGGTACTGAGTGCTCTAATTGCTGCAAGCTCTTGAAACTTTGATCCTACCGATGTTCCCTGTCCGGCCATTGTTTCAAGAAGAACCATTGTTTTTGTTTCTCTTTTTTCAAACGCCTCATCAAGCCCTTGAGCAATATATTTAATTCCATTTTCAATACCTTGGCCAGTATGTGAACCTGGATGCACTACAAGATAGGGAATATTTAAAAGATCACACCGCTCAAGTTCTAGGGTAAGTGCATTGATAGAAAGTTTTCGAGTCTCTGCGGTTGATGATGCAAGATTAATTAAATAGCAAGCGTGCGCTGTAATATGTTGAAGATTACTGTCCTTTGCACGATTTTTAAATGCTTCTACTTCTTCTTTTTTTAATGGTTTTGCAAACCACTGACGATTGCTTTTCGTAAAAATTTGAACTGTAGTGCTTCCAACCATTTGGGCCCGTTCAAGAGCTTTTTCAAGTCCGCCTTCTATGGACATGTGAGCACCAATTAAAAAAGTTTGGTGATTATTTTTCATACAAAATTCCTTTGTGTAAGACCTTAAAATCTACCAGTATAAAAGTTTAAAGAAAGACTTTTCAGTTGACAAAACACTGTAAAGGCCTACAATGAGCTCGTTTTAACGGGGTTTAGTTTAAGCATAAAACTCTCCATTTAATCTTGACTACGGTTTTATACCACTAAAAAGGAAAATTTATGAACACTTTAAAATACAAAAAGCTTAGTTTGCTCCTGTTGGTTGCAGCATCTTTTGTAACTGTAGAGGCGAAAAAAAATCCGGTTCTTTCTTATAGAGATGATGTTGCGGGAGTAACTGCTCAGTTGACCGGTTCGATTTCAAATGGAACAAGTCTTAATATCAATAACTCTTTACTTAACGGTGCGCCTGAAGGTGCGCGTGGAGATAGGGTTGATGCGGCATATGCTTCAAAAACAGGTATTGATGTAACGGCTAACGTAAAACATGACTCTGGTATCGAGGCGCAAGCATCAGCGCGTGCAAAAATGTCATGGGGTAGCGCAACAAACCTTTCAACGTCTTCGTCATCAATCAAGTACGGCGAAGCTTTAATCGGATCACATTCTCACACTCTTGAACCGCGCGTTTTGTATGTGCGTGAAGCATGGGTAAAGTGTGATCTTGGCAAACTGCTTAATGGTGCTGTTGGTGATCACGATTTTACAGTAGGTATGTTTCCTTTCTCTGTAGGACGTGGAATTGCGTTTGGTGACAACTTTGCTAGCAACGTAGCTTCACTTGGTTTCTTTTCAGACAGCTCAGTTGATCAATATGCTCCAGGAGTCAAATGGTCGGGTGATTTTTTTGAAAAAGAGCTTCATTACGATTTGTACTGGTCAGTTGCAAAAAACAGTTCTGCAAAATTAAAAGAAACTGCAGAACAGATTTATGATCGTTACATTGTAAATGGTGCTTATGTTCCAAATACTCAGTTTGCTCGTGGGTTTGGAAGTGTTGAAATGACTACTGCGGGTACCGTTAAATGGACCCCAATTAATAACAAAGCTGAACATAAAAAAGCACAATTTGAACCTTATGCTGTTTACACTCATTCAAATGAACAAAAGGTCGATTTTACTGCTGACGCACAAAGCAGACTCGGGACTTTTGGTGTGGCTGGTGAATTTGAATATGGTTGCGTAGAGTTTGGGTTTGATACTGCTGTTAACCGCGGCTCTCAAGATGTTTTTGCATGGGACAGAAACAGCGTAACAACAAAGACTGATCCAGCAACAGGCGCATTGATTCAGGTTTATAGTCATATCTACAATGAAAACACATTAACCAACAAAACAATTTATGCTGGCGACACAGCAACTTACCGACCAACAGTAATTCTTTCTGAAGCGCTTAATGGTCAGCAAATTGGAGCAACCGGAAAATATAACGCGACCAACAGATTCCGCGACGCTTATAAAAATAAGTTTAAGGGATGGATGTTTGTTGTTGACGGTTCGGTGTTTGTCTATAAACGTGATTTAAAAGTTTCTGCAGCTGCAGGTATTGCTAGTGGTGATAAAAATCCAAACACTGAAAAAACTGGTGTTGAGCGCGATTACAAAGGATTTATTTCACAACAAGAATCTTATTCAGGTAAACGTGTAAAAAGTTCTTTTGCAATGGCTGGCTCACTTGTTCGTCCTCGCCCCTTAGAATTTGGCGATAGATTTGTTCCAGGAATTGAAGGGTTTACCAATATTATTTTCACTGGTGCAGGGTTTACTTTTGAACCAAAACACTGGAGTAAAGAATTTTCAATTAACCCTAACATTTTGACATTCTGGCAGGATGAAGCGTCTAAAAAGTATGGCTCAACAGAAGATGCAAGTAATCGACTCGGTACTGAATTGAACGTTAATTCATGGATAAAGCTTGATGAAGCATTGAAGTTAAAAGCTTCAGGCGCAGTATTTTTACCAGGAAAACATTATACCGACATTAAGGGTACTGCAATTTCAAAAGAAGTTGCAGACATGGTAAAAAGTGCTGAAGGCGGCGTAACAGAAGTGTTACCAACCTTGAGTGATAGCACTGCATTTGCAATGAGCGTAGGGTTGGAATATAGCTTCTAAGCTTTAAGAGCTTTTGAGAATTGGTAATTTATAAAGGGAAGTCTTAGGCTTCCCTTTTCTTGTTAGAGAGTTGTGGTAGACTAGGAAGCGCTAATAATTCAAAATAGACTGAAATAAAGAGGTAAGCCCGCATGAGTTCTTGGAAACGCACGGTTGAGTGTGGTCTTGTTGATCAAAAACATTTATCAAAAGAAGTAATTTTAAATGGCTGGGTCGCTCGTCGAAGAGATCACGGAGGACTTATATTTGTTGATCTTCGAGATAGAACTGGGATTATGCAGGTGGTATTCAATCCTGATGTTTCTAAAGAAGCTCATGATATCTCACAAAATCTTCGCTCTGAGTTTGTGGTATCTGTAAGAGGAAAAATTGTTAAGCGTTCAAAAGAAACGGTTAACGAGAAGATGCCTACTGGGCGTTGGGAACTTTTTGCTGAGCAACTTCTTATTTTGAATGATTCAAAACCACTTCCTTTCCCATTGGATCAGTCAGAAGCAATTGATGAAGAGTTGCGTTTACGTTACCGTTACTTGGATTTGCGCCAACTTCCAATGCAAAGAAATCTTGCTTTACGTAGCACTCTTATTTTTTCAATGCGCGAGTTTTTTGTAAAACATGGGTTCTTTGAAATTGAAACTCCTATTTTAACTAAAAATACTCCTGAAGGTGCGCGTGAATTTATCGTGCCAAGCAGATTGCATCACGGTTCATTTTATTCATTGCCCCAATCACCACAGCTTTATAAACAGCTTTTAATGGCTGCTGGTTTAGAGCGTTATTTCCAAGTTGCACGTTGTTTTAGAGATGAGGATTTACGTGCAGACCGTCAACCAGAGTTTACTCAGCTTGATGTTGAAATGTCCTTCATTGATGAAGGCGATATCAAGAATGTCATTGAAAAGCTTCTTGGTTATATGTTTAAAAAAGTTTTTAATCTCGATATCAAATTACCGTTTCCAGTTTTAAGTTATGATCAAGCGTTCTCTGCGTATGGTAGTGATAAACCAGATCTTCGTTTTGGAATGGTTATTCATGATACGACAGAGCTGTTTGCAAATACTGAACTTGCATTCTTAAAATCTATTATCACTACCGGTGGTAAAGTGGGTGCAATTCGCGTCTCAAATAAAGCATTTACACGTTCAGAGCTTGATGGGTGGGTTGAAAAAGCACAGTCGTTTGGTGCAAAAGGACTTCTCTATGTTCGTTGGTCAGAAGACGGAACGCTTGAGTCTCCTGTTGCCAAATTCTTACCAGAAGATTTCTTTGAACAAGCAGGTAAGATTTTTCAAGACCTTAAAAAGACAGACACTCTGTTTTTTGTGGCAGGAAATTACAAAAACGCATGGGAAACACTTGGCAGAATGCGTTGTGCATTAGCTGAGGACTTAAAACTTATTAATCCTAACATTCTTAATTTCTGTTGGATCTTTAACTTCCCTCTTTTTGAGTGGGATGAACAATCAAAACGTTACCACGCAATGCATCACCCGTTTACCGCTCCTCAACAAGGGTGGGAACAGCTTCAGCCAGATCAGATGAAGGCTCGTGCGTACGACCTTGTGTGTAATGGTATGGAACTTGGTGGTGGGTCAATTCGTATTCATGACAGAGCAACACAGCAAAAAGTGTTTGACCTGCTTGGATTAAGCAAAGAAGAAACACAGGATAAGTTTGGTTTCTTACTTGAAGCTTTAGAGTACGGGTTTCCTCCTTTAGGTGGTATTGCTCTTGGTATTGATCGTTTAGTAATGATTTTGACTGGCTCTTCATCAATTCGTGAAGTAATTGCGTTTCCAAAAACACAACGCGGTTATGACGTGATGATGCAGGCTCCGTCAGTCGTTAAAGACGCAAACCTTAAAGAGTACGGACTCATGGGAATTGTTAAAGAGAAAAAGTAGACAAATAAAGAGACTTTAAAGCATATCTAAAGATATGTTTTAGTTCCCGCAAACTATCATAAAAAAAGGATAAAGTAGTGAAAATTGCTCGAATTACCGGTAAGGAAATCTTTGATTCTCGAGGTATCCCAACGGTGATGTGTGAGATGTTCCTTGATGATGGCACCGTTGTTACTGCTGAAGTACCTTCGGGGACCTCTAAGGGTGATCATGAAGCGGTAGAATTGCGGGACGGCGGGTCTCGTTTGTTTGGAATGGGTGTTTCAAAAGCTATTCATAATATTGATCATATAATAGCTCCAGAATTGGTAGGCAAAACTCCTGATGTAGTTATTGCGGATGCGCTTATGCGCCGCATTGACCCTACTTCAGACAAGTCTATTTTAGGGGCAAATGCAACATTGGCCGTGAGTTATGCAGTGTGCCGTGCACAAGCAGCAGCAAACGGCTTGCATCTTTTTGAACTTATTTCTGCACTTTATGACACCGAATCAGTTTCGTTGCCCTTTCCGTATTTTAATATGGTAAACGGGGGAGCGCATGCCGATAACAGTTTTCCTATTCAAGAAATTATGATCGCACCTATTGGGGCACAAAATTTCCGCGTCGGTCTTGAAGCGGCGATGGAAGTGTTTCATGAGTTTCAAAAACTTCTTCGCTCTAAAGGTAAAAGCACTGCTGTCGGTCAAGAAGGCGGATGTGCACCAACATTTTCTTCTTACACAGAACCTTTTGATTTATTGACTCAGGCAATTGCATCAGCGGGTCACGAAGGCACTTTTGTTTTTGGAATTGATGTGGCTGCAAACCAACTGTATGACAAAGAGTCAGGACTTTACAGATGGGGTAAAGAAAAAGTTACGACCTCAGATCTTATTGGAATTTATACAGAACTTTTCAATAAATACTCTCTCTATTCTATTGAAGATGGTTGCTCTGAGCACGACGTTGCCGGATGGCAATCGTTATATGCCCAGCTTGGAGAATCTACCCAGATAGTGGGAGATGATTTGTTTGTGACCAATATTGAGGCCATTGCGCGTGGCATAGAAAACGAACTTGCTGGCGCAGTAATTATTAAACCAAATCAAGTTGGTACAGTCACTGAATCACTTGAAGCGATTGAATTGTGTCATCAAGCAGGTTTAAACCCTATCATTTCTCATCGCTCAGGCGAGACGACTGATACTTTCATTGCTGATCTTGCAGTGGGAGCAAGTGCTGGCCAAATCAAGGCAGGCGGATGTTCGCGTGGCGAGCGCATTGCCAAATATAATCGTCTTTTGTGGATCGAAGATATGTTAACAATGTCTGCGCTTGACGATCATTCAGAAACCGACTGACGAACATTTCTCATAATTTTATCATGATCAGCAAGAAGCTTCTTGAGCTCTTTTTCAGCTTCTGCTTCTTGCTCGTCATTCATCGTATTAGTCTGAATCTCTCGAGATAGAGGGGTTGCTGTCGCTTTATCATTAGAACGAGCTCGCTTCTTGTGTTGTATTGCGTCATTTTCCCATCCAAAAAGACGTTTCAATTCATCTTCGGCATGAGTTTCCTCATCAAGATCTTTGTGTTTTTCTGAAAAATCTTTTATTTCTTCAGTCTGAGAATCTGTTGGTTTTGTTTCAGCAGGTTCAGCTTTTTTAACTTTAGAAATAGTCGGAGCCTTTGGTTCAATTTTTGGTCTTTTAAGTGGTAGAGGTTCAAACTCTTCCCTAAAGGCACTGAGTCCTTCAACGGTTGTTTCTATCGGATCGCTACCAAAGAATAAGCGAGTAATTGGATCTTTAAGTTTACCAAAATTCACTGAAGATTCGCTGAGCGCATTTGCGGCTTTTTTAAGTGAAGTATCGGTAACAATATTATTTTCTGGATAGATAATTTCTGGTCTTAAAAAGATCATCAAATGGCTTTTGGTTGTTGTTTTTCCTGAGGATTTAAAGAGGTGTCCTAGTACTGGTATGGAAGAAAGACCCGGTGTGTCTGCTTTTTCTTCTGTTACTTTTGTTTTAGTAAGGCCACCAAGAATTAAAATGTCACCAGACTTGAGATTGACGTTAGTTTTAACCATCCGTGTATTTTGTGATTGGCTATTAGCCGAGACCCATTCTTTAATGTCAACAGTAATATTAAAATTAATAAAATTATTGGAGTTTATTCGAGGAGTAACAAGTACATCCACAAAAGCGTCTTTTGTTACAGTGTTTGAGCTGGTAACACCAAAACGTGCATCTGCGTCTCCAGCAATGATGCGTTGTTCGGCGTCACGAAGATGTACTTCCATATTATTCATAGCGGTTAAAAATGGTTGGGACAAAATCTTAGTGTCTTCATGAACGCTTAGCATTTGAGCAATTAACCAAATACCGTTTGTTTTAGGGTCTGTACAGGAAAGGATGAAGCTTCCAGCGGTTGCACCACTTGCAATATTTTGATCGCTTGCTTGTGAGCTGTCTGCTGGTAAAGGAAGAAGGTTTGACATAAGCGCCGTCGGGCTTGTTGGCCCTGTGGTGTCGCTTCCAGTGTTGTTTTCTATGTTTCCAAGGTGGGCAGATTGCCAGTTAAAGTCTTTAATAAAGAAATCTTTAAGGTTACGCATTTGCGCTCCCAATTCTTTTAGTCCGCTAGTGCTTAAATCTACAACAAGTCCATGAATCATAACCTGCGGCTGAGGTCGATCAAGTTCTTGAATAAGTTGTTCAATGCGGATCCAGTCACTTTGTCTTGCCGCAATCACTAGACGGTTTCCAGCTTGAGAACCCTTAGCTGCTGAGGAGACCCCCATCGCTGATTCTGGCACAATTACCACATCTTTAAAGTATTGATCGCCACCAGCTTTGCTTGTTGACTGTGTGCCTGCAGATGATTGGTTGCTAATTATGGCTTTTAGAGTCTCGGCAAAATCAGAAGCTTTTAAATATTGAAGATTATAAATATGAAGCACTGATCGGCCTTGTCCTAGCGAAACATCAATGTACTTTGTAATAAAGTCTACGACACGTTTTACAACCTCTTCTTTTCCTAAAACAATAACTGAGTTGCTTCGCAGTTCTGGAATAATTCTAATATCGGCTGAAAAATAACTTACCCCAGGATTAATAGGTGTTCCATTTGCACCAGAGGCCACTGATCCAGCAAGTTGATCAAAAAGCCCTTTTATCTGATTTGCGTTGGTGTGTTTGAGTTTCAGAATAACTGGTTCGTCAACAGAAAGTGATGCATCGAGCTCGTCAATAATTAAAGATGCAGATTTGATGTTGCGTGCAGAATCAATAATGAGCACACCGTTTAATTTTGGTTCATAAATAACAAATCCTGAACTTGAAAGCATATCTGTGAGCAGTGAATGAAGCGGATTATTGGGATTGGCGCTATCAGCAGGAACTTGTAGATTGGTCAGGTACTTGAGATATCTTATTTTAAGATCGGTATCAGGAATGTCTTGAGGGCTTACATTAATATAGAGAGGAAGCGGTTCTTTTGCGATAGTAGTCTTATCACTTTTAACCACACGACTGAGTGTTTTGCTTGGTATAATTGAGTACCCAGAGATGTTTAAAATAGTGATAAGGTATTGCCATGCGCGCTGCAACGTTATTTTTTCAGGGAGCTCAAAGGTAAGCTTAATCGTAAGAGCGTTAGGGCCTTGGGGAAGCATGATATTGATTCCCAGGCTTGAGGCTAAGTCATTAATAACGTTAGCAACGGGCTCATCTTTATAGCGAAACCACACTTTTTTATAGCGGATAGTGTCCTGCTGTTCTAGTGAAAGAGCTTCACTCATTACTTCACGGATAGAAACTTCGGTGGAAGTAGGCATTCTTTCTTCAGATAACAAAAGATGGTTAAAGCATGCAGTCATCCCTATTAAAATTCCATACCATCTATTCATACCTTGACCTTCTTATTATATCTTTGTCGTATCGCTTTGTGGTTTTAGTGTCGCAATAGTCAATGAAACATCAAGCGTTCCGCCCTTTGTTTTTGAAAGCGACAACTCTTTGATGTAGACGCGTGTTTTTTGTTCTATTTCATTAAGCATTTTGCACACAGTTTCCATATCAAGTTGTCTAAATTGTGCCGTTAATTTTATTTCTGTATAGCGCTTATAGAGAAGTTCTTCTGAAACATCAGCATCCCGTTTTTTCTTTTCAGACAGATTGTATTGAGCTACAATTCCATCAAAAAAGTTTAAAATTCTAAAGCTTTTATCTTCGGCAAGTACTTCGTTTACTTCTTTGCTTTGGCGTTGTACGTCCTTGAGTTTTTTCAAAAGAAGTTGTACTTCTGAGCGGCGGTTATTGAGTTTTTTAAGATCACTTTTTAAAGAAGAGACCTTGGCAAGAGAAAAATATACAAGAAGTACAGTGAGCGCTATCACCGTTCCAAAGTAAATTCCGGCATAACGGTAAAATTCTTTTCGATCAAGGGTCATAAGTTTTGTTTGTAGTTTTTCAAAAATCTCCATTATGCACCTCTTTGCAGTTTAAGGGGAAGCGGCACAGAGAATTCTATTTTTTGCATATCAGGAACCGTGCTAAAGAGTTGTGTTTCTCTCAGCTGGTATTCAAATTGTTCAACTGCTTCAAAGCTTCTTACGCTGCCTTCAAGTGTTAAAATATTTTTACTGATAATCATTTTTGTTAAATTTAATCCCAGCGTTTCACGATCTATTTTAGTATTAAGCTCATGAAGGTAGTGAAGGAATGACTGTCTGTTTTGCGACGAAAGTGAAGACCAAATATCTTCTTCGCGTTTCACTTCACGTTGAGCCATATCAAGGGCATCACGTACGTTATTGCTTGTTATTGCAGGGAAGTTTTCTTTGAGCGTTTTAAGAATCTGTTTTTGAGAAGTTTCAAATTCTTGGGAAAATAAACGAATACTTCTAAATGCATGAACGCTCAGTAGTGATAAAATAATCACCGGCAAACTTAATCCTACCATTACACTGCGACTATAGCCTGTTTGTTCGCCTTTAACTGCACGACTAGGAAGGAATGAAAAATCTGGTTTACTTGTAAGTGGTACTGCACATGCAAGGCTTATTATTTCAACAGCGCTGTTTTCTAATTTAGTAGAAATTCCGGTAGCAGCACACCATGAGTTTAAGTCAAACGCTTTACAAGGTGTACTTTGAGATTCTTGGCATAATTGAGTAAGTTTTTCTGAGTTGTTACCAAAGAGAATTATTTGTTCAAGAGTTGCGTCAATTTCTTCATCCATAAATGCCTGCAGTGTGAACTTAATTTCTTTCCACAGCGCTGGGCTTTCAATGCCCGCAAGTGATCCTTTGCGTAGAGTTCGTATTTGTTTCAGTTGGCCTTCTTTTACAAGTCCGATAGTGGTAGTTGTTTGATCAACCGCAACAAAGGCGCGTAGGCCAGTTGTAAAGAGAAGGTCGCGCATACACAGACCATACAAGCCAATTGCATCTGTTGTGATACGAGAAACCGCAATACCCGCTTGTTCAAAAGGAGTAAGTGTTTCATGAATCAGTTTTTGTTGTACTGCCGCGGCAAGAGCAGCGGTTGCGTCTTGAGAATTTTTTTGGGGAGCGGTTATAAAATCAATACATGCCTGTGTTGGAGAAAATGGTAACAAGGACTCTATTTGGTGGGGAATTACCATTCCTATTTTATCAGTATCTGAAAACGGGAACGAAAGATGTTTAAATGTTACAAAAGAGCTTGAAAGAGAGGTTATTACATGATCGTAAGAGCCTACTTGTGCAAAGAGTGCTGTAAGCGCAGGAGCAATAGTGGTAGCTGTTTGTTCCTGTGTGTTTTCAAGGGGGACAGACACTGTTTTTTTGAGTGTAATAGTTTTGCCTGAAAGCACCGCTACCGTTGCATGAACCGCATCGGTTTTGATGGTAACGCCGACAAGAGTGGAACCTAAAGGATAGTACCCATTGAGTTCTTCAGGAATAAAGATGTTAAGCAACTTCTTCATTGGCGCCTCCTTGTCCTGAAAGTCGTTTTGTGCGCGATGCAAATCGTTTTCTTACTTTGCGTTGTTTAACGGGTGGAGCTTTAACCTTGCTTTCTTTTGCAGGCTGTTTGTCTTTTTGATCCATAAAATCTTCAACTGACGCTAAATAACTTTGTGAATTATGTTCGCTGCCAAAGAAGCTACGTGCAACAAAGTCATTATTAATTGGCTTCATTTCTTTTTCCATCACCGTCATGGTGTCTTTAATTTCTTCTGATTTGTGATGGGTATAACGGTTCATGGTGCCTGCGTTTTGGATAGGGGCCAATATTTTAGGAGAGATAAATACCAGCAAATTCGAGCGGGTAACTGATTTTGATTTTGATCTAAAAAGATTACCAATGAGCGGAATGTCTCCAAGAAGTGGTACTTTTTTAAGATTTCTTATGACTTTATTTTTAGTAATACCACCAAGCACCACCACTTCTTGATCACTCACTAATGCTGATGTGTTTAGTCTTTTTTCAAAAGTATTACCATTTTCTTCGTTTGATGCATTAGCAAACTCTTTAATAATAAGGTCGATGACTAAAAAGACCGTACCTTCACTATTAATCTGAGGAGTGATATTAACAACAAGATCTGCAACCGCATCTGTTTTACTAGCGGTATTTCCTACGGTTGCGCTCGTGATGCGTCGTGTGCTGCCATATTGAAATTTTGCAGGAAAGTTATTGGTCGTCACCATGAAAGGGTAATCAATAATCTTTGCTGTTGTTACCGTGCTTAACATTCTAAAGACGCCCCACACCCCACTGGTTGCATTGCCAATGCTGAGCATAGTAGTTCCTGCAGTATTAGCAGCCCCTGTAGCAAGACCAATAAGGTTGCCAAGAAGGCTTCCATCAGTTGTGTTGGTTCCAATTGCACCGACACCAGAGGTTTGGAAGTTTACATTTTTAAGCATTGATCCATCTGATTTGTTGCGAAGCTGTGCGCCCATAGCTTTTTCGCTACCAGCTTGCACATCAACAATAAGAACCTCAATTGCAACCTGCGGTTGATCAATGTCAAGCTCTTTAATAATTTTTAAAAGGTGATTAAAGTCGTTATCTTCTGCTTTAATAATAAGTCTATTACCGACCGGTTCGGGAGTTATTTGAACCGATTCGAAATATTTTTCTCCATCACGAATACCGCCAAATTGGCCAATGGTATCATTTTTACCAAACGTGATTACGTTGCTTAAGATATTGGCAATAGCGATTGCATTAGTATTTTGAAGGTCATACACATGGAGCGGTGAGTAAGGCATATCAAGTTCAGTATCAATATGTTTAATAATAAAGTTTTCTACGCGCTCAACCACTTTTTTTGGCCCCAAAATAACAAGTGCGTTGGTGCGTGGTTCGGGAATGAGGCGTACATTGCTTGGAAAATATGCAGCAGCGGGTTGCTTTCTTTGTGCCGCGTTTCTTGGTGCTCCTCGTGAGTTTTCTCCACTGGTGAGCTTTTCATAGAGGTCTTTCACTTCAACGGCCGAAGTTCTTTGGAGTTTAAGTACGGACATTGCTTCAGGAATATCGCGATCAAATTCCTGAATAATTTCCATGAGTGAGCGGATATTGTCTGCGCGGTCAGTTACTACCAACGCGTCAAGATCAGGGAAAGTTTTAATTGAAGCTTGTCCGCTTGCAAGAGAGGTTGCAACATTTTGAACGGTAGCAATTGTGCTGTTTTTTATAAAATAAACATAGCGTACTTTGGTGGGGTTATTAGGAAGCATATCAATAGGTGTGTCAAAATAGGTCGGAACAGCTTCCTTGTTTGCATTAAGTGTTGAAGTAATGCGATAGAAATCTTTGGTAGGACCAGGAACGACCGTTAATCCGGCAAGATCAAGGAGTCTTGTAAACAGATCCCATACTTCTTGGCGCGTTAATGGTTTGTTTGTTTTGAAAGTAACCTTTTGTCCCTGAAGGGTGCCTCCTCCTTGTAGTAAAGGAGTAATTGCATCATCGGCTAAAAAAGTTACTTTTAAAAGTTGTTCGACATAGGTCACCAAATTTTGCAGAGTTGTGTCTTCAAAATAAAACCGGAACCTTTGTTCAGCTTCCTGTTCTTTGCGTGCTTGCGTTTCAAGTTTACGCTCCTGATCAGTCTGTTTTTTTGCAGGAGTAGGAAGTGCAATTTCAGGTTCTGAAATGAGTTCAAGCGATTCGCTTTTTTTAAGGGAAGGCCTTTTAGTTTTTGCAGGCGCTACAGGCGCTTCGGGAATAGCAAATGAAGATTTTGTGGATTGAGTATTTAAAAAAGTATCTCCAGGCGCGTCAGGAACGCTGGCAAAAAGACTTTTTTGGAGTGATGTTTCTGCGTGAGCATGAGGAGTCAACCACAATGCTACAAAAATACTAAGCAGTTTCTTTTTCATGGTATTCACTTATCAAGCTTAAACTGTTTTACTCGCTCCCGCTTTCCTTGCTGAAACATCGACATCTTTTGATGAACTTTGATGTCTTGTTCTGTTGGCGCGAATTTGTATTTTGCTTTTAATAATTTAATACGTTCTTCGTTCAGTTCTTCTTCACTTGGAATCGTATGGATAATTTGAATTTGATTTGCTTTTTTAAGTTCATCAACTGTTTGATCAAGCGGGTCTTTAAGATCGTGAAGTCTGAATGTAATCGTTAAAGGGGCGCCATCACGAATGAGTTCAACTGTTATCGTGTCGCCAAAATCTTTTGCAGCAATCTTTTTATAAGCATTGTAACGCTCGTCGGTTGTAGTAATTGCTTTGCCGTCTACAGACGTAATCATGTCATGAGGCTCCAGTCCTAGTGCGGTGCCCAGCGAAGAAGGGGCGATGTTTCCGACACGACATCCGATGCTTTTGCCTTTTTGATAGACGGTAGTCATATCGAGCATATCGATAAACTGTGCAAGATTTTTGGTAACAATTTCAAAAGATTCAGGGTCTACAAGATAGAGCCCTTGCTGAGCAGGTTTAACTATATGGAGCCAGTGCTCCCGTTGTTCAAAAAGTACAGGGTCTGTTTCAAGATCTTTTTCATTTAGATAGAGTGTTTCTTGTTGTCCGTTTGAGCGAATGAAGATTGCTTTGTTTGGTAAAATTTTAACAAGTCGCGCGTCTTCAACCATGTCGCCAACTTTATAGTTTTTTTGTTCAGTAGTTTTTTCATCTGCAATGATTGCAATATTATGACTTTCATCATCAACAGAAATGATACCTCTTATCTTGATATTAAGTGGTGGTAAAAATGGCTGTGAGGTGTCTGGAGGTGTTTGCGATGCACTTTGTGTGGGCGCTTGTGGCATTGGGGAAGTAAAAGTTTGTTCGACAATAGGGGCTGAAGTCTTGTGGTACGTATCAAAAAGATCGTTTTCATAAATTTTACTAATATCAATTGATCGCGCAGAGAGAGCTTGTTGATTAAAACTAGCTTCTGGTTCAAGAGAAACCCGCTTTGGCGGTTTTTGTGAGGAAAAAAAAGTAAACACCGCAACACATACAAGAAGTGCTAAAAACGCAGTATTTACAAGCCATAAAGGATGTCTCATACACGATTCCTTGTTAACAGTTATGTTCACCACAATACCCCCGTAGAAATTCTGTTGTCAAGTTTGCGCGTCCCTCTTTAACACCTTATTTTTAAGGTGCGGGTACTGTTGCGAGAATATCTTGTATGAGATTATCTGCGTGTACCCCTTCTGCTTCTGCTTCATAGGTGAGCGCAACTCTGTGGCGCAGCACTGCCGGAGCAACCGCTTTTACATCATCAGGAATTACAAAATGACGATGCTTTAAAAATGCGTGTGCTTTTGCACTACAAAACAATGACAGTGTAGCGCGCGGTGAAACACCATACAATAAAAATGGTGCAATTTTTTTGAGATTATAACGTTCAGGTTCACGAGTTGCAAAAATCAGATCAACAATGTAGGCCCTGATTTTCTCATCAACATAAATTTGTTCGATCAACTGTTGAGCTTCAAAGATGTCTTTTTTGGTAATAACCGGTTGTATCTCATCAAGATTCAATGTTCTTTGTAGCAACAACTGTTCCTGTTGCTTGGTCGGATAACCCACTAATAGTTTAAATAAAAAACGATCTACTTGCGCTTCAGGAAGCCGATAGGTTCCCTCTTGTTCAACTGGGTTTTGTGTTGCAAATACTAAGAACGGTTTTTCAAGCGCAAAGGTTATTGATCCAATTGTCACTTGTCTTTCTTGCATTGCTTCAAGCAGCGCCGCTTGTACTTTTGCAGGAGCGCGGTTGATTTCATCTGCAAGCACCAAGTGTGCAAAAATAGGACCTTTTTTTGTTTGAAATTCTTGAGTTTTTGGGTTGTACACAAGTGTACCAATAAGATCTGCAGGAAGGAGGTCTGGTGTAAATTGAATACGAGCAAAATCAAGACCGATCGCTTTGTTGACTGCTTTAATTATGGTTGTTTTTGCAACACCAGGAACACCTTCAAGAAGGATATGTCCCTCACACAAAATTGCCATTTCAATAAAAGAAATAACATCACGTTGACCGACAATAACCTTTGAAACTTCTTGAGAGAGCATTTGAAAAAGTGCACTCTTATCTTTAATTTTTTCTATTACTATTTCATCAAATGCATGTGTTGTCATCGTTAGTCCTTTTATATTGCAAGGGTAACATATAGCGTTAAGCTTACCATTGATTTTAAAACCTGCCAATTGGTCATCTTTTGTTGTTGTGGTATTCTTTTTGAATCGATGACGCATTTTATACAAGCGAGGGTGTTATGATTCTGTCTGGTCGAGAAATAAAAAAACGTATGGGTTCAACTTTAATTATTGATCCCTTTGATCCAGCGCTTCTGGGGCCAAATAGTTACAACTTAAGATTGCATAGTGATCTTTTAATTTATGACACACCTGTGCTTGATATGAAAGCAAACAATCCCACTAAAAAAATGACTATTCCTGAAGAAGGCCTCGTGCTTGAGCCGGGCATTTTATATTTAGGCCGCACCATTGAATATACCAAAACAACTGACTGTGTACCGATGCTTGAAGGACGTTCTTCAATCGGTCGATTGGGGTTGTTTATTCATGTAACTGCGGGATTTGGTGATGTTGGTTTTTCTGGGTATTGGACGCTTGAGATGTTTTGCGTGCACCCTATTCGCATTTATGCAGGCGTGCAATTGTGTCAAATTTTCTATCACTCAATTGAAGGTGAGTTTGATCCGTATTCAAGCAAAAAATACCAGAACAATACAGGTGTTCAACCAAGCTTGCTTTACAAAGATTTTGAGAAATAGTTTTTACTAAACGATGTTTAGGATTTTTTTTAAATTTCATAATTCTATTTTTATAAAAATCAGTTTTTATGACATATAAATTTTTTATCCCACAGTTAATGGTATTGTTATTTCGTATTTTTAACTTTCAAGTTTGTAGGGCCTTGTGCAGGCAGCACAAAGGGGGTGCCAGAGCTGACCCCCCTAGACCCTCATCTCTTTTTCAATACACGCGACGCAATGCTTATGAAGAACGCCTATGGGTGTTTTATCGCCTGCATTGCGCGCTTATGCGGTACCTTACTAAATTATTTATTATGAAAAATTCGATATGTCAGTACGGGGCTAGGGACATAAGCCACAGTCACCTCAATTGGTAAAAACGGATCGTGTACAAGAAGTCCTCATTAGCGCACAATGTAAGCGATAAAATTGCGTCAGCAATTCTTCGTAGGCATCGGACGGGTGTATTAAAAAAGGCCCAGAGTTCATCCCTCTACGCTTTCAGTTTTGCCGGACTTCGGAATGGTTGGCGCCAGCCCGGCATAGCCTTGGCGACGACGGGCCAAAACCTCTTTGACGCAGGCACGCGTAGTGCCTTCACAAAGTCTGATTGGTAAAGATACGGAATAACAATACCATAAATACAGCACATCTAAAGGTATAATTGGGAAAAGATTTTGAATATAAAACAATCTAATTTAAACCAGAAAATTTATAAGCTACGCTTTATTTTTGTCGTGAACCAATTCAGTTTGAATAGGTCCTTCGGTCAGTCCGCGAATGAACTGATAGACATAAGGATTTTTTGATTCCCAAATAGTTTTTGCATCCCCAAAATATTTGATTTTACGTTCATCAAGTAATGCAACATGATCGGCAAATTTAAATATTTCAGGATCGTGAGAAATAACAACGGTAGTGAGATTTAATTTTTTTTGCATCGAGCTCATGAGTTCATGAATAATGCGTGTAGTGATAGGATCAAGACCCGTTGTTGGTTCATCATACAAAATGATTGAAGGGTTTGTTACCAATGTACGAGCAAGACCGACGCGCTTTTTCATACCACCTGAAAGTTCTGATGGGTATTTGTACATAGTGGCATCGGGTGGCAGATCAACGAGTGCAAGCTTTTCTCTTACGACTGATTCAATTTCTGCGTGAGATTTTCCCTGTTCTAATAGCGGCAATCCTACGTTCTCAAAAACATTAAGCGAATCAAGTAACGCTGCAAACTGAAAAACATATCCTACCTTTGAGAAAACCTTTGAAAGTTCATGCTCTTTAAGAGTCGTCACTTCAATTCCGTCAATGACGATAGAGCCTGATGTGGGAGGAATTAAACCAATAATCTGTTTTAAAAGGACAGATTTTCCTTCACCAGAACGCCCAATAATGCAGGTAAATTTACCTTCAGGTATCTCAAGGTTAACCCCATTGGTAATCCAAGGGCTATCGGGAGAGAACTGCTTTTTAAGGTCTTTAAGTATGATCACGCGCGTCCTTCCTAATCAAACAGGAGTGCAGCAAGGAAATAATTTGAAATCAAAATTAAAATAGAGCTCAGCACAACACTTTCTGTTGTTGCAATACCTACGCCTTTTGCGCCACCGGTTGTGTAATATCCCTTATAACACCCTACCCATGAAAGAATAAGTCCAAAAACACTGGATTTAATAAGACCACCAACAATGTCTTTGAGTTCTACAAAGGTTTGAATCTGAGTAATGAACTGTTCACCGTTAAGTCCGAGTGCATACACACTGATGATATATCCACCCAGAATCCCGAAAATCATTGAAAAGAGTGCAAGGAGTGGCAAAATAAGAGTGCTTGCCAAAATACGAGGAACCATTAAGTATTGATTTATGTTGATAGTAAGTGTTTTTAAAGCGTCAATTTGTTCAGTAATTTGCATTGTGCCAAGTTCGGCTGCAATTGATGATCCAGCGCGTCCTGTCACCATAAGTCCGGTAAGTACTGGCCCGAGTTCTCGAGTTAAACTCAATGCGACGACCGGTCCGATAAAATCTTCGGCACCAAACCGTTTAAAACCAATGTAACTTTGTAGTGCAAGCACGGCACCAGAAAATGCGCCGGTAAGTAAAATAATACTTAAAGACCCTACTCCAATGTGTTCCATCTGATCAAACAATTTTTTGACCCGTAATGGTTTGGTAAAAAGAGTAATAAGTACTTTGATGAGAAAAAGGGTAAATTGGCCGAGCGTGTTGCACAGGAAAATAACGTGTGTTCCTAACCTATTTGCAATACCGATAACCATACTACCCTTTCAGTATTATCTTATTGGCGAGGAACCTGTTGGTAGGTGCGATTTACTGTTTTGTTTTTGTAAATTGCAAGACCAAGCGATCCGCTTAAAAACAGCGCAACTAAAACCCAGGTGGTTTTTTGGAAAATGTCTTGTCCGCCACTTCCCCCGAAAATCATCTGTGTTCCGCCGCCCATTGAGCCAAGGCCCATGCTTCCCTTGCCTTTTTGCAAGAAGATTAAAAACACTAATAAGAAGCACATTAAAGTAAAAAGCGTTGTCAAAATAGTAAGTAACATAAACTATACTCCGTCGGATAAATGTAGGAATCAGTCTGCTTTAAAAACCTAATTTTTGCAAGAGTGAGCCAAAAAGGAGAGAGCGGTTTAGTTTTTAAGCCACTCATTTTACGCTTATTTATAGAATATGAATAGAAAGAGATACAAAAAATGGCTGGACACAATGCCAGCCATAAAAACTTATTTTTTAAGTGAATTGAGATCAGGCAACTACTGATTTGTAGAGGGCTTGGTCAGATCGTTTACTTCCCATAGTTTTTGGTAAAAAGATAACAGGCTGGGAGCTTCTGCTGCTGTTGTGTTGGTAGGTTTATTGGTTCGTAAGTCTTCGACAACTTTAATAAATTCAGGCGAAGAAAAAACTTTTTCTATTTCATCTTGACTGATCATTGAAAATGAAACGGTCGTTTCTGCCGGCTTTCCATTAATCATAACAGTTGTGAGGCCATCATTTTCTTTAGCTACAATTTTATTGTTTTCTTGAACTGCCAATTTTGCTGAAGTAACTTTTAACGCTCTATAAGTGCCGGTTGGAACTTCTTCTCTTAAGAAGCATAAAAAAACACGTGATGATTTCTGTAAATTTGACTCTCCCGTAGGTGTTATTTTTAAACTAAACACCTTGTTTTTTGATTTGTCTAAGAAATCCATACTATAATCAGCCTGACTATCATCAGCCTGTTCTGTAATCATTGTCAAGGAAGCTTCAAATATACCACCTATAGAAAGAGCAGACAGCGGCTGAATATCATAATTCATTAAAAATTTTTTTTGCTCTTCGGTTAACTTCATAAGTTTTTGATTAGTGGTGTTTTTTCTCAGAAAGAAAGGTTCTGCTTTTTCAAAGTCAATACAGGTCATCATGCTATTGCCTTGTAAAAACAGCGGAGCTTTCATTGTATATATGTTGTTTGTAAATGCTAAATTAAAAACTGGATATAAAATAAATAATAATTTTTTCATGACAATTCATCCTTTTTTATCAAACCAATAATCTTTTTTAGAATTTCTTCTCGAGCAATACTTTCATAGTTTTCAAGTTTTTGTGAATCAAGTTTTTTTGTAGAAAAAGGAGTAGGAAGTTCTTTGAAGTATTTAATGTTAGTAGTGTGTTGATTGGTATCAAGAAGATCTTTTAGTTCTTTATTAGTCAGTGCCAACATCGTAGTTACTTCATTTTGTGAATTAAGTACCGAGCCAAGGTAAAGCTTCTTTGAATCATCCATTTTGAATGACCATTTTCGTTCAGGTTTTGCAACACAAAAACAGACGACTGTTTTATCTGTTTGACTATAGGTACAACTTGTTCCATACGGTGAAACGAGCCACTCGGGTGTAAAGATATAATCATTTTTTGTAAAGGCAGGAGTAGATAATTTTTCTTCTACCACATTACCATCTTGATCAGCGGAAAAACTTGCAACAAGGCGATCAGGTTGTTTCCACGGTAACAATGAGAAATGTAAAGTAGTAGTATCTTTGGGCACTAACGTAGGTATATTTTCTCCTGTAGCATTGAGACTCGGTAAAAAACTAAGAAATACTAATAATTTTTTCACAACCTCTCCTTTTTTAATCCATAAAAATACCCGCCTTTGTATGTCTTTTTATTTACATGAAATTTTTGAGACATCTAAAAGCGGGTATTTTCTATATTAAACAACAATTATTTTGTGACTGCAAACTTAGCGGTTGCATAATATTTGTCTCTGTTTTCTTGCGGATTGTTTCCAGAAAATTCTAAAAAGAGTCTGAAGTAACCTGTTTTTTTGCCATCATGTCTTGTAATTCCACCAGCTACAGTACCTGTTCCTAGGCCTGCTGTGTGATAATCTCCACCTTCTTTGCTTCTTATAATACAGAAAATATTATCATCGGCATTCTTTTTAACTTCCATAGCAGGTTGTGCATGAGTACAACCTTCACAACGTATCGTAACACCATCACTTTTAACGAAACATGATTTACAACCATAAGGACTCATAGCTGTTTTTTCCATGTGATCGATTCGCATACAAAGGTGTCTATTAGGTTCAGTTAAATCATCTGCTCTAATATAAGAAACTGCCATTACGCTTAACATAACTAATAATAACTTTTTCATAGTAACCTCCTTTTTAGGTTTATAGTAAGTTCTATTTTTATAGTACAAAAACGCATCACAAAAAGTAAAGAATTTGCTGATCTAGTTGATGTTATCAGATTTTTCAATGAGCTTAATTTTCGCTTAAAAAATAATCAATTTTTAATTAATAATAATGAGCTTTCCATCAATTTTTTTAATCGTGTAATAATTTTTTGGATCCATTGCGCTTTGTGTATCGGGTGTGCCTGTAATTGGCCCCTTATAAAGATAAAGATAGTCTGCTTTATTTTCGGCATAAGCTTTATAGATAGAGTTTAAAGTGCCACCCATAATTCGTAGAAGGTTTTTAGTTTTATCACTTTGCCCAGAGTCGACAAGACCACATATAGCTTCATAGTTCTGTTTGTCTGTCCCGCTTTTCATTGAATCATCAATAAGATGATGAAAGTTGATACAGGTGTAACCATAGCTAGATACCAAGCCACATTGACCTTCCCACATTAAGGAAACAGCATTTAATTGTAAGAAAGTTGCCCCACCTCTTCCCGTGTGAGAAAATTCTGAGACCGTTGGAATAATAGTAATTTCTTTTCGATCGCCGATTGCTTTTGCCAAACGAACTATAAGTTGCTTTGTTACCATGCAATGGGCAATTGCTTTTTTAGGTATATTTGATTGGAAATTTTTCACCGCTGCAGATTTTCCAGCAGGATCAGTTACTGCTCCTGAAGGATCTAAAGGATTTTTATCAGCCTGAATTGTTTCTGTATTCAATATGCCAGCAAACAACAGAATAAAGCGTACTATTTTCATGACTAACCTTCCATTTTTAAAAGATTTAAAAGATTAATGAGTCAGGAGACACTAAAAAACAGGCCCCGCAGGGCCCATTTAATTGAATTCTTTTAGTGAACGTTACCTTATGCTTGCGTATAAAATTTTCATTGTAATCTCTGATTTTTTTTAATGATTAGTAATTAAGTGATTAGTAATTATTAGTAATTACCGGCTTTTGGCCAACCTTCTTAATCATGTAATAATTTCTTTGATTCATGGTGTCGTCTCGGCCTTTATAAAGATATAAATACCCTGCCGGTTGTGCATATTTATTAAAAATTTCTTCTAACTGTCCACGGACCACTAATGTGATTGTTTTTTTTCCTTCTGTGTGGTTAACCAGCCCGCATATTACTTCATCTTGTGGCTTTGCAAAACCTTCAATTGAAGGGTCTTTAAACAGGTTTGGATTAGTTCCACCATATCCGTTACCACTAATAGCATTATTTGTGTCATCCCACATAAATGGTGCATTAGCTGCATCAAATACTGGATCGCATTGTCCGCGTAAGTATGAAAATGAATCTTTAAAAGGCACTTCTTGAAAGACGCCATCTGTACGAACAACATCCATCTGTTTTATAGCAACACAATGAGGAACTGTAACGTTTAAAGGTGCTTGTGGTGCTGTTTTTCTAGTCACGGTTGCTTTTCGTACGGGGTCAGTAACTGCATTTGATTGGTCCAATTGATTTTTTGCTGAGTGCAGTGATGGTGCGCTAAAAGCGCCTACAAAAAGCAGAATAAAACGTAATGATTTCATACTAACCTTCCTTTTTTTAAAACTTACATTATCTAACAATTCTATAAATTAATTTAGATTAGTGCGATAAAAATAGGCCGGTTAAGGCCCATTTTTACTTTTTAATTTATTGCAACTTAAAGAAATTATAATTATTTAACTTCTATAAGCTTGTAATTATTTTCCCAGCCGCTTTCTGAGCTTCCTGGATTACCTGTACCTTGCCATACATAAAATTTTTTAAAAGGTGTCCCGTTGATAACCACTGCTTTACCTTCACCTGGAGCGGTAACCACATTCGATGTATATTTTATATTATTAGTTGTAAGTCTTCTTGTACACACGAGAGTATCTGTGGAGTTTGGATTTGTTATAGTTGCCTCCCAGAATGTTTTTCTAGGTATGCTATCACACCCTGAGCAAACTATTTTAGTAGTAGTTTTTTTGTCTGTTTCTCCGTAAGTGACTTCTTCTTTATATTCACATTTTGTACATCCAACGGGAGCTACAGCTTTTTTCTTAATGGCACTAATTTTTACACAGAAGGGATTTGCATTAATGGTACTCCCGATTGTTAACGCAAGTAGGAATCCGACAGTAAGTAGTTTCATTTTCATAATAACCTCCTTTTTAAATGTATCTTACTATTACAATAACGCTTATTGATAATGCTTTACAATGGTTTTATAAAGCTGAGCTTAATTGGTGTTTTAAATAAGCTGACAAGTTTTAAAAAAATAAGTTTGGTTTAAAAAACGACTATTAAAAAAATAAGGGAAGTATAAAAATACTTCTCTTAATTACAGATTCAGTTTTTATTAAGATTTTAATTTAAAATCACGGAAGGGTTATTTTTGTATAATTTTTTTCCAACCCTTTGGACCTAGCCGTAGGATCACCATTTCCGTTCCAGAGATAAAATGTTTTAAAGGACTCGTTATCTATAACTACTGGTGTTTTTTCATCTATTGCGCCTACCAGAGCTGTGTTAATGAATACTAACCCGTGGTAGGAAATCCTTGTTAATTTTCTTCTTGCGCAAAGAAGAGTGTCTTGTGGATTAAAGGTCACCTTTATTGTCTCCTGCTGGGACTTTACAGGAAAATCACACCTGGAGCATGATCCTAAACGATCGTTGGTTATCGAGGTAGCATAAATGCAATTACTGCACCCTGCCGGGCCGACCTCTTTGCCCAGGGTATTATTAGTTTTAAGATCACTAATTTTTATGCAATAAACACCACTGGCTATCATACCTTGAAAGTACATTGCCCTTAATAATAACATAAAACAGACATTTTGATTTTCATAGTAACCTCCTTTTTAGATGTATCTTACTATTACAATAACGCTTATTGATAATGCTTTACAAAAGTATTATGTGTCTGACTTTAATTATGTATTTATAATGGGGACTGTTTTAAAAAAGATGGTCGAAAATCTAAAATGAATGAGTCATGAAAGCATAAAATTAAAGTGATTAAAATCAAGGCTGGCGTCACCTATAAGAAACCCATTAATTCCTTGTACTTTTTTAAGATCAGAAACTGTTTCTTTATTAACACTGCCACCATATAAAAGGGGAGAATTGGGAAGTTCATTTTTAAGCCACGCAATTATTTCAGTCAGATTTTGAACTGTTGGAAGCTTTCGCGTTCCTATTGCCCAGAGCGGTTCGTACGCGATAATAATTTCTGAAGAAAGATGTTTAAAAAGAAGAATTTGTTGTTCAAGATATTCAGGCGTAGTGTGTTGTTGATGAATATCCCATGGCTCGCCAATGCAGACAATCGGTTTCATGTCGGCCTCAAGAACGCGTTCTATCTTTTGTGCAATTTCAGCATCTGTTGCACCAGTAGCGCGCTCTTCGCTGTGTCCTACAATAACATAACGACACCCTACCTGTTGCAAATCTGTTGCCGACACTTGGCCTGTATAAGAACCGTTTGTGTGTGATGAACAGGTTTGTGCACCGACTGAAACACCACTTTTTTTAATAACCTGTGCAACCGGATAGAGTGCAAGAAATGATGGACAGATTACAATCTCTGCTTGAGCATCACCAAGTTCTTGTGCACGATTACACCACGTAAGCGCTGCCTGCGTGGTCATATTCATTTTCCAGTTTGCAACATACATCATCTTATTCAATTGAAATAATTCCTTTTTTAAGGCTTACCGAAATTGACTTGGCATCAGGATGTTTAAGCAAGAAATGAGAAAGCGGTACCATCACATATTCTTGTACCGTACGCTTTAACGGTCTGGCACCAAATTCCGGAGAGTACCCTTTGTGTGCAAGGTCCTGCGCAACATCATCCAAAACAGTAAGAGCAATGTGTCGTTCATGCATACGACGTACCAAATCTTGCAAATGTATTTTTGCAATTGCAACAATTTGTTTTTCTTCAAGTTTGTTAAAGAACACGAGTGCATCAACGCGATTAAGAAACTCTGGCCGGAACGTCTTTTGCAACTCTTTTTGAATCGTTGCCTTGACCCGGTCATCAATCGTTGGTGCATCAAGAATCAACGATGAGCCGACATTTGAAGTCATGATAATAATAGTATTTTTAAATGAGACAGTGCGACCTTGACCGTCAGTTAAATGCCCCTCATCAAGAATTTGTAAGAAGATATTAAAGACGTCAGGATGAGCTTTTTCAATCTCATCAAACAAAATAACGCTGTACGGATTTCTTCTGACCTGTTCAGTCAGCTGTCCACCCTCTTCATAGCCAACGTATCCTGGAGGAGAGCCAATTAAACGAGCAACAGAATGTTTTTCCATGTACTCTGACATGTCAATACGAATCATGTGGCGCGGGTCGTTAAATAAAAAGTCTGCAAGTGTTTTTGCTACTTCTGTTTTACCAACACCTGTGGGCCCTAAAAATATAAACGAACCAATTGGCCTGTTAGGATCAGTTAACCCAGTGCGATGCATTTGAATTGCATGTGCAACTTTTGACAAAGCCTCATCTTGGCCAACAACTTTTTGTTGAAGATGGTGTTCCATCGCAAGTAATTTTTCATGTTCAGTTTGTTGTAATTTTTCTGCAGGAATTTTGGTCCACCGCGAAAGCACTGCAGCAATGTCATGCTCATCAACTTCCTGTTTGACCAAACTCGTTTTTACCTGTTTGAGAGCCTCTTGCTGTGCTGCTAGCTCTTTTTCAAGCGTAACCAGTTTCCCGTATTTAATTTCAGATGCTTTGGCAAAATCGCCTGCACGTTCTGCCATCTGATACTGTGTGTTTGCTTGATCAATTGATTCGTTAAGTTTGCTTATTTTTTCAAGTGGAGCGCGTTCTGCTTTCCATTGATTGAACAATGTTTTGTGTTGTTCTTTTAAGTTAGCAAGTTCTTTTTCAAGCTCATTCAGTCGTTGTTTTGATGCATCATCTTTTTCTTTTGACAGTGCCACTTTTTCAATTTCAAGTTGATTGATAACGCGTGTTAACTTATCAATTTCTTCTGGTTGAGAATCAATCGACATGCGTACCATTGCAGCTGCTTCATCAACAAGATCAATTGCTTTGTCAGGTAAAAATCTGCCCTGAATATTTTTATGAGAAAGCTGAACAGCGTGAACCAGAGCTTGATCTTTAATTTTAATTCCGTGATGGAGTTCGTACCGTTCTTTAAGCCCACGCAAAATTGAAAGTGCGTCTTCAGGGGTTGGTTCTTCTACGTTGACCGGTTGAAAACGACGTTCAAGTGCGGCGTCTTTTTCGATATATTTTTTGTATTCTTTGATGGTTGTTGCACCAATACAATGGAGTGTTCCGCGCGCAAGTGCAGGCTTGAGTAAATTTGATGCATCCATCCCTCCGCCTGATGATCCGGCGCCGACAAGCATATGGAGTTCATCAATAAAAAGAATGACACTTTCTTGCGCTTCTTCTACTGCTTTTAAAATTCCTTTTAACCGTTCTTCAAATTCACCTTGGTATTTTGTACCGGCAATAAGCAGTCCCATATCAAGTGAAAAAATTTCTTTATTTGCCAAACTTTCAGGAATATCTTTGCTGACAATGCGTTGTGCAATGCCTTCTACAATTGCTGTTTTACCAACGCCCGGTTCACCGATCAGTACGGGATTGTTTTTGGTTCTACGAGAAAGAATTTGAATGACACGACGAACTTCTTCATGACGACCAATGACAGGATCAAGTTTTCCTTTGCGCGCAAGTGCGGTCAAATTTTGTGTGTATTTTTCTAACACTTGATACTGTGATTCTGCATTTTTATCAGAAACGTTTTTGCCTTTTCGCATTGTTTGCATCTGCGCTTTAACCGTTTCAGCAGTGAAATTTACACCTTTAAATAAGCCGCGAATTGATTCGGGCAATGCTGACGTTTGTGCGCATGTAAGTAAAAAATGTTCAAGCGAAATAAATGAGTCACCCAGTTTTTGTGCTTCGTTTTTACAACTTTGCAAGAACCGTTCCATTGAGGCATCAAGCGAAAGAGAGCCACTTGGTGACACACGAGGCAAACGCGAAAGCTCTTGAGTTACTGCTGCATTGAGCTCTGTAAGAGGAATGTTAGCAATGTTAAAAAATGAAAGACAAAAATCATTCTCAAGCGCGGCTGCAAGTGTATGAAGCGGCTGTAATGAAGTCTGTCCATTTTTTTGCGCGATTTGTGCTGCGCTGTTAAGAAGTTCTTGGCTTGCGGTAGTCAATTGGTCTTGTGTCATGAGTCCCTCCTGGGTTACAAGTTCTTAGAAGTAGTAATCCATAAGTAGACAGAAAAATCAAGAACGAGCTTTGCTACGAGTAAGGCGATGGAAGGTAATAGCAAAATGATGCGTGTAATCACGCAAACTTATTAGCAGTTTTCCCATGGGTGTGTGTGCTGTCAGTGGCGTGCCTTCAGGATGTGCATCTGAAAATAAAATCTCTTCACGTTTGGCAAGGCTTACGCATGGAGTATTTGGCAATAAAGGAAGAACCGCGCTACGTTGCCCTTTTCCGCCATCAATTACTACAAGATCAGGCAGATCTTTGGGGTCTTTATATCTGCGTGAAACAATTTCATGCAGTGCGGCATAATCATTTTGTTCTGTGAGTGTTTTGATTTTAAAACGACGGAAATTATTTTTATCAGGCTTGCCGTGAGTAAAGCGAATGCATGACCCAACAAGCGCCTGGCTTTGAAAATGAGAGATATCAAAACAATCGATTGTTTCAGGCAGCCCGGGCAATTCTAAAAGATTTTTTAGTTCTTGTGCTGCTTGAGGATAATTGTCGATTTCTTTTATTGAACTGGTTGCAAGTGCAACAGCTGATGCATATTTTTCTTCAGAATATCTTGCTTTGAGTGTCCCAAAAATTGATTCAACTGCTTCGCGATATCCATGAAGTGTGCGTGCTTTTTCAAATTCAAATGCAGCACTGTATTCTTTAATTTTTGTAGCAAGCTTTTTAAGAAATTCTTTATGATCCTCTTTAAGTACATCTTTTACTAAAGACATCCTAAAGAGGTATTCAGAGGGATCAAATGATTTCATGCAGGTGCCTGCGCAGCGACCTAAGTGGTAATCAAGGCATCCGTTTTCTATTTTTTTATTACAACAAAAGAGTTTAAAAGTATTAATCAAAAAAGTGTGCACTGCGCGCGCTTGTTGTTTGTGAATAAAAGGACCAAAATAGGTCCCCTTTTTTGTTTTTGATCGGACAATAGTCAACTCAGGAATTGATGTCTCTGTAATGCACAAGTACACAAACGGCTGACCAGTTTTTAAAAGTACATTAAATTTAGGTAAATATTCTTGTACAAGCTGCGCTTCAAGTAACAACGCTTCGTGTTCTGTGAGGGTAATAATGTGTTCAATCGTATCAGCTTCTTGCAAAAGCGCTTGCACTTTCCAATCAGTATCATTATGAAAATAGGAACTGACGCGGGCTTTAAGCGATTTTGCTTTGCCCACGTAAATAACAGTGCCAGCAGGATCTTTAAAGAGATACACGCCCGGAAGACCGGGCAGTTTTTTGTAATCTGTTTTCATGTTTTTAGTTTACTCTTAAAAACCACCACTATCTACACCGTAATTATAATAATCATTATAGCTTGCATCTGCTTGTTGAGAGCCATAAAGAGTTGCTTGACCAATAAGCGCCTGCTGTGCTGTATCAATAACTTTTTGTAACTCTTGGGTAGTTGTCCGAGCTTTATCAATTACCGTTTTGAGAGCTTCTTGTTGTTCAGGTGTGCGTTGTGTGCTTGCGCGATATGTTGTGAGTGTTTGTTCAAGTGTTTGTGTTGCCTGTTGCCCTTTAGTTACAGCTGCTTGAAGTTGGGGTTTCAGTGAGTCGGTTGCAAGCGAGATCTGAGTGGTTACCAGAGTTACTCCGCTCTTTAATGACTCAAGTGCTGTTTGGGCGGTTTGTTCAAGTGTTGCAGTTTGTGCAGCACGTTGAGCTTTTTCCTGAACTTGAGCAGAGGCATGCCATGCTTTTTCGCGTTCTTTTTCTGTCGTACCACCTTGAGATTTTTCGACGGCTGTACGTTGTGGTGTCAATTGGGGAGCAGAAAGTTCAACCACTCCTTTTGAGGTAGAAAGCGCAACGGTTGTTGGTGCTAATACTTTGTATTCTACTGCAGCGCCGGCGGTAATAACGCCCATTGAACCTTTGTACTTGTCCTGGTTTAAAAGTAAGGAGGCAACGCTTTCAGGGATGGTTGCAGGAGCAACGGAAACGGTTGTGGTCAGTGCAGAGCTTGGCGGAAGGTCTTCTTTGCGTGCAGCGGCGGCTTGGGCATCGGTGCCTACCTGCCAGAATGCTACTGAAAGCTTGGTGCCATCAAGAGTTGCTTGCATGCGATACCAGGTGTTGGTGCTGAAGGTGATTGGGGTAAAGTTTGTTTTGAGCCATCCCTCTTTGTGAGCGATGTCGGTTTTTTCAGGAAGTTCGTGGTGATAAAGACCAAGTTGTGGAGTAGACCCTGCAACTTGCCCGCCTGCTTCACTTGGTGCGTCGGTGCGATAGACGACAAACATTTTAGCAAGGTGATCAAAATCCAAAAGATAACGATTGAGGCTATCAACCTTTTCCCATGCGGCGTCAAAGTTTTGCGGTATAAATTCTCCGTTATCTGGATTTATGGCTTTTGAATAATTTTCATAAAGTGTTTGAACAGTTTGAATATCAAATGATCGTTCTGTTAAATACAGACCAATATAAAATGGCCCTTCTTGCTGATAAAGTGAACGCCATAATACGTCAGCCTTGAGTGGCTGTCCTGCTGGAATGTTGGCAAGATCTTTTTGCAAGAACCATAGTGTTTGCGGTGTTTCTTGAGAGCCAATAACATTTGCTGTCAGTGCATTGGGACTTAAGAGTGGTGCAAGTGCAGCCTCTTGGCTAAATGTTTGGCGTCCTTGACTATAAAGCGCAAATCCTCCACGACCTGACATGTCCATACGCCCTGTTTGAATGCCATACAGTGAGCCAAGATCTGATTTCATAACACCGGTTGAGCTGTCAGCAAGAGTTGTGTCATACGTACTAATACCAGAGCTCAGGGCCTTTTTAGAAGCTTCGGCATTAAACAGTTCGTTAAGATAATTTTGGTAGTAAATAAGACGACGATCAGAGTTGGTAGTTTCTGCTTGTAGTTGGGTTAGCTGTTCGATTGTTTCTTGGGTCTTAAATCCTTTTACGACCTCAATATTATTTTTAACATACTCTGTATACGCTTGGACAAAATCATGTTGTCTTTTTTTGTTATCAATTGCTTCAGCATCAGCTTGCGCTGCGCCGGCAATATTCATGGACATCATCCCTACGTTGACTGCAAGCATTCCAGCAGCAAACGGTGTAGCGGCGCCACCAGTGGCAACGGTGACTCCAATTAAAATTGCCGTGGTGACAATGCTTGAAATCAGGCGCCTGTGATCGTTTATTTTTCCTTTGATGTTGTCAAAGTCATTCTCGAAATTTCCGTCTTTTAAATCTTTCCAGCCGTAGTAACCAATCATGGCAACCGCTGCACCAATATCTGCAATGTAATCAGTTATGGCGCTTACAAAATATCCAACGGCGGTCATTGCATCTTTAAAGCCATCGGTAAATTGCTGAATGGTTAAAGTGATGTACCCAAGTGCGGCAGCAGCGACATCCTTTGCCATTCCTACCACTTCAGCTCCAATAGAATTCCAGACTCCAACTTGGCCCATCGTTGTTGCTACCACGCCTGCAACAACAGAAGAAGCTAACTCTACTGCTTGCGCAGTTAACTGTACCGTAGCAGCATTCACTTCAATAAACAGATCTGCTCCATCTCTAAATTGATTAATAATGCCATCGGCAACCTTTGACCATAAATTATTTAAATCTTCTCCCAGCTTGCTGTCGATTAATGCAAAACTGCTGGTAATAACAGTGCTTGCTACTGAAGCAAGTCCTTTGACTGTATCTGCCACGTCGTTGACCGTGTTCATCATGTCTTTGGTCGACTGAGCAAAATGTTTGCTTGCTTTTGACTGCCATTCTTTTGCATGCTTCATCGCTTTTGAGGGGCTCATGCCGGTGAGCGCAGGCAAGATGCAGGTTGCATAATACATGGCAACCACTTCTTCACCGACAGCTTTTATTCCATGCCAGATTGCTTTTCCTACGTCGACAAACCCACGCACAATAGCATTCCCTGCTTTTTTAAAACCAGCGACAATCTTATTGCCCAGCGTTTTAAAGAAATTTTTTACATGGCTGCAGCCTTGCACTATTACTGCGCCTTCAATTCCTTGGCTGGCAAAATAGTTTTGCAGTACGTTAATTTCATAAAGAAGGAAAAAGTCCGCAGGTGATTTTGCAAGAAAATTGGGAAGCGCGGTAGGAACCATTTTTTGTAACGTAATTTCAAGATTGCCTCCGTCAGACTCATCAAACGAGGTCGTTGCGTCCTGTCTAATAGTAAAAAGTTCAGCAAGGTCGGTGTGTAAAAGTTTCATAGCAAGAAACGAAAGAAGCTCAAGGTATCCAAGCGTTGGAGTAACGGTTGTAATTCCATCCTCTGAGGTAGTTTTTTTAAAGAGTTGATCAAAGACTGGTTCAGTTTGAAAGCTTGCGCGCATCATTGTTTTGCCGTCGTGAGTGTGTACAGGCTCATACTGAATTTTTCCTGTAAAAACAAGCTCACCAAGCGCAGTGAAATTAATGCTTTGGTTGTCTGGAGTTGGTTCAAACATGAGCGCGTAGTTAGGGGTGGCAACAAGTGTTGAAACATCTCCCTCTTTTTGGCTATGAAAAAAAGTTCCAAAATCATAACCGCGAGTTATTGCTTCTTTATAAGTAATAGGATTACCGGTTGGGTCGGTAAATTGAAGTGGAGTGGTGCGTGACCAATCAAGGTCTTCAAAACGCATGGTGAGTGTATAAAAATCACTTTTTTTAAAGTCTTGCATGAGTGCAAATAATTTATTTTTTTGTTCAATGAGTGATTTTGAGAGAGCGTCGCGCGTGTCTGGGGCGCTTTTTTTAATCGATGCCGCAAGGTCATCAATTGTTTGTAGAAGTGTTCCCCAATCATCTTTATTGGAGGTGCGGTTTATTGCTTGTAAAAAACGACTTCTCATTCTATCAACAAGCATAAGATATAGACGAGTAAGTTCTGTTGATTTGCGAACCTGCTCAAAGCTTTTTTGGTAGTAGGCCATTTCAAACTGTGGTAAATAACTGAAAAGTGCTTTTTCATGTTCATGAACTTTTGAAAGCAATGATACTTCCTGATCGTAAGAACTAGCGATCAAAATCTTAAGGTGATCTTGCCAGGAACTTGACTGAGCAAGGTCTTGCGGGGTGAGTGGCTTTGTCAAAGAGGGCGTTACTGTTGTGGGATTATTTAGTCTTGTATTTTTACCTGTTCCTTGGGTTTCTCTTTGTTGTAGCAGGAGTTCTTCCTCTGTAAGTAAGTACAAAAGGCCGTAAAATTTAAAAATATGATCCATTACCTGCGTGCGGCGTTGTTGTTGTGTTTGTTGTGGATCTATGGGTGAAAGCAGTTCAAGCAATGGTCCAAATACTCTGCGAATTTCATTGGCAATCTCAGTAGAAATGTTTGCTTGAGGAATGTGATTAAAAAAGTAATCAGCCTGATACAAGACGCTTGCATGATACTCACGGACGTCACTTGTTGTAGCAGGAGCAGCAGCTTTGAGTGTTTGTGCAGATTGTTCTTGTACTTGAGCAGCGGTAAGACCAGTATGCACAGCAAGGGTAACAAACCACACTAACGACAGTTTTTTCATAATTAAGCGCCCTGTCTTTCGGGTGAGAGAAACTTTTTCAGATCTTCACATTCTGCCGGCAAGTACGTCAATTCTTTTGGCTCACGAACAGCAAATTGAGCTTTGCATCCCGCGGCCATAAATCCTATGCCATGCATGATAAAGGTTGAGGGTAAAAGGTTTTTTTGTTCCAGTGTAACCGGTGTATTTTGTGTTTTTGTTTGTACCACGCAGGAGGCTTTGGTGGGTTTGGTTGTGATGGTAAACGTGAGTGTAAGGGGAGTTACTCCAGAGAGTTTTGTTTCTGGGCGGATAAATTGATCAGGGTTGCTAAGAATTTGCAGAGCAGGCCACTCAAGTGTTGCAGATTTATCAGTACTGTTTTTTGATTCTGCAAGCACTCCATAAAGCGATCCATTATTACCAAATGCTCCGATAAAACGATGCTGATGAAAACGATCAGGTACTCCAGAGATCCATCGTGCGTTGTTAAAAATTACACCAACTATGCAGGGGTAAGAAATTTCAGTGATCGTGCATTCTACTACAATCTGATAGTCAGCTGTCGGATAGAATTCTTTAAAGATGCTGTTATACAAGGCTTTTGTTGCTTGGTCGGTAGGCAGTTGGCCTTGGATAGCAACCAGTTCTGTTTGCATAAAACTGTTTAACTCTGGAGAGAATATCCAGTTTCCTTGTCTGAAAATATTACGCCATCCGTTAACTACTTGCCCCTCTTTAAGTTTCATGGTGTCAGGAGTTAACATGAGAGAGGTGGTAAACTGTTGGTCAATACTGAGTGCATCATTTTTCACCACAAATGAACGCTGGGATTTGGTAGTAAAAAAGAGGTGGTCGCGATAGGCGCGTTCTGCATCAAGCTGCTCGCTCAGTTTTTGATACCCGGTGTTACCTAGGGAGCTCATTTGTTGGCTGAAGGTAGTGCGTGCAAGGTTTAACTTTTTAGCCTTTTGTGCTTTAAGGGTATTTGAAACAACTGAACTGAGGTTGCTGAGTTTTGTATTTTTTTCCGCCTGCGTTTTGAAAAACTTTGCATCATCTTTGTTTTCCCAGTAGATAACCATGTTTCCACCTTGCATGAGGTTCATTTGAAGACCTATATCAAGAGCAGGGCGAATCCAATGAGGAAATGCATCAAGTGTTTCTTTCAGGAGGTTTTTTTCCATTGGTCCAATAAAAGTGTCGTATATATGAGCTTTGTACCAATCATTGACAGGGCCGGTTACAAAATCCTCTACAAAATCTAGTGCGGAGGAAATGCCTGCTTTTGCAAGGCCTGCTCTGACAAATTGTTTAGTTTTTATCCATCCCTTTTTAACCGTTGAGGTCTCTGGGTTTTCAAGGGCTGATTGTTCTTCTGTTGCTACTTTAGCGCGTTCTTGCGCGCGTGCTTTTCTGCGCTCACTACGTTTACTTGAGGGTTCTTTTTTCTTGCCTGCGCCTGAGTTTTCAGTCGACTCTGATTCTGTGGCGGCAAGATCTTTTTCCGCTGACCCTTCAAGGTCTGCAAGCAGAGATTCTTCCACCTGGCTGACAGAGCTTCCTAGCGTTTCTTCAAATGTTTCTGCAGCTTGCTCAACAAGTGCTGCCGGATTGACGAGTGCTTGAGCTGCCTCTTCAGCTGCGACCTGAGTACTTTCAGTTAAAGCAATCTCTGCGGCATCCATAAGAATCTGATCGGCTACCTCAACACCTTCAATAAGTGCCGCTTCGCCTTGAACTTTTACCGGTTTATTAAACTGTTTGCTACGAGAAATAAGTGCGTTCTTTTTTTGTTCATCACTCCAAAACATCATAAGTTTAGGAAGGGGATGAGTCTTATAGCTTGACAGTAAATACAGGGTTTTTGTGTAGTCATGTAAAATATGTTCCCGCTCAAAGTGGGCATAAAAATCAAGGCGCTCTGCTATCTGGGTGTAGGTAAAAATATGAGGTTTGCCAAGAAGGGTATAGAGATGCGCCTGGGCCCAGTTATACCATTGCACAAAGATTCCGGTCAGATAGTTTCGCCACGAAAGAGTTTTTCGTGCAGTTGTTTGATAGTTATTGAGGTGTGCAATCTGGCTCTTTAGAAGAAATAATGAGTACTGGTATGCGGGTGCATTTTGTGGGTCTTGTGCAAGACGTTGCTCAACCTCTTTTTGTTCAAGTGTAATACGACGGGCAGCGTGCTGGGCTATTGTTATCTTTTCATAGTCTGAGCTTTTAAGTAGGTGCAGAATCAGTTCATGTATTTCATCACGGTGAGTCTGTTTAGATTGGGTTCCGTGCTCACCAAACACGTGTGTCACTACATGCTGTGCACGATGCGTATTGCTTTGTAGGGTACCTATGCTGTTTGCTGCCAGGGCGATAAAGAGTATGAATTGATACATCTTTGTTTCCCTTTCTAGATTAATGTTTTTCATGCTGCACCGTTTGTGGTAACTGCTTTTACACTGTTTTGTTGGGCAGCCAGATCAAGATGTTCTTGTATCAGATAGAGGTTGCACTGTTGTTCAAGGCGCGCAAGATTAGCTTCAGAAAGATCGAGAGATGCGCTACTCAGTTCTTGAGGAACTTTGGTTGTTTTAAGTGCTTTCATAAAAATAAAGTGGAGTACTGGATCAAAAAGTGTTTCATCCAGTGTAAGGCCCGAAGCAAAATCACCCATACAAATACGTATCATCTTAAGAATTCCTTGCTCAGAGTTGAGCCATTCTGGCTGTCCTTTTAGTTCCTGTTCATAGAGCCGAACAAGGACTCCATCTTTACGAGCTGGATCGCGAGAGATCACAGGAATATTGGTAAACAGTCCCGCATGTCCCTTTTTGGCTGTTTTTGTCGGGGTGTAAATATGTCCTGGATTTGCAGGATCCTGAATTGGTACCGTGCGTTTTTCAAGCCAAGCAACAGTCTGGTTTTTAAACACTTCTTGGGTAAATTGCCCGGTCGAAGTTTTTGACGATGATCCAAAATTCAGGCGGGATTCATTTGCCAGAGGGTTTCCCTGTTCATCTTTTATAAAAAAGCGCGGTGAGTAGGGAGCTCCTTGTGACTTGACAGTAAGACTCGGAACGGTAATGGCGGTGCCTGTATCAAGCTGAACTTGATTGTTTTCTAGTGGATTGCTTGAAAGTGGGTTAGCCGAAAGAACCAGATCAACGGCAAATGTTGGATAAGGAACGCTTTGAGTTCCTTCAATGCTACGGGCCAGGAAAGGAAGAATCTTAATGCTACGCAGCGTTTCTTTATCATAAAAAAACAGCGGAGGATTAATTGTTTGTGCCGGGGTATTTTTCATTTCGGCTGCGATTTTTTGTGCAGTGTTTGCAAACTTTGAAAGTCCTTTTGTTTTTGAATCATCAGCGTCTTTAAGAGTTGCGGTGTAAGGGGTAAAGAAATTAAGATACGCGCCCAATGTTTTAAGAAAAGCAGTTTGCGTTTCGGTAATATGACTAAACGCATGTAAAATTGAAGCAACACCGCTGATATTTATGTGATCTTCATCTGAAAGAGGGTGTGTTGCACCTTGAAGTCCCCTTGTTTCTGTTTGTGAGGAAGGGGTGTGGTCTTGAGCACCACCATCTTCTTTTTCAAGGATCGCTTGATAGGCCTCAAGCATCGTTTTAAGAAACTGTTTTTGTTCAGCGTTGAAAGAGCTTAGTTGCATGTTTGGTGCAGTTGCTGTGTCAAAAAGAGTGTGAAGGAATTGAAAATCAGCTGCGTGTGGGAGCGTAAGAAGCTGTGAAATAAAAGGGTCACTCATATGAAGATCTTGTATCATTTCAAGAAACCCTGAAGACATTGTTTTTTGTGCACTTAAGTCCGCGGCGTTTTCTTGAGCGAGAGGCATTTTCCCTTGCGGTGGCGCGATAAAGAGTGCGATCAGATCGGCTAAGATGGTCCGCTTGTTGGGACTGAGAGACGCAAGAGAAAAACTGTTTTTTAAGGTACTACTATTTAAGAGTGCATCAAGTTCTTCGGCCTGAGCATAAAGTGTTTCATCTTTTTGACCGGTTGGTTGTTTGTCAGGAGTTTGTGTGGTGTCAAGGAGGTTGCCAATGCCAATCAAATGGCCATACTCATTGCTGCCCAAAGCCCAATACAGTTGTCGTTGTAGTTGCGGTTCTGACTCAAAGAGTGATGCAAAAAGAGCTGCCTGTTTTTCATGATTGGCAATTCTACTTTCAACAACTCTGCCTGCGCCTTGAAACGAACCAAGAAGCATCAACAGCTCAGACGGTTTGTACTGTGCAAACAATGTTTCATTTTTTGCATCAAGTTTTTCTGTTGCTTTATCAAACGCTGTTTTATCAAACAGTGCATACATATCTTGCTCTGCTTGTTGGTACGTGTACGTGCCAGCATCATAGGCTATAAATTTTGAAAGTGCGTTCAACAGTGCATCGCGTTGACCTTGAGAAAGTTGAGCAAGATCAAAATTTTCAGCTGACAATGCTTGGACAACCGACTCTAACAGTGAGCGTTGTGCGTCAGAAAGTGATGGTTCTTGTTGTTTATAATCATTAAATCCTGTGATAAATAACTTTTTTTCTCGTGCTTCTAGTCTTGTAAGCGCTACCGATGAAAGTTTTTTATCAGGAGTAAAAAGTTGTTGTGCAATAATTCTTAACTCTCCACGTTCTAGCGCAGTTAGTCCGCTCAGTCTTAAAAAGATAGTGCGTTCTTTGTCTGAAAGTTCTGAAATGCGGTCTTTAATAAGGCTTTGAACTTTTGCTACCGTTTGGTTGATTGCTGATGCAGTATCTTTTTCGATTCGTAGTGCACAATAGGCAACCATTCCTTGAAGTGTTTGTTTTTCATCTTCAGTCAGTGGTTGTGCGCCTGAAAGATTAGCCGCAATTTTTTTGAGATTGGTGATCTGTTGTTCAATTGGTCCTGCAAAAGAAACTGTTTTAACAAGATCGGTCAGCAGAGTGTATTGTCCGACTGAGAGATCGATTTCAGGAACAGAACCAGAGAGCATTTTTAAAAGAAGGGTGGTGTCTTGCATCCGTTGATTGCTTGAAAAATGTGCAGTTAAAAGGTCAAGCGTATCAATAAGAGCAAATCGTTCTTGAGGGGTAAGTTGCTGAGCGCATGAAACGTATGAGGGGATTTTTGTTTCATCAGTGGTTGCTGAGGAAAGTTTATTCATTACCTCTTGCCATGCCCGCGCGCTCGGGACTTTGCCGCTAAAAAGAGATCGTTCTGGATCTTTACTGAAAGCAGTGCGAATACTTTCTTCGTATCCTGTTTTTCCCCCAAGATCCATTGAGCTGTTTAAAAATTGATCAAGTTTTTTGGTAGCTGCGGCAAGTGAAGATTGATCGGTTATTTTTTGTAAAATATCTGTGTGTTCAGGGTCAACAAGATTGTTTAGTACAGAGGTCCACTGATCGGGAGTGATTGCATTTGTTTCAAACATTTGTAGCACTACCTGTTCAACATCAACAATCAAAAGATCGGGGCGACTTGCTTTATCCGATTCTATACACATCATTCCCGCATGTGTTGCTTGATCACGTGGCATGGCAGGAAACAGCGATCGCAATGCTTGATTGAGTTGTGCTTCAATGATGCCAATTAAATGATTAATAATAAGTGTTTTTGCATTAAGACCATAGACACTTTCAAGGGCGACATAGCTTTGCACATCGTCAATGTGGGTCATATTAAGACTTGCGTATACTCCCATCAAATAATTATAAATCTGGTGAAGAGCGACAAGGTGTAATTTAGTAAAAATTGGTAAGAAGCTTGCTCCAGAGTTATCAACGGTGGTTGAGATGCTTTCAATAAATTCTTTATAGAGTGCGTTAATGTTTCCATCAGAAGTAATATCGCCTGAAGGTTTAAAAGGAGTTGGTTGTTTTTTTGTTTGTGTAAAGCTTGCTGTCCCTAAGTTCATAACAACGTCGACTCCTTTTGGAGGAGTTTTTTTGTTAAGAAAGGTTATCTGTTGTGCACCGGCAGTTGCGGGGTCGGCATCAAGCGCTTGAGCTGGTACCGAGCTGTCAGTGTTGCGGCGTGTTATGACTGACAACTTTTGTGCAGGTGTAGAGCTATCAGCGGTGAGTACTTGATGAGCAACTGCGTTATCAAGCGAAAGAGAAGGAGGTGCTTGTAACATAAGAAGTTGAGTGTTTGAAGAGCCAGTCGTTGTTTTTTTAAGGAGTTCGGGTGCCGTTAAGGATGAAGAAGTATTTTTTGGTAAGGAAGGCGTTTGTTTTTGGGCAGAAGGTTTTGGTTGTGTTTTTTTTGAAGATCCAAGTCCAAGACTTGCAAGAGGATCTTCATTGGCTGCATAAAGAGTAAAGACGCCTACGTGCGCGCACGCGAGAACAAGAATAAGTTGTCTGCAAAGATGTAGCCGCATCGGTAGTTTCCTTTTTTGATAGTGCTGCGGGCCACTATGAATCAATACTTTTTTTCTGTATGCTTCAACGGTGTAAAGCAAGTCAAGCAAATAGTTTATGCACGGCAAAAGTGAGGAATAAGATGTTGAAGCCGAAATTTTTTGGGTGGGTGTTGGGTCTTGTGTTAGCAGGATGGCTTGGAATAAGGACTCACCACTACTTTTTTGATAAATCTGACCCAAAATTTTTTATCGCAGGTCTTGAGGATGGTCAATCGTATGGCGGTGATGTTGCCTGCGTAATTGGCGGGGAACATTCTTATAAAGTAAAACATGTTTCGTTGTTTCTTGATGACAAACCTCTTGCTTATAACTATCCGATTGGTAAATCATCATTTGAGCATCCAATAACCATTAACACACTCACTCAGCCTGATGGTGAACATACGGTTAAGATTCGTCTTGTTGCCGGAAACTACAAAAAAAATGAAGTATCAAAAGAGCTAAAGATTGTCATTGATAACGCGCCACTGCAAGCAGCATTTGTGCAAGCAAATACAGAGTTTCGCGTTTTTCAAGGACGTACACTTCATGTACAATTCCAGTCAAATAAGCCTTTAAAAGAAGCTTATATCAAAGTGCTTTCACAAAAGTTTCCGTGCTTTCCTGAAGCAAAAGGATCTTTGGTGTATGAAGGGTTTGTGCCGGTAGAATGTGAAGCAAAGCCAAATGAGTACATGCTTTCAATTGACTGTTATGACAATGTAAAAAATCAGGTACAGCTTGAAGCAAAAATGCAGATTGTTCCTTATCCATTTAAAAAACACGTGCTTCATGTACCAGCAGAAAAAGTTGCTGAGGAAAAAGAGATTGGTGCTTCACAAGAATTGTTAAACAATGAACTCAAAAAATTAACTGAGTTGTCTCCAAAAGAAAAAATGTGGAACGGCGCATTTTATTTACCAACAGAAGTACTTCGTATTTCAACAGAGTTTGGTACCATTCGTACCTCTGAGGAAAAAGGGCTCTATGCGCACAAAGGGGTTGATATTGTAAACAACCCACGCAGCACTATTTGGGCACCACAGAGTGGAAGAGTAGTGGTAAAAGATCGTTATGCATACAGTGGTAACACCGTTGTTGTTGACCATGGTTGGGGAATACTTTCACTCTTCTATCACCTTGATAGCTTTCCTGAGTCTTTAGAAGTTGGCCAGATGATCAAGCGCGGTGCACCAGTTGGAAAACTTGGTAAAACCGGTTACGCATCAGGTTATCATCTGCATTGGGAAATGCGTGTGAACAACATTGAAGTTGATCCTCTTGAGTGGACCAAGCCAAACTTTTAAGGTTTGATTTTATACAAAATAAAAAAGAGCTGCTGTGTAAAAACAGGGCTCTTTTTTTGTCTCAATAAATTACGTGTTCGACATTAATTAATTTTGAAGTACATAAAAATCATGAAAAAAGATGAGCTGAAAAAAAGCCCTTCAACTTAAGAAATAAGCTGAAGGGTTAGGGGGGTGAACAATACCGAAGTATTGTTCGTTTAGGGACGTCTTTTAATTTCTAAACAAAAGCTGAGGCGATTCTAACATTGAGCTTTTTCGTTGTCAAGCTCAAGCCGCAGTCCTTTTGTTAGTGCGCGGCACACTGTTTAATTTGTATATCTTTCAATCCTGTGCTGTGAGCATGTTCCCACTGAGTTATTGCCAAAGGATTGGTTGCAGCCTTAAAACTTTCAAGTTCTGCTCTTTTGAGTTTTGCAATTTCATGGTGAAGTGATGAGCCAAGAAGTTGTTGTGCAAAATCACTTTTTTCAAAAAGAACAATTGATTCTCTAAAGGTTGCAGGCAATGTTTTTATACCAAGTGTTTCACGGTCTTGCTGACTAATATGATAAAGATTTGTGTTTATAAATGGTGTTGGTGCAGCCTGATTTTTAATACCTTCAAGTCCAGCTCTAAAAAGTCCAGCAAGAGCGAGATATGGGTTGCATGAAGCATCGGGCCAGCGAAGCTCAATACGAACCGGTTTGCCGTTAGTTCCTTCAAGAGCAGCTTTGCTTACATCGGGTACACGGATTGCAGCACTTCTGTTTTTTGAACCGCAACATAAAAATACTGGTGCTTCATAACCAGGCACAAGGCGTTTTGCAGAGTTAACATCAAAATTAAAAAGAAGATTAATTTCAGGTGCGCGCTCTAAAAGACCAGTAATAAATGATCGTGCTTCATCTGATAAGTAGTTTTCTTTTGTTGCATCATAAAAAGCGTTCTGACCATCTTCTCTCATGAGGCTTACGTGAATGTGCATACCGCTGCCATTGATCCCTTTAATCGGCTTTGGCATAAAGACTGCGGTGTAGTCACTTTGTGCGGCAAACATTATGATGGTGTGTTTTGCAAGTTGAATTCTGTCTGCAAGTTCAAGTGGATTGGTATAGCTCAACACCACTTCAAGTTGACCTGTTGCAACTTCGTGGTGAATCTTTTCAATATCAAGTCCAAGGTGATTAAGCGCATAGACTAATGTTTCTTTAAATGCTTTCATGCGTGCATTAGTTTCTACATCACAATAGCCGTTGTTATCAACAGGAATTAAAACTGAACCATCTTTTTTAAAGAGGAAAAATTCAAGTTCAGTTCCACATAAACAGGTGTATCCCATTGTGCGTGCGTTCTCGATTTCTTTTTGTAATACTGCGCGCGGATCGTTTGCAAAGGGATTGCCGTCAGCGTCTACAACGGTGCAAAAAAAGCGACCGGTTTTAATTCCTTCAATTTGCCATGGTGAAACAGACAATGATTCTAGATCAAGTTCAAGACACAAATCGCTTTCAAAAATTTGAGTAAATCCTTTAATAGACGATCCGTCGATAAACATTCCATATTTTAATGCAGAACCAATTTTGTTAGTCGGAACAGTAATTTCTTTAAGATTGCCAAGCACATCAGAAAATGTCACATCGATAAACTGAATATCTTGTGAGCGCAAATTGCGCATTACCTGATCGGTAATGGAAAGCTCGGTTTGTGCAGGCTGATATAAGAGTGCTTTCATTTCCTGCGTGTGTGTAAAGCAAGGAAAACTGAGTAGCAATCCTACTGTAAATGCGTACAGCTTCATAGAACTCCTTTTTAATAAATAAATGATAGCACTACTGTGGGTTTCTCATGGTATTGCAGCATCGTGGGCAGGTGTTTGCAAATGGTGTTGATCGCCATCCCTTGATGCAGGCAGAACATAATTTGTGTTTGCACGTAAGAGTTTTAAAAGGACCTTCGCCAGTGTTGCAACCTGCGCAATAGAGAGATTTATTACGAAGCACTTCAAAAATTCTGGTGCGTTGACCGTGAACTAAATTATACCTGCACTGTGGGCAGGAGCTGTGGCCGCTTGTATGCATCCAGCTTTTAAGACAATCAGCACAAAAGTTGTGTCCACAGGGAAGAAAAATTCTTTCAACATGATCATCTTTAAAGTTAGTAAAACAACTTGCGCCACACTCATCGGTAGGAAATAATTTTGTTGCCGGTAAATTATCTTCAAGAGGTGGAGCAGAGGGAATTAAAGGAGGCTGAATTATTGTTGCTGGAGTAGCTTCAGGGCGTTGTTGGTTGTGAGCGTCTGGTGAAAAAAGTTCTACAAGGCTGTTAATAAAGTTACTCCATAAGCGTGTCGCGTTGTGTGATGAGTCTTGTGTATTGTCTGTTTCTTCGGGAGCAAGATACGTTGCTGGTGGTTGTGCAAGATACGGTTCAAAAAACTTTTCAGGAAGTTCGGGAGAGGCTTGTGGAGCGCCAAAACTGTATGAGCGACGATAGACGTCTGATAGGTGGTGGTCAATATCTTTTTTTACCTGGTCTGGAAACGTGGTTGCATAACTTTGATCAGCCCCTTGTTGTTGTGCCCATTGATAGGCTTTGCGTATTGCAAAATCAGCAAGCCAACAGTGTACAGATTTTTCAACAAGTTTTTTGTGAAAAACGGTTGTTCCTATGTTATGAGTGCCTACGCAGTCATTAATAATTCTATCGTATAAAGCTTTTCTATCAGTCAATGACGAGCGTGCAAACGCTGCTCCCATATAATACGAACAGCGCGCTTGAACAAAGTTGTAGAGTGATTCATCGTCAGCTTTTACATACTCAGAATTTTGTGAATTGGTTTCTGGAAAGTTTGCATAATTTGCAGGACAAAAAAGTGCACATGTTAAGAATAAATAAACTATCTTTTTCATGACATTCCTTTTTTGCAGAAGTTTTAAAATTCCGGGTCAGTATAAGAATGGGGGGTGATATTGTCAATTTAAGAATAAGAGTGGGGATTTGTTTTTCATAACTCTATTTTAAAAAAAACTTTAAAATAATCTTTTCACCTTCTTACTACTGTTTTTTTAAAGATTAAGGTCTTTAGGGGCCCTGCGCGGGCCAGCGCCAGCGGGGTTCCAGATCTAACCCCCTGGACCCCATCTCTTTTTTTCAATACACGCCTAAATTGACATGAAGAACCGCTCTGCAGTTTTGTCAACGTCAAGTTAGGCTGATGAGGTACCTTACTTAATTATTTTCAACAGAGTGTCAGGCTTGTTAGTTGGTAAAAGTCGACAGGTCAGCAAAGGGCTACGGACATAAGCCAAAACCACCTCAATTGGTACAAACGGATCGTGTACAAGAAGGCCGCATAAGCGCGAAATGCAGGCGATAAAATCGCACAGCGATTCTTCGTAAGCATCTCGTCGCGTGTATTGAAAGGTCCGGGAGTTAAGAGGGAATTGACCAGAACTCCCTCTTGCCCTGCGCGGGAAGCGCCCTATAAACAAAAGTTGGTAAATAACACGGGACTACAATGCCATTAACTTTGCTCTAGAAAAATTAACTTTAAAAATAGCGTTATGAAAATAATAAAAACGACTTTTTACATATCAGGTGTAATAGGAAAAGGAACAATCTTTCTATCTTGCCAATACGCCATTCCGTAATGAGTGAGCAGCTGTTCGCCTTTTGCAATATCGCGCTGAGCAATATACACCACATGCCAAAAATTATTGTAAGGAAGGATAATCGTGCCAACATTTTGGTATTTGCGTAAACTATGGTTAATAGCACGACAAAAGTTTCCAGCCTTTTCTGCGTTAACACAGAACGTTATTTTTTTTCTTCTTTTTTTGCCAGGTTCTTGTTTATATAAAAAGGTTGGATAATCCCAGAGATAAAGGTTGTCATCATCAAAATAGACATCCTCTTCAAGGATGCCGGTGTATTCGGCAATCATTTCACCTTTTTTGATTGCTTTTTCTGCGTACGCACCGTATTGCACCGTTTTGTTAACCCATTTAATGTACATAGGCGCACAGTATCCGGCTTCCACTTGTGGGCCATACATTTGCGCAAGGCGGTCATTGAGTTTTGGATTAACCGTGTATTCTTTATCCTGATAAACATCCCAGTTGAGTAAGCGTGGGTCTTTTATTTCACAGTGATCAAGGTAGCGAATGTTAAATTCTGACTCAAAGTCTTCTTTATAAAAACGCTTGGTTTTTGAAATACGTTGTGCGCTCATTACTTTTTCCTCTCTATAAAAATATCGATATTTAAGCATATCAAAGGAAATTTGTTTGAAAAATTCTGGGCAATTCTTTTTTTTAGGGCTCGTTAATTTCTACACTAGAAAAAGGGATTCAAGGGGTTTTTGAAAAAAGGGGTGTGTTATGAAGCGTAATAGTGTCGTGATAAGTATGGTCTTTTGTACTCTCTTACAAGCATCTGAAAAATTTACTCCAATTAATCCTGCAGTTGCCGCATTGACTGCAGCAGGTCAAGGTAATTCTGTAATTGTTAAGCCACTATCGCCGCTTGTTAGACCAGAGCTTTCTTTTGAGCAAAAGCGTAAAGAAGATCAGCGTTTGCATAAATGTGCTTTGGCCAAAGGAAAATCTTTTGCAGACCCAGAAAGAGTTGAAGGGATGGTCAGTAGAGCGCCCGAGGGAGTGGAGCATCCAGGAGCGGTGGTATACCTTGAAAGACCTGAAGGTCAAAAAGAAGATGAAGATGGCTATTTCATTGATGAAACGATTGAAAGTGTCGCACAAGAAGACAGGTCAGAAAGTCAGGGGTCTGAAAGTTCAGATAAACCAAGTCAAGATAATGAAGATTTAAGTCGTGTTCCTACCCAAATGAGTTCAGGTGAAAAAGCAGTTCTGGGAAGAATGAGAAGACAGAGTTCAAGTATCCCTCAAAAGTCAAAGAAAGCTTATCGAGCTAAGGTTGAGAGCGCAAAGCAGGAGCACACTCTTGATATTGCCCATAAAGTCACAATTGCTATTGAATTAATGCGAGACTCTCAAGATGAGTTAAATCGTCAGCAGGCCCTTTCCTGGGTTGACGAAACAGTTGCTGCATGTAGAGCAATTTATTACGCGGGGGTAGGGTCGTTGGCAGCTGTTATTGCTTATCAGATGATGTACTATCATCGCCAGTGTGAAACTTTAAATACTTAAAAAAGTTCTTTCATGAGTTTTTGAACATCGGCACCTGAAACGAGTGATACACTTCTATAGAAATCTTCATTGTATTCACGTGTTTGCACGACGATGGGCATGGTAACTGCATGACCAAGAATGAGCGCCTGTTTTTTGGTATCAAGGCTTGCCATGACCGATCGTAGGGTTTGTGCATTATGGGTGCCGGTAAGCACTGCCTGAATATCTTTTTCATCACTTAATTGTGCAACAATCTTGGTGCCCAGCTGTGAAATAATTTCTTGATCAATGCCTGACGGACGCTGATCGACGACCAGAAGTGATACATAGTATTTACGCATTTCACGAGCAATGGTCCCAAAAATAGTTTGTGATGCAGCAGACGGATTTAAAAATTTATGAGCTTCCTCAATGGTAATCATAAGTTTTGTAGGTTCGTCTTCTTTTTTTTGTGAACCTAAAAATTTTTCAGTTTTAGCAATATATTCAGAGTGAATGCGGCGGGTGATAATGTTTGAAATGAGCAGGTAGCAAAACGTTGAGGTAAAGTTACCAAACTCGACACAGACTGAAATGTCTTTTGCCAGATATTCCATCATGGTATCAATAACTGAATCGTATTTATGAGCGCCCGCGGCTGCTGGTTTTAAAAAAGGTAAACGTTCTATTCGTTTTAAGTTTCTATAAAGTGCTGCAATTGATTCTGGATGGGCGCCGATACTGTTTGCAAACTCTTTAATATCTTCCTGTTCAAGCAGCACTTGAAGCCAGTTGTGTTTGTAGCGAGCGTGAATAAGATAGGCAGCTTCAAGCGCGGTCGAGTGAAGGTTTAATTCTTGCCCTAGTGAGATAATGTCTTCCACGTGTACATCTTGATAGGTTAATAGCACCTCAACGTCTGAAGAGCCTCCTCGTCGTCGTGTTGAAACTGGGTCAAGAGAAAAAATTGCCACACGATCGGGAAACAGAGTTTTGAGCCCTTTAACAAATGAATAACCAGGGCCTTCTTTGCGTGCCTGAAGTCCGTACTCGCTGTGCATATCAAAAATGAGATTGACCGCTTTTTGTGAATGAATAAGTCCTGCAAGAACAAGGCGAGTTAAAAATGTTTTTCCTGTTCCTGTTTTTCCAAAAATTCCGGTACTGCGTTCAGTCAGTTTTTCAAGATCAATACATACGGGCGTATCCATATCAAGCGGCTTGCCGATACTGAAATATTTTTTTGAAGCGTCAAGCTCATCGCCAAAAATGAGTGCAACGTCCTGTTTTTGTGCTTCATATACTTGGCAAAAGTGGTTAGGAATTGTTTTTACGGGTGAGACTTCGTGCTGTTTATTAAGCATGACCATCGGTTTTAAATGTGCCGTTGCGTACATGTTTGAACGTTGTAAAAAGCTGGTAAGCAGCTCTTCTTGAGGCGAGGGAGGATAGAGCACGATGTCAGGATGAGTGACATGAAGTGAAAGATCGGTAACAAGAGAAAAAAAGGTATAATCTTTGCCGGCAATTGAAACAAATTTTCCCGTCTTCATGCTTTCAAGGGGAGTTGCATGATTGAGCCGCATCTCAAGGCCTTCAGTAAGCGATCCCCCTACAATGGTGCCCAATACTTTCTTCATGAAGTTTCCTATGGACTAATAAGTACGAGTATTTCTGTTTGGGTAATTTGGGCGATGCCCCCATTTTTAAGAATCAGAGATTCCTGTTTTCCCGTTTTAAGACCAAAGGCGATCTCTTTGTTGTCAGAAAGTACGAGCGTGGTTGGAATATGGTCTTTTTGGATTACAAAATTACCTTCTGGGGTATTAAATTCCGCCCAGACAATCTCGTAGGCCTTTTTATCTTCGGGTTTGATGATAATCAATTTCACGAGCGTTTTTCTTTCTCATGAATGAGTTGTGCTTTTTTGCGAGCCTGTTCAAGATCGCCAACCATATAAAATGCTTGTTCTGGCCACTCATCACACTCGCCATTGAGCAGTTTTTCAAAATCAGAAATGGTTGTTTCTTTAGGAACATAGGATCCTGGGATATTACTAAATGTTTCAGCAACATAAAGCGGCTGAGTCAAAAACTTTTGTACTTTTTGAGCACGCAGTACCGTGGTTTTATCTTCTTCAGAAAGTTCTTCCATCCCCAAAATAGCAATAATGTCTTGGAGCTCTTTATAGCGTTGTAAAATGTTTTGTACTTTACGCGCTACGTTATAATGGCGTTGACCCACAATATAAGGATCAAGGCCTTTTGAGTTTGATTCTAAAGGATCAATAGCAGGATAAATACCCAGTTCTGCAAGTTTTCGTGAAAGTACCGTGCTTGCATCAAGATGCATAAACGTTGTTGCAGGAGCTGGATCGGTAATATCATCAGCGGGAACGTAGACAGCCTGAATTGAAGTAATTGAACCGTTTACTGTGTTGGTAATACGTTCTTGAAATGCACCCATTTCTGCGGCCAAAGTTGGTTGGTATCCTACTGCAGAAGGCATTCTGCCTAAAAGTGCTGATACTTCAGAACCTGCTTGAACAAACCTAAAAATGTTGTCTACAAACAAAAGTACGTCTTTTTTTGCAGTATCTCTAAAATATTCAGCCATGGTCAATCCGGTAAGTGCAACGCGTAAACGCGCTCCCGGAACTTCTCCCATTTGGCCAAATACAAGTGCTGTTTTATCAAGAACTTTTGAGGCTTTCATTTCAAGCCACAGATCATTACCTTCACGGGTACGTTCGCCCACACCGGTAAAGACTGAGTAACCGCCATGTTCAAGGGCAATATTTCTAATAAGTTCCATAACAAGAATGGTCTTACCAACCCCTGCGCCCCCAAAAAGTCCGATTTTTGAACCTTTCATATACGGGCAGATAAGATCGATAACTTTAATTCCTGTTTCCTGGATATCGTTTTGAATGTTTTGTTCTATCAAAGTAGGTGGGTTGCGGTGGATTGGCCAGCGTTCGTGGGTTGAGTTGGCTAGTGGACCTTTGTTATCGATGGTGTTACCTAGAACATCAAAGATACGACCAAGAGTTTCAATACCTACAGGAACTGTAATGGGCCCGCCCGAATCAATTACCTGAAGCCCACGCCTAATGGTTGAAATATCTTCAAGGGCGATACAACGGACAATTCCGTCGCCCAGCTGTTGAGCAACTTCAAGGCCGGCCTTGCGGCATTTTCCAGGATTGTGTTCTTCTGGAATAAGTACAGTGACGGCATTAAAAATTTCGGGAGTTTGCTCTTGAGGGAACTGGATATCAACGATTGTTCCACTGATGCGCAGAACACGACCCTGCTCTGAAGGACTTTTTTGAAACGCCATGAATGTGACCCCTTGATAGAATATTCTGCTCTCAAACTAATCTTTTGCCCGCTTGTTGTAAAGGTTCGTTGAGAAATCCAGGCATATAAAGCCCTTAAGAGTTCTTCTCAGGGGTAGGTTTCAGACTTTTAAAGTAGGCACACAATGCGTTTTGGTGAGCGCGTTCGTCTTTTGCAGACATTTTTTTTGTAAGAACTTCTACCAATGAGGACTTTTCTTCTTTTGGACGGGGAAGTGTATATAAATTTCCTTCTTTATCTACAATTTTTACAAAAAAATCAGAACATATATATTTTTTGATGATTGCACTAAAGCAATTGATATCTGCAAGTGCTTTTTCTTTATTTGATAATAGGTTCAGGAAATGATTCAAAGGGAAAAGGGGCTGTTGTTGTGTGTTCTTGATGAGCTCTTAAAAAATCAGTTTTTACAGCCGCATACATTTCGTGAAATGACCGAAACAGATCATAGTGACAGTGCTGTGCATAGTACAAAGCTTTAACAACATGAGTGCAATCATCTTTTCCTGCTGACTGAAGGTAATTGATAAAATTTATTAAATTTTGCGTTGTAGAACGATCCGCTTTCTTTAATGCTATAACAGAATTTGATTCATTACTATTTAATGCAACTGCTACAGTAAGTCCTTCTAACTCTTTAAACGCATCTTCGAATTTTGTTTGAGGATTGTCCATGCTTGCTATAGCATCACCATTTAACCATAGCGTACGAGGTTTAAGGTCGCAATTAGTTGTCATTGCAATAGTTTGAGCAGGGTGTGGAGGGATCTCTTGACAGTGAAAGGTAATTTTTAAGCTACCGTCTGCAAAAGTTTCGTGTGAAATGGAAGTATCGTATCTTGTAGGATTATTAAAATTAAATTCAAAAGATCCAACATCGATCGAGACTTTTTCTGCAGCGCGTGCAGGGGTAAGCAAAATGAGAAAATTTAAAATGAGAACACTGGAAAAATGTTTGTTCATGAATGGTCTCTTTTTATGGTAAAGGTTACGTTTTTCAGTTGACTGTATTTTAAAGAGCATTTACTTAAGGAGGGAAGTAATTTCATCTGCAAGTGGTTCAACTTTTGATCCAAAATGTGCAATTAGCTTGCCTTCTTTATCAACTAAATATTTATTAAAATTCCAGCCCGGCTTTGTGCTGTTCCATCCATTGAGTTTCGGATCGGTAAGCCATTGATAGATTGGGTCTTTGTCTTGGCCTTTTACGCTGATTTTGGCAAACATCGGAAAGGTAATTTTATAGTTTACTTCACAGAATGTTTTAATTTTTTCATTTGATCCTGGTTCTTGCCACAAAAAGTCATTTGAAGGAAATCCAAGAATGACCAAACGATCTTTATACTGTTGATATAACTTTTCTAAATCTTTGTACTGCGAGGTGTATCCGCATTTTGAAGCGGTGTTAACTACAAGAATATACTTACCTTTATACTCATTCATCGACACAGTTTTGCCATCAATTGTTTGGGCTGAGAGGTCAAAAAAAGAGGTCGAAGCAAGTGTTTGAGTGTTTACATTGGTACTGTTTTCTTGAGTGCATCCGGCAAAACAGATAATGCTGGTTGTAATAATAACAACAAGTGCTAAAAAAAATTTCATAGTTAGTGCTTTCTTTTTAAACATTACTCAACTTCTGAATCAGAAATTAATGGGGCTTTGTGCTTTTTTGGTGCTACATTTTGGGTGCTTTTAGAATTAGAATTTATAAATTTTGCAACAATATATGTACACGGTGCCAGTGCGCACAGCATTGCAAGCGAGTAACTATGAGCAGTTGTTACAGGATCTGTTGCTGACTGGGCTTGCTGAAAAAAACAATACGCCGCAACTGTGCTTAATGCAGCGGTGTCCTTAATTAACTGATCATGCCCTGCGCTCAGAGCGTGGGGAGCAAGAGTTAGAAAAAGAAGCATCAATTTCATTTTTACTCCTTATCATTTTTAAAAAGTAATTTTTCCGGTTGCAGTATAGCACATTTGAAAACGCTTTGTTTTGTGCGGCATTTGAATTTGTTTTTAGTATACGCCTGTCAGGAATTTGTACAAAAAAATATCAGCCGTTTGCATACTGCAAAAAGCTGGTATTTTATTTTTGTAACTTTAAAAAATTAAGAAATTTAAACCAGATATAAATATTTTACTGGTTTGCGTTTCCTTCTTCTTGCTCAACGTTTGCTTGCATCTCATTGATTGCTGCTTGAAAAGCTGCTTTTCTTTCTGCCATTGATACAACAAAAGCTTCAAGTTCGCTTGTGTCTTGTTAATTCAGCTTTTGCTGCGAGAAGCATGAGTGTAGTTTGTTCTTGTTGTGCAAATTGTTCGCGAGCTTGCTGCACTCTTTCTTTTTGGTGTTCCATCATTGCCGCAAGTTCTTGGAGCTGTTGTTCAGCAATCATTTCTTGTGGGTTGTTGTTAGGGTTTTGTTCAGCGGCAAAAGAAGAGTGAGTATAGAGTGCTGTAAGGGCGATTAAAGTAAGTATGGTTTTTTTCATTGGAATCTCTGTTTTATAGATGTTTAAAATATACTTTTATAATATTCTATTGCGAGTCTAGCAATTGTTTCTTCAGAAAATCTGTTTCTGTCTAGATCACTCAGAGTCTTCCATTGAGGAACAGAAAGCCCAAGATGAGGATTATCGTTGATTAACTTTGTATATCTATCTAATTCTTTATTTGCTTTTTCAATATCAGAAAAATCAACTGCTCTAGACAATAACTCTTTATAATGAGCTATATTATCTTTTATCTTTTTTTGAAACCATTGCTCATCGACTCCATATGTTTCCATCTTTTTCTTTTCTTCTGGAGTTAAACTCGACCATTTATTATATTGAGATTCAATGTTTACAGCATCTTCTTCGGCATCTTCTAATAACTCTTCTTTCGATATAAGGTTATTTAACAGAAGGGATTTTTTATCAGCTTCAGAATGGCGGTAATACGAATACTGTCCTTTAAAATAATTGGACATTTTCATCAAAGGTGTTGAAAGTCCATAACCAAGAAGTCCTGCTCCGCCCATATAAGCAGCACAGCCAATCACAGAAGGAATCTGTTGAGATTTGAGTGTAATAAGGCCATAGCTGACGCCCGCAAGTCCTAAAGCAGTTGATGCTCCAGCGATAAAAGTGCTTGGGTAGGTATTATCTTTATTAGGATTAAGGTTTGCCGTTAAATCTTTAAATCCGCGTGTTGAAGCGGCAAGGGTGGCAAGGCCTAAAAGAGAGCCAGCGGTTATTATATTTTTAGGAGTATACGCCGTTGAAAGAGTGGCTCCAGCAATAAGGCTAAAGTCTATAAGATTAGTTGAATTTAAAGTACTGAATTTTTGAAAAATGCTTGAATTAAAACCGTTAAAACCTGGAACGATGCTCAGATTAAAAGGTGCTTTAAATTTCTCAAACGTATAAGTTGTTTTAGTCCCGAGTGTGGCAAAAGCCAATAAGATCAATAGATTTTTTTTCATAATAGTATTCCTCCATATTTTCAATCATAGTCTCTTTTATGGTGAGCGTCAAAGGGTAAAATAGGCTCAGATAGTTTAAAATCGATTTTTTAAAGAAATTAAGATTACTATATTAATTCGATAAAATTACTGACTTTTTTCTTTTGGGTCATATTGATTTTAGACCAATCAATAGAATTTTGTCGGCATAATTCGCCCATGTCCCAGAATATATCGCCGAGTAAGTGCAGTTTTTTTTGAGTACTTATTTCAGGGTTTTTTAAGATTTCATGGAATTCTTCTGCCGCATCTGCAAGTAGTCGATCTTTTGGAAAGGGTGTGGTTGTGGATAAATTAGTTGGGATTATTTTTTTATCAACCGCCATTGTTTTTTGTAATAGGGCAGAAAGTGTATAGCCCAAAAGAGCTGTGCCTGCAAGATACGAAGCGCTAGGAATTAATAAAGAGCTCACAGAGTTTGTGGACTGAGATCTAAATGCTTTGAGTCAAAATTGTACACCATAAAGCCCTATAAAATACAAAGGGACATGGGTGTAAAGGTTTGCAACGTTGGGGTGTATTTTAAAGTTGTTTTTATTTAAATAATTAAAAAAATATGTTGAAGCTGCAAGTGTGGTAAGACCCAAAACAGGTCCGGTCGCAGTTAGTATAGTTTTAGACAGTAAGGACTCTGAAAGATCACTTACACTAAAAAAACTAAAATCCATAAGACCGCGTGGATTACATGAACTAAATTTTGAAGTGATGTTTGAACTAAAACCATTAATATTAAACAGAGTATTCTGTTTGAACGTGGCAAAAGACTCAAACATACAGATAGTCTCAGTTCCAATCGTGGCTAGTGCACACAAAATCAATAAATTTTTTTTCATAAATAATAACCCCCATCTATTTTTAGATTAACTGCAATTAGGGGGACTGTCAAAAGCCTTAAATAAGCTCAGGGAGCTTAAAAAGACTCTTTTTTAGTAGTTAATTGGCAAGTGACGTGGCAGGCTTTGTAAGCGCTTGTTTGATTGCGTTTTTTTCTGTTTTTAATCCTAGCTTTGTGCCACCACGCCAAGAACGTATTTTAAGTACGGCATTCTTACACTTTATAACGACCCAGAGCGCCATGCGTTCTTTTTTGCTTGCCTGGCCAGTGATAATTCGTTTAATGCGAGAAATAGGTGCGCGTCTTTCAAGCTCTTCAAGTTGGTCTTGGGTGTACAAAGAGGTGCCATCTTCTTTAAGTGCTTTTGCCCATTCTTCCTTTTGTGTTTTAAGATAGAGATCAATTGCTTTTTGTGCAGATTGAGCGGCTACGCGCTGTTGCGCCTTTTTGTTTCCTTTAAGGCTTTCAAGCAGGTCATTATAGAAATTTGGATTTTCCTGTTCTTCCATAGATTTTTTAAGCGCCTCAAGCGTATCAATAAAGACGACTAGATGACTAAACCAGAGCTCTTCTTCTGGTGTTGCTTTATTAAATGCCACCTTGCCTAAACGAATAAGTGTTTCAGAAAGAGTAATATCATCAAACATTTCAAAAGAAACTTTTACTAAAGTTTGAGCTTCTCTTTGTTCAGGGGCAGTTTGTGAATTAAGGGGTGTGTAAAATGTGAGTAACATAAAAGTGAAACAAAAAGATTGTATTAATTTCATAGCATTCTCCAATGTAGATGCGTCTAGAAACATATACTGTGTTCTAGGTGTAACAGCCAATGGAGGCCCTGTCAAAGGGCAAAAAGTCGGGTTTTTAGTTTTAAGAGGGATTTTCTAAAATTCATAATTCTATTTTTTACTAATTTCAGTTAATGGCATTGTTATTCTGTTTCTTTACCAATTTCAAAATTTGGGAGCGTTCCCACGCAGGGCAAAAAGGGTTTCTGGTCAAACCCCTTTTGATTCCCGGACCTTTTAATACACGCGACCCGTTTTCGCTTTCAGCTTCCTCGGGCTAAGGCAATTTAACGCCCAAAGTCCGACGAAGTTCTACTCCGCATAAAGCTACGAAGAACAGGTTTTAACCTAGACGGAAGCATGGCGCGCTTATGCGGTACCTTACTAAATTATTTATTATGAAAAATTCGATATGTCAGTACGGGGCTAGGGACATAAGCCACAATCACCTCAATTGGTAAAAACGGATCGTGTACAAGAAGTCCTCATTAGCGCACAATGTAAGCGATAAAATTGCGTCAGCAATTCTTCGTAGGCATCGGGCGCGTGTATTAAAAAAAGGCCCAGAGTTCAGAGAGGTTGGCCAAAACCTCTTTGACGCAGGCACGCGTAGTGCCCCCACAAACTTGAAGTCTTTAAAATACGGAATAACAGTACGATGAACTTTTGAATAATAAAAAATGTTTTTTATAAGACCTTTAAATAATGGATTAAAATTCTAAAAGTTTAAAACGAATAAGTTTTGAGCAAACTCTTATCAAATTTTGAAAGTTGTTTTTCAAGTGCTGAAAGAGATAAAAGTCCTTCTTTTGCATTAGAGTGTGCAATGACTGAACCAGCATTGATAATACCGCATCTGATTGCGTCTTCAAGACTTTTACCTTGTAACAAGCTAGCAACAAAACAGGACCCAAATGCATCGCCAGCACCAAGGGTATTGATCGGCTGCGTTGATGATGCGGGGTGGAAGTACAGGGTATCTTTGGTGGCCACATACACACCACGCTTGCCATCAGTGACCACAACACGCTTTACCCCACACCCTAAGATTTCTGAAAAATATTCGTGCGCGGTAAACGTAATTTGACCATGAGAGAGTGTTGTTTGAAAAAGAGCGGGGCCTTGTGGCTTAATTCCTTTGCCGGTTGATTTAAAAAAGCGTGGTTTAAGGGTTGTCATAAATTGTTTCATTTCCTCAACGTTCATAATCAAAACGTCAATTGAGAAAAGAGCTGCTTTAAGTGCTGCGCTGTTGTAAGTCAGTTGGCTTGCGCCAGGATTGACTACAACTTTAATGCCACGAGTTATTATTTTTTTTTGGGCAGTGTGTGTAATTTTGGGCAGCAGTTGAGCTGCCTCATGGCCAAGAGAGGTGATGTAAAGGCAATCATATAATCCAAATGAGTCATAGGGAATATCTTTGTCTGTTGTGGTCGTGTTTGCACCGCGATAAGTAAATATAATACGGTCTTTGCTGGGAGTAGGAAGAATAAATGAAAATCCGGTTTCTTGTGATGAGATTGTGTGGAGTGTTTGTACTTTGTCAGCATTCAGTTCTTGAAGAATTTGTTTTCCTGCAGCATCGTTACCGATTTTAAAACAGGTGGTTGTATCAAACCCTAGACGAGAAAAAGAGACGGCACTATTGGTAGCTCCGCCTCCTGTTGCTTTGTAGACTGTTTTGATTTCGATTTTGCTGCCTTCCTTCCAGGGATAGGCAGCTTCATCTTTAAGGTCTGAGTCTTGGTAGCTTACAATCATATCTTGTGTTGCAGAACCGATCGTCAACACTTTCATGAGAGTTTAGACTGCTACAAGAGGAAGTAGTACTTGATCAAGAACTTCCTTAGCATTCTCTGCCCAGATCACATTAATGCCGTCGGTAATGTCAGCCTGGTCGGCAACGTCATTTTTGTTCTGATAGGGAAGAATAACTGTCTCAATATGATTTCGTTTTGCTGCAAGGATCTTTTCTTTCACTCCGCCGATAGGCATAATTCTACCGCGTAAGTTGATTTCACCAGTCATTGCAAATTTTGCATTAATAGGACGATCGGTTAACGCTGAAAGAATTGAAGAAAGAAGGGTGATTCCGCCAGAAGGACCATCTTTTGGTACTGCGCCTGCAGGAATATGAATATGCATATCAAACTCAGTAAATCGCGTTGGTAAAATACCAAACTCTGAAGCGTGTGCTTTTGCATAACTGAGGGCTGCTGATGCAGATTCTTTCATAACATCGCCAAGTTGGCCTGTTAAGATAGTTTTACCTTTTCCTGGCATCAAGATTGCTTCAACCTTCAACATTTCCCCACCAAACGGCGTCCATGCAAGGCCGTTAGTAATACCGATCTGATTTTCTGTGCTATTGTCATAATCAATGATCTGTTTTGGTCCAAGGTGCTTTTCAAGGTTTTCTGACATAAACACAAGAGATTCTTTTTTCTCAACAAGAGCGCGTGCAGCTTTTGAACAAAGTTTTCTAATAACGCGTTCAAGGTTTCTTACACCAGCTTCACGAGTATAACATTCAATAAGATCAAGAAGTACTGCATCACTAAATACAATACCTTTTCCTTCAAGGCCTGTTTCTGAGATTGCGCGTCGTACGAGGTGTTGTTTTGCAATATTGAGTTTTTCTGCAGTGGTATAGCCAGAAAGCTGAATGATATCCATACGATCACGAAGTGGTTCAGAGACAGCACTTAAATCGTTAGCGGTAGCGATAAAGATTGCTTTTGAAAGATCAAAAGGAACCCCTAAATAGTTGTCGTGAAATGTTTTGTTTTGTTGCGGATCAAGAACTTCAAGCATTGCTGCTGAAGGATCGCCTCTAAAGTCGGCACCGATTTTATCAATTTCATCGATGATAATGATTGGATTTTTACTTCCTGCTTTTCTAATACCTTGGATAACTCTTCCTGGCATTGACCCAACGTAGGTTCTGCGATGTCCACGGATTTCAGCTTCATCTTTTAGTCCACCGACTGAAATACGAAACACTTCGCGCCCAAGTGCACGCCCAATTGATTTGCCAAGAGATGTTTTTCCAAGCCCTGGAGCACCCGCAAAACATAAGATTGGAGCATAGCCATCAGCTTTTAAATTTCTTACAGAGATAAAATCTAGAATACGTTCTTTAACTTCTTTAAGACCGAAATGGTCTTCATCAAGCACCTGCATTGCATGTGAAAGATCAAGATTGTCAGCGGTCTCTTTGTTCCATGGAAGTGCAAGCATTGTTTCAATGTAGTTTCTTGTCACAGTTGCTTCCACTGAGTCAGGTGAAGTTTTTTCAAGACGGTTAATCTGACGAACGACTTCTTCACGAACTTCATCTTCAAGGTGAAGTTCTGTCAGTTTAAGACGCATTTGATCGATATCTTCGCCGTCATCTTCGCCAAGTTCTTGTTTAATAGCTTTAAGTTGCTCACGCAAATAAAACTCTTTTTGTGCTTTGTTCATGGAGTCGCGTGCACGGTTTCTGATTCGTTCTTGTGTCTCTGCAACTTCAACTTCTTTATTAAGTTGTCCTAAAATTCCTTCTAAAAACTCAGCTTGATCTTTTGTTTCAAGCAGCGCTTGTGCATCTTCAACGTTTAAATTGAGATGTGAAAGAATAAAGTCTGCAATTTTTACTGGATCATTCATTTTGCCCAAGATGATATGAAAATCTGGACTAAATGATTGGTTAGATATACTGATTTTTTCAGCGATTTCTTTAATATTCTTAATGTAAGGAGTCAGTTCTTCTTGTGTGATCATCTCATCAACGATGGTTTCAGTTGAAGCGTTCAAAATGTTTTCATCGGTGATGATATCAGTAACACGTGCACGAGCAATGCCTTGCACAAGAATCTTTACTCCGCCTTCTGGAATCTTGATGAGTCGCATAATTGAAGAAACAGTACCAACTTCATAGAGATCTTTGGTACCGATTGCGCCCTGGGCATTATCGATTTTCTTTTTAGCAGCGAGTAACAGAACTTTTTTTGAACCATTTAAACTTTGGTTTATCCCATTGATGATGCGCTCATCAAGCACCAGAAGAGGTACTATCATATGGGGGAAGACGACGACATCCATGGTTGGGATGACCGGCAATACTTCCGAAATAATACTGTTGTTTAACTCTTCATTTAGCGACTTCATGAGACGCTCCCCCTGTATAAGCTTCTATCACATGATCTTTAGTTAGTGTAGAAGAGGAACCTCTTACAAAACAATACTTTGGGTGGCCTTCTTGCAAATATCGTTTGTAATGGAATCGATAAGATGGTATTCATTAAGAATCTTTAAAAAAGTTTGTTCAAACTAAAAGGTGGTTTATGGAAGGTTCTTTGCCTCTGCGTGTTGTACAGCTTACCAAAACATTCTCGGGTTCATCTGATTTTATCACGGTACTGCAGGGTATTGAGTACTCTTTTAGCCGCCAAAAAACCTATGCAATTACCGGCGCTTCAGGGAGTGGTAAATCGACTTTCATTCATATCCTGGGTGGTCTTGATCAGCCAACAACGGGCACTGTAATGTTGGGAAATGTTTCAGTATCATCTTTGACTGCTCAAGAACGTGCTTTAAAAATCGGACTGGTATTTCAATACCCCTATTTAATTAAAGAAATTTCTGTGCTTGAAAACATTATGATTACCGCTATTATTGCGGGCGATTCATGGAGCGATGCGCAACGCAAAGCTCTTGAGCTCTTAAAGAGAGTTGGTTTGGCTGCAATGGGTTCATGGGAAGTCGGAAGGCTTTCTGGAGGGCAAAAGCAGCGGGTAGCGCTTGCACGAGCACTTATTACCAAACCGGAATTTTTACTTGCAGATGAGTTGACAGGAAGTCTTGATCATGAAACGGGACTTGAGGTTATGGAGTTGGTTCTTTCATGTGTAAAAGAATGGCAGATGGGACTTATTATCAGCACACACAATCCAGAAATTGCACGTATGATGCAACTGGTGTTTAGTTTGAAAGATGGTATCTTAATTGCCACCGAATCATAATTTCTAAAAGGGGCACCCATGGAAGAACACTCAGCTCGCAAAAAATCAATTTTGCTCAAAACGTTAGAAGTAGGAATTAATACCTTTGCAAGCAGAGTTCTTGGTCTTGCCCGTGAAATTTTTGTGATGCGTTTTTTAGGGATTGGAATTTTTGCTGACGCTTTTGCAACTGCGTTCATGCTTCCTAATTCATTACGAAAAATTTTTGCTGAAGGTGCTTTAACTGCGGCCTTTGTTCCTACCTTTTTAACGGTTGAAAAAAAAGAAGGTAAAGCTGCGGCTGATCGTTTAACCACTCTTTCATTTGTGGTGTTTGAATGTTTCTTGTTAGTGTTGTGTGCCCTTGTTATGTGGCAGGCTGAAGCGACTATTCGATTTATTACGCCCGGTTATTCGGCTCAGCAGGTTGCTGCAACAGTTCCCATGCTTCGTATCTTAATGCCTTTTATTTTCTTTATTTCCACAAGCGCCTTACTTGGCGGAGCGCTCAATGCAGCGCATCATTTTTTTGTTCCTTCCTTTGCACCGGTTCTTTTAAATGTGGTTTTTATTGGTGCGGTTATGGCCTGCTTAACGTATGGATATGACGTTGAGTTTTTATGTTGGGCAATTTTAGGTTCCGGTGCGATTCAATGTTTAATGCATTTAGTGGTTTACTGGCAGCTTGGTTTTGGGTTTGGTAAATGGGATGCCACTACGATCAAGTATTTTGTAAAAATTATTTCAAAATTCTTTCTCTGTTTTATTAGCATGAGTGTGATGGAGGTAGGGCTGTTTATTGATCAGCGATTTGCATCCTATCTTGCTGTCGGTTCAGTAACGCTTATTAAGTATGCAAATCGTTTTATGGGTATTCCTTTAGGCGTGTTTGCGTCAGCATTTTCAACGATTTTATTACCGCATTTTACGCGTGTAAAAATGGATAACCCTGAACGACTCAATATGTACCTCATGGAGTCAATAAAGCTTGTATTGTGGGTTACTATTCCCGCAACTTTTATTTTGTGCTTTTTATCAGAACAGGTTTTTCTTACCCTGTTTGCATCAATGTCTTCAAAGTTTCCTGCCGATCGTGTTCCTGAAGCAGGATGGATTTTGGTGGGATATATGTTTGGACTCTGTTGTTTTTCACTTAATAAAATCTTTTTAAGTCTTTACTATGCCTTTCATGACACGCGCATTCCGATGTTCATTTCAGTTATTTCAACGTTGGCTAATATTGCAGGTAATTATTACTTTGTTGATATGTGGGGAGCGTATGGTCTTGCAGTAGCAACCTCATTGTCAGGTCTTATTCAAACAATTTTGAGTTTATACTTTTTACGTACTCATCATTCTTTTTCTATCGATTACCGTGAAATAGGCAGATTTGTAGCTCTGTATATCTTACAAGTTACAGCGGTGCTCATTCCACTTTGGGCGTTGTATGAAAGAATTTTTTGTGAAATACAACAAACATCATACAATGCAGTGTTTACCCAGCAGATCTGGTTTTGGGCATGGGCAGGGCCCTTATTGTTAATAGCGTATGGGCTGTTGTATTTAATGCGCAATCGTGCTGGAACGAATATGTACTTCTTAAATTAACTTTCTTGGGTAGTTGAAGTTTCTTCTGACTCGCCATCAGTTTTACAATAATAAAAACATCCTACAAGTGTTGCAGCCCCGCATGCAAAGGTGCTTAGCACTCCACATGTTTTGCGCACTGCTTCAGATTTGATGCATCCAGCGGCAGTAACACAACTTGCAAGTACTGAAAAAGAACACATCCCGCTATCGCATTTTATGCAGTTTTCATCGTTACAAAAAACATTACAGCAAGGATTGTTTTCAAATGAAAATGTACGGCATTGGATTGATGATGCAGTGGCAATAAGCGGGACTGATTCTAATACACCACAATTTATAATTTTTGAGGTTAAAAAGAGCGTAATTAATATTAAAGAGCGTGTCATATAATAACTCATATTTTTAAAATTAAATGACTTAAAGACTAACGTGAACAGCTATTGTTCATGTAAATTCACAATAGTTTTTTATGATCGTGACTATGTTACTTATTTTTAATTTTAAGCGCAAGGTGATTTTTAAAGTACTTATTGTTCTAGATCTTTTCCGGTACATATTTTTGTGAACCATGAAATTAACCCAATTTTGCATATATCCAAACAGTCTACTCTGCGGTTTGTTCTATCCCAGTAACATCTATTTTGACCCTCAGAATCAATTGCAACAATGTCTGCATCATCACCAAACTCTTGTGCTTTTTTGCAGTGTTTATAACACAAAGATTGTAGCAAGATTCACAAGCCATCTTTGGGTGAGGTGTAATGAGTGGAAATTCTTCTTGTTTGTTTTGACCTGTTGCTTGAATTGTTGCATACAAAAGACACATAACAAGAGCGTTATACTTCATACATACCTTTTTTTGGTGTGGAATCAACTCACGCCAGTGTAGACGTTTATAGACTTCTTTCAAGAAGAGGGCATCTGTTTTTGAGTGACTCGTGTGTGGGGTCTTTTTTTTCAGCTTTTGCATGAATGGTGTACAAGATCAACAACACATGCTCCAAGTGTTACTGCGGAATGGAATATCGATGCTACCGATCCGACAAGAACAGCGGTGCAGGGATAATAATAGTTCTTAGTTTTCTCAAATGTTTGTTGGTTGCAACAGTTAAAATCACACAAGGCACATTGATGTTCAAGAGTACACAGAACTTCTTGCGCCTGCGTCGTGACAGGAAAGTGCTTACCAAACTGTCCATTTCTAGAACAACATTTAGGAAAACATCGAGGAAAATCTTCATGAGTTGTTTTATTTTGAGCATCTTTTGGTTGGTACATAAGGAGTTGGTCATCATCTTGGTCTACGGTTTGATTTTGGGGAAAATGCTGGGAGAATTCTGGACCTTCAAGGTGTAATGATGCAAGAAAATCTTCGTCTTGCTCATTAAATTCTTGATTGTAATAGTGTGCACGAACACAAAAAGGTTCGCTTGCATTGGCGATTGAAAGAGTGAGAAACAAGAGGGTGCAGGCACTTTTCATGATGATTCGGTTTCTTTTTTGGGATCTTTTATTTCAAGCACTTTTTCAGAAGATACTAAAAGATCAGCTGCTACGGCTACAAGAGTGGCCATGCAATTGAGTGGTAAGAGCGCACATGCAAAAACTGATCCACAAGGGCAGCAGTATGAACTGGAAAGAGGATGAGAATGAACATTTTTTTCACAGTGTAATTTCTGGTGTATGCAGCCATATTTAAGTCCACAGCATAGTGTGGTAACGCGAGTAGACAAAGGCCATTTATTGAGCGTTGGTTGGTTTATAAGGGCTGTGGTTACTGTTCTAGTTGAATCTGTAGTGGTAAGACTTGCCTGCATTAAAAAAGAATAATTTATAAATAACGTTAAAAAAATAAAAAAGATGCGTTGCTTAAACATACAGGTCCTTTTTAAATTATGAATGCTCTTCTTCAAACTCACTGTTATCTGGCAGAGGAGAGTAGTGAATTATCTTCTCTTCCCTTTTTTTAACACATACCATACAACTTTCGACGGTGGTGCTGATACAACATCCGACAAAATAAAGAGCGACCGTTGTAACTGTTGCCGCAATTGAGCAGGAAAGGCATACAAGTCGAGTTTCTATTTTTCTATCTTCTTCATCTAATGAGCCCGAATAACCTTTATCAAGGGCTGGATCATCTTGACCTGTAATACAGCATTCTAAAACTGAACACATTCTTCTATTAAAACGGGTAGTAATTGGATAGTTCTGTGAAACATCACTGGTGTCGTCATAGCAGGTTTTTGGAAGACATAATGAACCATGTTGTCGTGGCTCTTTGTCATAAACATATGAAATGTTTTGTGGCGATTGTTCATCAAGGGCCATGCTTGCAAAGCAAGAGGGGGTGAACGTAATCAAAAAAAAATAATAATAATGTTTCATAATTTTTCTATGAGAGAGTGTGTTATTTTTTGTTCATGCAGCAATACAAACAACAGAGAAACCGGCATCGTTTATTTTTTAGAACTTCTTGTTTTTCAAGTTCTGCAATTTTTTCAAATTCTTCTCCCATATTTTGATTGAAGAGTGCAAAATCTCTTGGATATTTAATCTCTTCTTGGCGTGCTTGAGGTAGTTGAGAAAAATTTGATGGCAGTTCAAATGTGCCGTGTAATGATGCGGTGATGCACAGAAACAATAAGATTAATTTAATCATTGTTAATTCCTTTCCCTTTAGCTTTTGTAAAGCTTTTTGAGTATGCAAATATGTATAAAAAAAAGTAAAGAAGGTTTGAGTTATTTAAATGATTAGAGATAGCCGGCCTTTTTTTTCAGGTCAAAAAGTTTTTGAACAGATTAATGTTTTATGTAAAAGTTAAAAATAGTAAATGAGTTATAAAGACTCAAATACAAGAGAACGCACTAATCTTTATTAGAGAATCGTTTAAAGAAGTGGCTCTCTTTCGGGTTTTCTATTTTTATATATGTTGCAAGGTAGTAATGCTATATCCCCAACTGCTGCAAAAGCAGAAAGCGCAACACCAACTGTCGCAATAACTGCGCCTATAGGAATGGTAAGAATACAGCATTTTTTGTTGCTTCTTCATTGTACGACCACTCTTGACCGGACTGACAACAGCAGCAACAACTTGTTATTTCGCAGAATGCGCTACTTGTGTGAGTAGAAAAAGGACAATACCGGGAGGTGAAGCTTTTGGGGTCATAACATGAGGAAGGCACGCAGCACGCTCTTTCATTAAGAAAATATCCTGGTTTTGGATATGAATCATTTTGGCTTGGTTGGCTAGAAATAACTCTATTTTTAGCTGACGAGCAAGCAAGAGGCGTTTTTGTTGCTTGTTGAGTGTGATTCGTACTCATTGCTTCTTGGTAAGAAGGGGGTGGTATCTGGTAATAATTAGATGGACTTGAAGTTGGTAAGCTCCGACCACTTTGAATATTTTTGGTTAAGAACGTTAAAAAGAGTGCTAAAATCAGGTGACGCTTCATTTCTATTCCTTTTTATCTCTTAATTTATTTTTAAATTAAAATAATTTTTAGTTTTTAAGCTTAAATGAAAAATCACTAAACAAAAGCTCTTTTTTTAAAAGATATAAAAAAAGAGGACCGATTAAGATCCTCTTAATTTTGTAAAACTTATAAGATTTTATCTTACTTACAGAACATGCTCCAGCATGCAGCAAGACAAGATGTTTCTGTTTTTTCTCTTTCAGCTTGTGAACCCATAGAAATTTTATCTTGAGAGGGCTGTTGAGAGATTGGGGTCTGAGCTTTTAAAATTTTACTTACTTTTTCCTGAGAGGTAGTGCGGGACAATGAACAACGAATTTCACCTTCTTTATCAGATCCGTTAACGATAAATACAGAATTTAAGCTCAAAAGCGCGATCAACAATAATTTTGAATTCATAGTATAACTTTCCATTTATTAAAGAATAATGTCTACATTACTGCTTAGAATAGCAGCTCTAGCAGGATCGATCAAATGGGTAAAGAGCGGAAATGTTTTTTGAGCTTGAAGTTGTTTGTATTACCTTTAAAAAAAGACCTAAAGTTTGTGTAGGGTTAATGAACGATAAAACATTATTAAAGGAGCCATTGGACGCGCTCATAACTTTCGATTGAGAGAATAGGCAAAAGAGGTGTAAATTATAGATATTGAAAAAAATATTAATGAGGAATTAAATCTTGTACAACCTGTTTGCTCATTTTAAAACGCGTCTATTTTTTCTGTTGTTTCTTTTTTCAAGCTTATGCGCACGGCAGATTGATACATTTTATGGACCTTTTGAAGTCAATGAACCAGTTCTTTTAGAACTTATTGATCATCCCATTTTTCAAAGACTGAAAAATATTCATCAATACGGTGTTGCTTATTACACAACTCATACAGAGGAATATAATCGCTATGATCATTCGCTAGGGGTTTTTGCACTTTTAAGAGAGCATAATGCTTCTTTAGAGGAACAGATTGCCGGACTTTTGCATGATGTTTCTCATACGGCTTTTTCGCATGTAGGAGATTGGGTTTTTGGTAAAGAAAACCAAGATAAAGACTATCAAAATGATATTCATATTGTTTTTTTGAAAGAAAGTGGTTTGGCAGATATTTTGGAGAAATTTAATTTTGCTGCAGATCGCATGCTGCCTTCAGAAGAGTTTTTTACTGCTCTTGAAAATTCATTGCCTAATCTGTGTGCAGACCGGATTGATTATAATATCCAAGGGGCCTATTACCAAGGGTTTATAACTCATGATGAAGCGGTATCAATTTTTAAAGATCTTACTTTTAAAGATAATCGATGGGCCAGCACTAATCCGGAATTGATGAAAAAATTAACACGCTTTTCTCTTTTTATGACTCAAGGATGTTGGGGAAGCGCCACAAATTATGTAACATCTCGATGGTTAGCAGATGCTATTTTAAGAGCAATTGAGTTGGGATCTCTTTCTCATAAAGATTTTCATTATGGAACAGATCAAGAAATTTGGGAGAAATTAATTTCACACTCAGATCAAATTATTCAAAAGAAAATGGACATGGTTCTTAACTCACAAAATTATTTTTACGACGTTGATACTTCTGAGCAAGCTGATTACTGTGTAAAAAGTAAATTTCGTGGAATTGATCCATGGATTTTTTCAGGATCAGAGTGTGTACGCCTTACTCAGATGGATACTGTTCTTGCGCAAGAATATCAGAAGGTAAAAGAGGTAATGGCAAAAGGATGGCTCATTAAAATTCTCTCTGATTAGATCACTATACTCAGAGTTATTAATTAGATACGGTGTTATTAAATTTGCAGTACCATTCTGGAGCAGAGTCAGTTAGGTAATCGACTATTTCGAGAGTATTAAATAAATTAAAAAGTTCTTCTTGAGAGGGCGCAACTATTTCTATTGAAGCCGGAAGTCCTTCTATTTCTTCGACAAAAATATGCATATCTTTTAATAGGTATTCCCATCCGCGTCGGAAGAAGGAACAACGCTTAGAATATCCTAGAGGAACATATTGCTGTGCTTCTGTGAGAGTATCGAATTCTTTTTGAAATAAGATCCTATGATTTTTTTCTTGTGGATTGCGAACTTTGTGGACGATAACGACTGACTTTTGTTTCCATCCTGTTTTTTGATAGTATCTAATTCTGACAAATTCACTATTTAAACTTTTACCTGAGTTGCAGTCACAATAAATATAATCAGTAAAAGCGTAGTCGCCTTTATACTGGGCTTGCTCATTTATTAAAGCGCTACAAATCGTTTTAGAATCACTAATTACAGCTCTTATTTCTACGGCTTGTAATTGAGTATTTGTTGAAAAATAAAGGAAAGATAAAAAGAAAAATCGCAGAAAAAACATACAAAAAACCTTAAAAATTTAATTGATCAAATATAAGCAATCTTATCTCAAAATCAATCGAACAAAAAGATTAATTATTTTGGTGAGAACTTTTAAAAATGGTAATTTTTTGATTTGGTACAAAAAATGAACTGATTTAAAAATATATGAAGGGAAATTGGTAGCGGGGGCTGGATTCGAACCAGCGACCTTTGGGTTATGAGCCCAACGAGCTACCAGGCTGCTCTACCCCGCGTCCTTATAAGACCTAGTACACCCTATGATAGCACCCTTCCTGACGATGTCAAACTGAGTTTAATGTTGTTTTTCAAAGTATCTATCGAGTGACCGGTAAGTCAGTGCTTCTTTTAAGTGTCCGATCTCTATAATCGATGAGGTTTCTAGATCGGCAATCGTGCGCGCAACCTTTAATACTTTATGATACCCACGCATGCTCAAATTAAGCTTGTCAAAGACCTTTCGGATAAGTTCTTCAGCTTCTGATGAAAGAATACAATGTTTCTCAACTTCATCGGATGTCATGCTTCCGTTAGATCGATTTGAGCTGGTAAACCGCTCCGATTGTGTTTCTGTTGCTCGTGCGATTGAGGTTTTCATATCCGCAGAACTTTTGCCTTGCAGTGTGGTGTCTTTAAGTGTGTCGTAATCAACTGCGGGCACGTGAATTTGAAGATCAATTCTATCAAGCAGCGGACCTGAAAGTTTTTTAAGATATTTATCAATCGATTGAGATGAACACAAACAGTCACGTTTGGTGTCACCAAAAAATCCACACGGGCATGGATTTAAAGCTGCAACCAGTAAAAATGAGGCAGGATACGTTACGCTATGGAGCGCGCGTGAAATACAGACCTGTTTGCTTTCCAGTGGTTGTCGAAGTACTTCAATCGTGTCGCGTTTAAATTCAGTCAGTTCGTCTAAAAATAGAATTCCATTGTGAGCAAGGCTGATTTCACCCGGCTGTGGAAATGATCCACCGCCTACAAGTCCTGCTTGTGAAATAGTGTGATGAGGATTTCTAAAAGGACGTGTAGCAAGGACTGAGGCACCATTTAATTTCCCGCTTACCGAATAAATCTTGCTTGTTTCAAGCATTTGATCAAAGGAAATTTGAGGCATAATGGTTGCTAGTCGTTTTGCAAGCATTGTCTTACCAGAACCAGGAGGTCCGATAAAAAGAATATTATGTCCACCAGCTGCTGCAATAGTTAAAGCTCGCTTTGCCTGTTCTTGTCCTTTTACCTGCGCAAAATCAAGCAGAGTATCGGTAGGTTCTGATGAAAAAACCGGATTGTGTTGTGCTGGAGTAAGTGGTCTTTCATTGCGTAAAAAGCTGACCAGTTGAATAAGATGTGAAACACCAATAACTTCAATATCTTTAATTAAAGCAGCTTCTTGAGCATTTGCGTGGGGAACAATAATGCGTTTTTTACCTAACTTTTGTGCGTCGTAGGCAATAGCAAGTGCGCCTTTGATCGGTTTGATTGAACCATCAAGCGAGAGTTCACCAATAAAAATTGTTTCATTTAAAAACGTTTGAGAAATCTTTAAAAGTTGTGCCGCTTGTAAAATACCAATAGCAATCGGTAAATCAAAAAGCGTCCCTTCTTTTTTTAAATCTGCTGGTGCCAAGTTAACGGTAATTTTACGTTCTGGAAGTTTAATTCCACTATTTTTGAGTGCCGTTTGAATCCGTTGACGACTCTCTTTAATTGCCACGTCTGGCAGTCCGACAATAAAAAAATTAATGAGACCTAATGAAAGATCTACTTCAACTTCAACGCAGTGTGCATCCACGCCAATGGTGGTAGCAGAAAATATTTTTGTATGCATGAGCCCCCTAAACTCTTGAATTGGTCTATGTATACCATGATTTGGATGTTTTGCAAAGAATGGGAGGGTCCCTCAACTGGAGCTTTTTGTATTTTGGCTTATACTTGCTCTGAGTTTATACCATACACGTACTACTGTGGGGAGAATGAAGAAGCCATGAAAAACAGGAAACAGGTAGTCGCGGTACTACTTTTGAGTGTGTCTTTTACTCTTATGGGTCGTTGCTCGCGTCTTGTGCTGGGCGATAGAACAGATGCAACAGTCGGAGATAGCTTTTCATTTAATTTAGGTGTCAAATCTGTTTTTGATGCTGATAGTCAGATTTTTTATGTTGGTGCTGCCGATGCCACAACAGGCAATGCGCGGCCTTACTCTTTATCAGGAATTACAACCAGTTCATTACAAGCTATCTCACATTCGCCAGAAAAAGCGTATGTTAACGGAACAGAGCAAAATAATCCTTTCTATGCAAAAGGAATTGCACAGCTAGACCTTGTTTCAAAGCGTATTGTGGCGGTTCCAAATGATGCAACGGGGTCTCTTTATTGGATAACCAGTGCTCTTGGTGCATCAAATCAAGTTATGGTTGGTGTTACTGATATCAAAGACTCAAACGGTGCGACTTCTACTGGCGTTGTTTCTATTGCCGATAATCTTTATGGAAATGTATGTGCCGGTGTGGGAGATTATTTATGCGCAGCTGTCAAACCGGTAGGCGCTGGAGCTTTTGGTACTGTTGGCGGTGGAATTGCAGTTTTTAAAAAAACATCTTCAGGATTAGTGCAACAAAAAGCTGTGCCTGGAGATGAGACTACAGTAAGAGCTGTGCCAATTGATGTTAATACATCTGTTCTTAAAATGAATGACACTCCGCTGGGTTCAGTATTTAATAATGTTATTGATCTGCATTGGGATGCAAAGTTGGGCCGTTTGTTTGGGGCAGTGGCACCTGGCTCTCCGGGTACTAACGGAGCGCGAGCACTTTTTACCGGATACTTAAGTCAGCAAGGTGCTAACGACGTTAAGTTAAATCTTAATGCAATTGCTCCTGCTGGTGCATTTACTGCTGCTTCTAATGCAGAAATTGTTGCAGTCACTGCTAACATGCAGACTGCCTTTTTAAGGAGAGTGTGCACAATGCATCCTTCTGCGGGCTGCAGTTATGTGGTGGTTCAAGTACTAAATGACTTAATTTATTGCCTACCACTTGTCGACGAAAGTGTTGATCCTGCTAAAAAATCAACATGGTCAACCAGCGCTACTCACGCAACACTTGCCAAAAAAGAAGTTGCACCTACCGACTATTATACTACAGGTCCAAAAGGAGTTTCGTATCTTTCAGGTAGAGGGTTTCAGACACAAGCAACTGCTGCAGGAGATTTATATAGTACGGCAGACGATGAGGATCTCAAAAAAATGAGAGTTGGTCGCGGTGCAGTTTTAGGAGATATTTCTGATCTGCAGGTATACAAAGACACGGTGTTTGTCTCAACCAATTCATCATTCGCGCCTGCTACAGCAGGGGTTTGGTATTCGCAAGCATTGTTTGATGCAAATGGGGTGATTGTTTCATGGACTCCCTGGCAAAAAATTGCAATTGAAGCGACAGGCGATCCTCGAGTAGAAGGAATTGGCTATGCTTCTGATCAAGGTCTTTTGTTTATGCTCGATGGCCCTACAGGTGCACCAGATACGGTCTCTATTTCAGGATGGGGTACCAGTGACGCTGATGGTATTTTAGGGGGGACAACCACTAATGCATCTGTTGGACTTGTTGCTCAACTGAACGCAGAGTTTCCACAGTCTCGTGGTGGCGTAATGGGATTGTTTGATTTTAATTCATCAAATGAAGCGTTTGCTACCGGAGTTAATAGTCTTTCATTAATGATTGCGACAGGTTATCAAAAAGTAGTCATTGTAAAAACGGGAGCTGCTGATGGGCTTCAGGTTCTTATTCCAACGGTAGGTGATTTTACCACTGATAAACGTACTTTTACTGCTGGAGCAATAAGTAATGACTCTGTTGAAGCTGATGGTGTAACTGCAGCGACTACCTTTATTAGTGTAACTGGTGGAGATCTGACTTCATTGGGAGCAATTTCATGTGCCACTATTATAGAAGATACGGTTGCTGATGGTGGATATATTGTAGTTGGAGGAACTGGCGGGGTTGCCATTTTGCGCCATACAACTAATCGTACAGGATGGGCAACGACAGGTCTTCTAAAAGATTTGAGTGATGCAACAGCATTTTCAACTGATAAGTCTTTTCAAAAAATTGGTACCTATACCAATGTGAAAAAATTATGGACTGCAGAATCATCAGCCGGTCTGCAAGTTCTTTATATTTTGACTGATAATGCATTATATCGAATTGATAAAGATGATTTGAATTTAGCTAATCCAACAGCATCCACGATTGCTACGCTTGCAGGTCTTAATTTGCCCGATCATGCAAGTTTTGCAGATTGTATTGCTTGTGATCGATTGGGATTGCTTGCAACAAGTCACGGACTTTATAGAACCGGCAATGGTAATAATATTTCAACAGCAGCAAATACCACCGCAGTTGGTTGGACTGCAGTTGCCTTACCGTATGGATTTACTGGAGTCTCAAAACTAATTCCTGTAGCGGGTACTCAAAACATTTTTCAATTTGCAGCAGATGGAATTGGCCAAGTGTATGTCGCAAGTTCTTCTGTGAGTTTAAAAAACGCAGCTTTATTTTCTTTTGCGACACTTGATGTTAATGCTGCAGGGGCGGTAGCAGCGGGTTCTTTCACACTCGTTTCTAATCCATTTTCTAAAGATATTAATGGAACGATTTTACAAAATCCCTTTGCCCATATTGGTGTGTTTAGAAATAATTTTGCAACCAATGGCGCAACACTTCTTGCAACATCTGCTCAACATTTAACTACAGCACCAGAATGCGCACGTTTACCATTATCTTTGGGATTGCGTGCACCGTTTAACAAACAGGGTCAAAAACTTATTGATACAGGACTTGGTGGTGCTTCAATTCGTGGAGTGGTGCGAAACTCAACAACAGGGTCATGGATGGTGTATGGCGACAAAGGTGTTTCATGTCTCGAGTAATTGAAAAAGGTTTTCTCATGAAAAAATGTTATAGACTTCTTGCGTGTGCAGCATTTTTGCACTCAAGTGTCTTTGCGATTGCACCCCTTAATGTATTATATCCTCAGGATACTGTCTTTAAACCACGCAAGTGGGACGACCAGAAGCTTCATGTTTCACAACACATAACCTGTGGGCTTTCAGATTTGCATGGTCGTAATGGTGATGGTGATAAGGTACTTGCCACACAGTTGTGGGACGCAGATCAAAATGCGCTTGCAATGGTGACCGGTTTTGCTCAAGGGACCCAGCAAGCAAACATTGCCCAACAGTGTAATGCTGTAGACGGCGATGATGGCGTGCGTGGACACTTTAAGTTGACGGGTGAATTTGCAGTGCCGTTCAGTTATCAAGCGGGAGCTCGTTATCATTTTAAAAAAGGGTTCTGGATAGGTGCGTTTATTCCTGTGTATAAAATGGAATTTAAAAACGTGGTCTGGACAGAACAAACACAAAATCTTACCGCTGACGATCTTGCAACCAAAACTTTGATTACCAATGACTTTTTTGCAAACGTTGATCGACTTGGTGACGGATTATATTTAAGAGATTGGGACAAGATTGGGTGTGGCGATCTTGCTTTTATGGCCGGTTGGTCTGAGAGTTATCGACAATATAAACAGTGGATTAAAAGTGTAACGCCTGGACTGCGTGTGGGAGTAACTCTTCCTACCGGTGTTAAAAAAGATGAAGACAAGGTTATGTCAATGCCTTTTGGTAACGACGGATCGATCGGGGTTTTGGTAGGTGGCGGGCTGACCATTAACTACATCAATCGATTTGATTTTGGGCTTGATCTTGAATGTATGCATGTGTTTAATAACACACGCGCACGTCGTATTAAAGTTGATGCTGATCAAACAGAGTTTTTATTACTGGCTAAGACTGACGTGCAAAGAGACCCAGGTTTTTTTAGTCGCTTTATGATTTTTGGTGATGCAAAGATTGTAAAAGGTCTTTCTGCTCGAATTGCGTATCATCATCGTAAACGTAGTGCCGATACGTTGTATATTAAGTCTTATGATTACTCTTCAGCTATTGCAAATACTGCAGAGTCACTTAAAGAGTGGACCACGCACAATGCATTGTTCCAGCTCACATGGGACACAGCAACAGAAGAAACCAATAAAACTCGTCCACAGTTTACAGCATTTTATATGCATCCGTTTAATGGACGTCGTTCAGTTCAAGCTAAACAGGTTGGTATTGGATTTACTCTGAGTTTCTAAAAAGAACTTAAAAATAAGTAAGATATTAAAAAGGGCCCAATCGGGCCCTTTAATTTTTTCTATAAATAATATTAACGTTGCAATTTTGTCAGGTGCTCTCCAAAAAGTTGTTCTTGTTCTAACGTTTCATTTTCATAAGCACATTTACTGTTTTTAATTAAATAGCTCCATAAAGCTAGTGAACCAATTAAAGCAGTAGTGCGTGTGACCACAAGACAGAGATCAGAATTATTTGCAAGGGCTTCTATTTTTAGTTTAAGAAGGTTTGTGAGTGCTGCACTTGTTACTATTACACCTACTTGAGAACAAAATATTGTTGCTCTTACAAATGGATTACCTTGTGAGTAAAACACAGAATTGACTGTTTTTTTCCACCAATTCTCTTTTGATTTTAAAACTTCAAAGAGTTTAAAGAGTTCTTGTGCTTTAGAAAATTTATCGATACTCAGTACTTGACCAGTAACTTTATCAGCAGGAAATTCGCCATCATAGCTACATGAGTTTACGTCTGCTCCATAGCTTATAAGAAGTTCTGCCATTTCTGCATTTTGTGCAAGAAGCAGGGGTGTTACACTTGCATGTGCTCCTTCTACTATTCCTGCAAGCCGCTCTGCCTGAGTATGAGAGATGTAAAAGTGAGCAGGATTTTTATAGTAAGTCTTAAGAATGCTCAGAATTTCTTTCACTAATTCGATATTGTTTTTGCTGATTGCTTTAATAAGTTCTACTTGAAGAGTAGTACATTTTTTTGCACTTACCGATGAGAGTGAAAATTCATTATACCAATTACTCCACTGCCATTGGGGAGTTTGTGGTTGTGCATATACTGTATTAGTAGTGTGGGTTTTTTGAGAGCAGTGAGAAACAGCCAAAAAATTTAATGAACACAAAAAGGCAAAAACGATATGTCGTTTCATAAAATATCTTTCTTTTTTAATGAGTGAGTGAGGCGATTCTCTTATTGAGAGCCTATTATAGGTAATTGACGCATTTTGTATAGCACTAAACATTTGAATCTGAAAAAGGGACCTAAACAGGTCCCTTTAAAGCTTAAAGTCAGATTTTGAATGCACTCAATTAGTTAATTGAATCGCATTTGTCCATTTCTGAAAGAAGTAATGCTGTTGCATTTTGTCCGTAAACAGCAATCAACATCATTTCAAGAATAGCAGCAGGATTTTCCATTTTGAGTACGTTTTTTGCATAAAGATATACAACTGCTGCGGTAGAGAGTGATACCCAGCGGTTAGAAAAGAATCGTGCGCTGTTTGCAAAGAATGTATCGTGCGCCATTAATTCACTTACACTTGTTTGCACTAATGTATCTGCAAATCCTGATAAAGTGATTAATGTAACTGAAAGTCTTGAAGCATCTTTTGCAGAAGCTGCTGCAATAAGAGGCAATAATTCAAACAGTGTTTTTGTAGGAGATATTTTTTCTACTGAGTGAGAAAATGTTGTACACGGATGTGTGTTTGTTGCAACAACAGCTGCTTTTGCGGGTAAATATTCCAATCTTGTAGCATTGGTAGCAAATGCAGAGGTTGAGAGTAAGAGACCAATAGAGAGTGTAAGAAGCTTCTTCATGATATTCCCTTTACGTATGTACAGTGTCGTACAATTTTTCCGTGTAGAGACTAGGTCTATCCTGTTTGTTTGTCAACTGCGAATATGAATATTTTGTGGACTAAATTCGCGGCTAGAACTCATTTTAAATAATCTTATTTTTGCCTCTGTTTCTATGATTGCCATCATTAAACGTTCAGCTTTTGTTTCAAGCCCAGCTTCTTGTTCTTGTGTTTTGAGCCACTGCAGTGCTCCAGAAGTAATATCTTGCTTCATAGAAAGACACATATCTAAAGAAAGAGCTGGTCCTGCAAGTTCTAAAAAGTAACAATAACGCTCAATAAGCCCCCAATACAATTCATTTAAATCGAGTGGATCTTCAATGATATTTTTTTCATGAAGCGTGGTAAGTTGTGTTCCTAATGTTTTAAATGATGACCATGTTTCTTGTTGATCTTCAGGGCACCAGGCGAGTTTATCAACACCACCTGAAAGAAATCGTACTGTAGTGGTTCTTAATTTTTCTGGTGTGGTCACCTGTGCTTTTACTTCTTTTAAAATCTGGTCAGAAACATCTTCAAAAAAATCCATTGGTTTTTCCTGTAAGAAAGCAAAGCGATCTTTAAAGCTGGTCCACAATAATTTTTTAATATCTTTCCAGAGTGAAGGCTTTTCTTCAAACAGGTGCGCAAGAAAGGGAGTGGTACTATCAAGCATGCTTTCAAACGCAGCTGAATTGACGCAAGAGGTAGCTTTTAATTTTGTATTGAATAACCTGATGACCCCATCAAAAAAGTCGTGGCCTTGTTTTGTTTTGTGTCCATATTTCATAAACTGTGTAAGGTGTCCAAAGTTATGGGGCAAAAATTCTGTGCCATATTCTCTTCTATTAAATATTTGGCTAAAAAAAGTGAACATGCCGCTTTTGGTAAACTCTACTTTTTTTAAAAAGAGGCAGAGAGTTTTTTCGTGTTGAGTAGGTTGATCTATTGGATTAAACATTTTTTGAGGACAACTGACGTCGAGGGTTTTTATAATTGTCTCTTCTTCTTTTTTAAAAAGAGGAGCAGCCGACTCTTTTTTTCGAGAAAGTCGACGTGATTTTTTAGGAGAAGTTTCAACTTCTTCAAAACCTGAAAGTTGCGTGTTTTGCGGTTTTTCACTATGAATAGACAATACGACGCTACCGCATAGTAAGAAAGCTAATGTGATTTTATTCATAAAAAGCACCCTTTTACAGTAAGGTGGAAAACATTGGTAGTGTACCATGAAAAAAGTGAGAGGGATAAAGGGTTTATTCCAAGGAAGTAACGCATGGCTCTTTATATGTATCAAGGATTTTCTAAAGACGGCAAGAAATTGAGTGGGCAACTTGACGCTCCTTCTGAGGGAGGGGTGCGGGAGTTATTACAACGGCAGGGAATTTATCCTACCTCGATTGTGCTTGCACACACGGTGGTTGCCAAAGGTAGTTTTTTTTCTAATTTGTTTGCAACCAAGGTAACACTTAAAGAAAAATTATTATTTACTAAACAGCTTGCAGTGTTGCTGCGAGCGGGCGTTCCTTTGCTTCAAGCGCTCGATCTGCTTGATGATCAATTTACTGGTAAACTTCATACTATTTTAGTTTCGATAAAAGATGGCATTAAGGAAGGTAATTCGCTTGCTGATGGCCTTAAGCGATATCCACAAACATTTGAAAACATTTATGTTCAGCTTGTTCGAGCCGGTGAGGCGAGTGGGAAACTCGAAATGATTCTTGATCGTTTGGTGATTTATCTTGAATCAAAAGAAGCGCTTTCAAAAAAAGTTTCAAGTGCCCTTCGTGGACCACTTATTCAGTTGGGTATTATTTTTGCAGTTACTATCTTTTTGGTTACCAATGTTGTTCCAACACTTGCAAGTAGCTTTACTCAAGCAGGCGGGGCTCAGCTGCCTTTGCCAACACAAATTCTTATGTCGATTTCTGATTTTATGATTTCTCATTTTCTTCTTTTAACTATTTTTGTGTTGACTAGTAGTGTTGGGTTTCTTTATTGGAAGTCGACCGAACAGGGCGCCTTTCAACTTGATAGACTTACATTACAGCTTCCCATTTTTGGATTTTTTTCTCGTATGAATGCAATTACCCAGTTTTCAAGTACGCTTGGAATGTTGCTTGAAGCGGGAGTTCGTTTGTCTGATGCGCTTACTATTGTGTGTGACATTGTGGACAATCGGGTGTTAAAAGTTGCTCTTGAGCAAGCAAAAGATAAAATCATTAAACAGGGTAAGATTGCACAATACCTAAAACAGACTAATATATTCCCTCCTATTGCAACCTATTTAATTAGTACCGGTGAGGAGAGTGGAAACTTAGATAGTATGTTACTGGAAGTTGCAAAAAATTATGAAAAAGATCTTACCGAGACAGCTGATGGGTTGTCTGCGGCTCTAGAACCGGCCATGATGTTTTTAATGGCTGTTATTGTTGGGTTTATTGTAATAGCTATTGCACTGCCTATGGCAAAAATGGGATCCGTGCTTAGTTAGATAATTGTGAAAGGACGTTTTATGACACATTCTCAACCACGTCTTAGAAGTGGTTTTTCACTCGTAGAATTGATGATTTATATGGCTGTTGTGGGATTGCTTGCAATGGTTGTTGTGCCTAACTTTATGTCTTACCTTGAGACAGGAAGAAGAAGCGCTACAGAACAAAATATTAAAGCAGTAAAACAGGCTATTACTACTTTTTATTCTGATACAGGTTCTTATCCTGATTCGTTACGAGAACTTGGCACCAAGCCTCTTAATGAGCGTACTGCTAAAGGATGGCATGGCCCTTACCTAGAAGATGGTAAAATGAGCGAAGATGGCATTCCACTTGATGGATGGAAACATGAACTTGTGTACCGCAGGGTAGATCCAAGCTCAGGTAAAGCGTATGAACTGTATTCATATGGAAAAGGCGGAGAAGATGGCGCTGATGAAGACAGGATTTACGCACAGTAAACCCGGTTTTAGTCTTTTAGAATTAATGATTGCGCTTATGATTATAGGCATTGTAGGCATGGTAGTGGCACCTAATTTTAGTAATCGGGTGCCTCGTTACCAGCGTACAGAGTTTGTTGATAAATTGAATGCAATCGTTCATCAGGCGGTAGTAAGTGCCCTTGAAACAGGGCACGTGCACAAGGTTATTTTTAATCTTGATAAAAGAACTATTTCAGTGCACGAAAAAACTGAGCAGGTTGATGGTGATGGGAAAGATCTGTTTAATCCGATCGTGCTTCATGCTGTTGGTAAAGGATATGCATGGCCAGAACATTTTTCATTTAAGCAGTTTTTTGTGCAAGGAGTTGATGAGATTGCCCAACATATGGCGGGTAATATTCTTGAAGATATCTGGTTTTTTATTGTACCAGAAGGTATGGCACAAGAAGTTATTATTAACATAGTAGACACGCACGATACAGGACGTTCCCTTGATGGGCATGAACTAAGTCTCGTGCTTAATCCGTTAAGAGTGCATTTTGAAGAACATGAACAGTTCAGGTCACCAGGTGCGTAAAGGTTTTATGTTAATGGAAGTGATGGTTGCTGTTGCACTATCAGGAATCTTATTGACAGCAATCTTATCGTTACAGCTTGCTGTTTTTAAACGTGTGACATTTAATGCACAACGTGTTTCTCATTTTATTCGTTTAAAACAATTTTTTACCAACAAACTGCGAAGTTCTTCAGAAAATCTTGCTGAGCAGGAAGACCGTTTGTCATTCCAGCATGACTTAAAAGAGTCACAACCTGATTCTGTGTGTATGCGTTTTAAAGGTATTAAAATTATAACAGCAACAAGTTCTTGGTCAGAGTGGGATGGACAAAAACAGATAGCGTGTTCGCTTTTGTCATTTACCCCTCCAAAAATAGAACAGCCTCAGCAAGCACCAGCAGGAGTTAAGAAATGAAACAGGGATTTTCTCTTATTGAGGTAATGCTTGCGTTGGCGATCACTGCAATGTTTGGGGGGATTTTAGTACAGGTTCTTTCACAATTGGGTGGTACTCAGGCGCGTGTTTTGGCCATTTCTTCCATCGATATTCAGGCTCTTGTTGCATTTCATACCTTAGAAAAAGATATCTCTGGAGCATTTGTTCCAGAGTTACGTTCTCTTGATGAAAAACCAGTTGAAGCACCTTCTTTAGTATCTTCATCTCAAGACAAACCGCAAGAGTTTTCAGAAAAATCTGATTCTTCCAAAAACACAAAAAAACCTGAAAAAGTATTTGAGAGCAATAACGGGGCAGACGGAAATTTAAAATTTTTAACCTGTATTACCACTAATCCTTTAAATGTGTATGCAACTGCAAAACCATGCGTGGCTCGGGTAGTTTATGTGTTAGCCCCAGACTCAGAGAGTAATAAAAATCATTTTGTTCTTTATCGTTATGAAACATCCAAAGTTGCTGACATCGCGGCATTTGGCTTTAATCAGGAACAGGTAGTCACACGGGGCGTGCTGGTGATGCGTAATATTGTTGCTTGTGGTGTGGAGTTTTTAGCAGTTCCTGAAAAAGCTAAAAAAGATGATCAAAAATCATCAGATTCAAAAAGTTCAGATGATAAAGATGCTGAGAAAAAATTTATAAAGTCGGTAGTGTGGGAAGGGAGCAGTGAGAGCGAGCAAGATGTGCAAGAAGGAAAAATGCCTGATTTGCCACACTCTATGATTATGACTATGCGTATTATGGATGAACGTTCAAAAGAGTATACATGGGTTGGTACGTTCTCTCCTTTGTATGGTCTTGAGTCAATTGTACTTGAAGGCAATAAACCTCTTGCACAAAAAACTACACAGGATCGTGCTATTGATAAGCTGGGCGATGTAATGTATGACAATCCTTTAAGTAAAGGGTTGCAAAAGAAATTTGAAACATGGCAACCAACAGAAGCGGGAGCCTCTGCTGAAAAAAGAACAGCACCACCAGCACCACCTTCAGGTGGCCAGATAATGCAAGGAATGGCACAATGAAAAGACATTCAGGATTTGCATTAGTGACAGTTTTTTTAATGTTAACAGTTGCTACATTGCTGGTTTCACAACTCTATTTTAAAGGGCTTACTTATAATACTTTTATTCCTGCTGCGATTAATCGAGAACAGGCAAAGTTGGTAGCTCGTTCAGGAATTCAGATCGCGCTCAATCAATTATCATTGTTAGACTCTCAGTTTCTATCTGATAAAAAAGACGAAAAAAAAGATGCCTCGCAGTCAGTATCTGAAGAAAAAGATCCCATAAAGCGTGCCAAAAATTTACTTTCATTTCTTTTGAAGGTACAACATCGTTGGCAAACCTTTGAGTTTGATGAAAAACGCGATGGATTTGAGGGAACTTTAAAGTTATGTATTTCCTGTGAAGAAGGAAAAATTCCTCTAAAGTCTTTAATTGATGGACAGAAAAGAACGTTTGCTCCTTTGCAAAGCACTGGGAAAAAGCCAGATGAATTTTTTAAATTTATTTTTCAAAAAATGAAAGAACTTACTTTCAAAAAAGATCTTTATCCTTCTTTTGAAAAATATATTAAAGAGCGAAAATTTGATTGGATAGATGTCACGGATGTGTTTGCCTATGAAGGATTTGAATCACTTTCTAATTTTCTATTTTATGCACCTGAACCGTTGCGTGAGGGGATTGTTCGTAAAGATGTTTATTGGTCAGATTTATTTACCGTGTGGGTAGATACTCAAACAATCCATCCTCTTTTATTTTCTCCTTCTGTTCGCAGAGTTTTTGATCTCAATGTAGATCAGATAGGTGTTGGTGGTTTTGAAGATGAGCACAAAAAAATAGTTGAAAAATTAGATTTACAATTGTCTGCGTGGCACGCCGATTGGGATAATTATATTGAACCACTCTATCAGAAAGATTATGCGAGGCTGCCCAAAGAGCTTATTGCCCTTTTAAGCACAAAATTTGAGCCCCGAGTGTTTTCTGTGCTATGTTATGGAAAAGTTGGGAAAATAGAGCAGAAACTCCTTGTGATCATTGTTCGTACATTTGATAAAAATGGAGAAGTTTTTGAAGTTAAAAAATTATACTGGCTTTGAGTGAAGGGAAGCTGTGAAAATTAATACAGAAACCAGTGTCGGACTGTTCGTCCTTGGAGCACTGGCTATTTTTTTCTATATGACCTTTCATATTGGTGTTTTTAGGTTTGATACGCAAAATTATAGAAAACAATATGTTTATTTTAATGACGTATCAGGACTTGCAAAAAAGGCCGATGTAAAAATAGCAGGTGTTAAAGTTGGATGGGTGTCTGATATTTTGCTTACACAACGTGATGATGAGGCAGGCTATGATGCAAAAGCCGAAATCATGGTGCTCAGACATTATCTATTAAGAACAAACTCTTATGCAATTGTCCGTCAGGACGGTTTGCTTGGCGTAAAATATCTTGAATTAGTTCCGGGAGATCCGCTTTCTCCTTCATTAAAAGAGGGTGAACCTCTTGGTAAGCCTGGACAATCTCCAGCCTCAATTGATGGACTTTTACAGCAATTTAAAACGATTGCCGATAACGTAGAAACCATTACTGGATCAGTTAAAGATTCATTGGTTTCAAGCGACGGTAGAGAGCGTATGCAAGATATTATGGGCGATGTTCATAAAGCTGCTGCTCGCCTTGCTTCGTTTACCGAATCAATTGATCGTATTATTACCAATAACGAAGATGATCTTCAGGGGATTGTACGAGACTTTCGTGATTTTGCCGGTCAGATGCGTGATGCAATGCCAATGCTTAAAGAGGACTTCCATCGTCTTGCAGGTAGGTTGACTGATCAAACATTACCATCATTTGATAGAAACGTAGAGCGTATTGCTAACGTGTTTGATAGAGACTTTGGTGGAATGGCAGACAAGCTTGAAAGCACTGCAGACGCTATTGAAGAAGCGGCATTACAAACACGCGATGGCTTTAGAAGCTTTGGGTCTGTTGTAAGTAAGATTGATGATGGAAAAGGTCTTATTGGTAAGTTGATTAACGAAGATCAGACCTATCACGATCTTAAAGTTGCGGTACAAGGTCTTAAGAATTACTTCTCAAAGATTGAAAGCATGGGCGTAGTATTTGATTCTCACTTTGAGGCAATGTATACCCGCGGTGAAAACTTTGATCTACGTGATTCAAAAGGTTACTTTGATGTGCGTGTGCATCCAAACCAAGATCACTTTTATTTATTGCAATACATGGGTTCAACCAAAGGTGGCATAGAACGCAGTGTGACCGATCGTATCTGGAAAGATACCGATGGAAATGCCTATAATGTTGATGAAGTGCTCAGTACTTTAACAACAGGTAATGAGTTTAGAAAGCTTGAATTCTCACCTTCTATTGAAGAAACAAGACGTGTTAGAGATGCTAAAAAGTTCGGGTTCCAGTTTGGTAAAACATTTACCGATCTCGCTTTAAGATTTGGACTTTTTGAAAGCAGCTTTGGCGTTGGTGTGGATTATGATATTCCATTTAATTCAGACAAATTGCGTTGGGTTACCTCAGTTGAAGCCTTTGATATGAGAGGCCGTGATCGTCTTAATGATCAAAGCCCTCATTTGAAATGGATTAACAGAGTGTTTCTGATGCGTAACATTTATGTAAACTTCGGTGCTGATGATTTTGTCAGCAAGCATAATGCTAATGCCTTCTTTGGTGTTGGGTTACGATTTGGCGATGATGATGTTAAGTACTTCATCTCTCGCCTTGGGTTAGGTGGTGGACCAGCAGGCAATTAGGTTTTAAGACCTAATCTTCATCGTGCATTGTAAGACAACGTTTTGTCTTATAATGTTGTGCCCAGTGAAAGAAAATGCGTTTAAGCAAGGCTATCCTTTCGATACCTTGCTTAATTGCTTGAAGCGATTCTAAGTTCACTGGAAAAGCTCGTTTTACATGTAATCGTTCAATCCATTTTGCAAGAGTAAAATAGCGTCGCAAGGTGATAAGTTCTTGGCGGACCTCCTCTAGAAAGCAGTTAAGGGGGACAAGGTGATCGGTAGGGTCATTCTTGTTGTTATAGCGTGCCTGAATTGTTGCCATTAATTCTTGTGACAATGTTTCTTCGTCTATTCCATACAACACATCAAACGGTACATCCTTTTTCCAATTACACCATGAATTTTCTGTTTTTATAAGCCATAGCGCTTGTTGCATACGATAATAAATCAATGCATATGTACCTAAAGCTGCGCAGCCATAAACACAAAATGCTTCTTTAGAAACAAGTAGCTCTTTCCAGTTGCGATCGGAAAGGTACCCATTTTTTTTAAGTGAATCAAAGAGTGTTTGCATTGAGGTAGCGGTTGCCGCGGTTGTGGTCGTGGTGGTTGGCATTACGCTATGTTGTCCGCGGTTATCGGATGCTGATTGTGCATCCGATAAAGAAAGCGCTCTCGTATCAGCTCTCGTATCAGCTCTCGTATCAGCGTGAGTATTGGTGTCAGACTTGAGTCCTATATCAGTTATTGAGTTTGAATTGAAATGTACTTGGACGGGGCTGTGAGGTGCGACAGAGTGGATAGGGGGGACTAAAACATAGTTAGTCATTCCAGTTTTTGGATCATACGATTCGCAGTAGATCCACCCAGCTCGAGACTGATGTGTAGAAATAGGTGGTTGGGCTGCAAAAATTGTTAAAAAAGACGCTAAAAAAAGCCATAAACTTATACTTATAGTACGCTTCATATATCTCTCTCAGTCGTTATATTTAAAGACTTGAAGGATATAACCCAAATATTTTTTTTTGTAAATTCATTTTCGTGAGGATCTGTTGACACAATAGGTGTGTCAATTACACTAAACTGGACGGGAAGTACCGAAACTTTACCCTTTTTTGAAAAATTAAATAATGAATGTATCGCGCCAAGAACTTATTGAATTTTTTTCACAGTATGTCACACCGCAACGTCTGCAAAAAATTAATCAGCTGGTAAAACACAGAACGCGCCACATTACTATTGCGTTAGAGGATGTTTATCAATCTTTAAATGCTGGTGCAATTGTGCGTACTTGTGAATCTCTTGGCGTTCAGGATATGCATTGTATTATTGAGAGAAATCAGTTTGTAATTAGTAAAGGAATTGATCAAGGAGCTTCAAAGTGGCTTACACTTCATGATTACAAAAAAAATGGAAACAGTACTGCTTCAGCTGAATGTATAAGTACCTTAAAAAAGAATGGTTATAAAATTGTTGCAACCTCACCTCATGCACAGATGACTATTTCAGAGGTTCCGCTCGATACAAAGTTGGCTCTGTTGTTTGGCACAGAGCTTAATGGACTTACCGATGATTCCCTTGCATCTGCTGATTATTTGGTAAAAATTTCAATGTATGGATTTAGTGAAAGTTTTAATGTTTCTGTAAGTGTTGCACTTTGCTTATATGATTTTATGACACGTTTGCGTGCCTCTGATATTGAGTGGCAACTAAGTTCACAAGAACAGGAAGTTATTGTGCTTGATTGGTTGCGCACATCGCTTGATACCGCAGATCTTCTTGAAAAAGAATTCTATAAACGGCGTAATAGTTCTACGGTATAAGAGTTATTTTACCCTTTGACAGAAGAGTAACGAGTCATAAAATCTGCAATAAATTTTAATAGATAGCTTTCAAGTTGTAGAGATACTGCAGCGCTATAAAGGTTTTCAATACCTTTAATACCATACGTATCATCTATTTGCTTCAAAGTTTCATCCCACTCAGTTGTTGGTTGTGAAACGAGAGTATTAAGTTGTGAAAAAGTAGTAAGTGTTACTGGCGAATCGGTTAATTCAAGAGCCCATTGGTGGTCATGTTGATTGATAATGGTGGTAAGAGCTTTACAGTTTTGTACAAAATTAGTGCTTGCCGATACAGCACTGTTATCTTTTAGATATAAGGTATATTCAAGTGGTTCAAAAAGAATATCAGCATCGTCACCCTGTGGAGTAGTGAACAAAAGTGCATATTTTAGAAACAACAAACTTGTGATTGTTGATTTTTTTATTGTAATCATACAAAACCCCCTCGTTTTAAAATCACTTTAAAAGTAGCAGATTTGCCTTTTGTTTTTCAACAGAAAGCTTTGTATGAGCTTAATTCCAGCTTATTTGTTTTTACTCAGGGGGAGCTTGTTTGCCGGTATAATTTATTATGATTTTGTAAGAACCGCTTTAGCGAGTTTTTTTTCAAGCGCATTCATTATTTTGTCATTTTCTTCATCATAATGAGAATAACCCAGAAGATGACAGATTCCGTGAACCAATAAGGTATCAAGGCGTTCTTCAAGTGTTACATCATATAAAGATAAAATGCCGTGCACGTATTCAATTGAGATAATTAAATCACCAACATTTTTATCTTCATCAGAATAGACAGTAATTCGTTCACCAGCTTCAAGTTGATGATAAGGGAATGATAAAATATCGGTTGGCTTATCTTTTGCTCGATACTGCTTATTGTAGGCATGAATTGTTGAATTGGTAGTAAGCCAAATTCCTAAATCGTAATCACTATACTTGAGTTCATCAAGAATAATCTGAGCAGTTTTTTCAATGCGCTGCGTATCAACAATAAATTTTCTTTGAGTATTTCTAATCGTAATCATTAAGCTTCTTTGGTAATAATGTGATCAAGATCTATTTCTGCTAACCACACGTCTTCTCTTTGAAAGAGTCGTGGTGATTCAATGTCGCCAGAGCTGTACACCAGGCTTTCTGCATGGGTAATCCCTTTAATCAGCTGCTCATGAGGAACAAGTTTTTTGAGTAGTTCTTGGTGAACGCTGTGTAAAATTAAAGAGGACAGAGGCTGTTTGAGTGAAAGCTGCTTTTCTGTTTTAAAACGACGCACTTCAGCTACGATAGCAAGAAGCATGTTTGTTGTTGCAAGACTTGCAGGGTAGTTGTACTCAGCTGTTTTAAACTGGGTAAGATGTAATGAACTGCATCCGATTTTTGCTTTATAAAGAGCGTCATACAGCGTTTCAGTAATAAAGGGCATGTACGGTCCAAACATCTGAAGAAGTTGTAGGCCAACGTGCGAAAGCGTCCACTGAGTTGCTTTGACAGTATCTGCTGAATAACGTTCAGGTTTAAATAAACAGTCTTTAACTAACTCAAGATAGTTATCACAAAAATCTTTCCAGAAAAACTTTTCAAGAGTTGTCAGTGCGTGACCAAACTCATTTTTCTCAAGTTGTTCGTGGTATGCAACAAATGTTTCATGAGCGCTGTGAAGTAACCATTCATTAAGTGTCCCAAGGTTTTCAGGTTGCTCTGTTGGAGCAGTGGTAATGTGTTCTTTTACAAATCTAAAAGCATTCCACAATTTTGTCTGAAGTTTAAGACCAATTTTGAGTTGGTTTTCTGAAAACGCGACATCCTGTCCTAATGTTCCTGATGCAGTCCAGTAACGAATAACATCAGCAGGATACTGTTCTAACAGTTTTTCAGGATCAAGCGGGTTGTTGCCCTGTGATTTTGAAATTTTATCTTTGCTTGAACTTAACACGTGTCCTGAGATAACAATTGATTTCCATGGAATAGTATTGTTATGTAGGTGTGCTTTGATAATGGTATAAAATGCCCATGTGCGAATGATATCGTGTGCTTGTGGACGCATAGCCATTGGTAAAAATTTTTGTGCGTCTGAAGTGTTAAATGGATCGTTTGTTTTGCCTGATGCTAAATAGGAGCAAATGTAGGGAGTTAATGATGAGGTGTTCCAGGTATCCATCACATCAGTATCTGCACGTAAATCTGTGCTACTACATTGCGGACATCCGCTTTTAGGAGCAGTTTCTTGTGGATCGACAGGCAGCATGTCTTGTGATGCAACAATCATAAAATTACATGATTGACAGTGCCACACAGGAAAAGGAATACCGTAAAATCTTTGACGGCTTAAACACCAGTCCCATTGTAAATGTTCAACCCAATCACGATAGCGAGTTTTCATGAACTGTGGGTACCACGCAATGGTATCAGCAATTTTTAAAAACTCTTCTTTGTGATTTAAGATATTTAAAAACCATTGAGTAAGGACAATGTATTCAATCGGTTTTTTACAACGTTCGTGTACGTTTACCGCGTGAACAATACTCTTTTGTCCTTTGAGTGCGCCTGCTTGGGTTAAAAGTTCAAGAATTTTTTTGCGTGCTGCTTCAACGCGAAGTCCTGCAAGTTCACCAGTTTTTGCTGTCCATTTGCCATCAAATCCTACTGATTGACGGTAAGGTAAGCTGTATTTTTTAAACCAAGCAATGTCATTTTTGTCGCCGAAGGTACAGCACATAACAAGTCCTGTGCCTTTTTCAGGAGACACTAACTCGTCAGCAAGTACTGGTACTGTATTTCCAAACACGGGGACTGTCGCATTGATATTTTTAAGATGTTGATAGCGTGCGTCATCAGGATGATAGAAAAGTGCAACGCATGAGGATAAAAGTTCAGGGCGTGTTGTTGCTACACACAGTTCATTGCCCAGCTCATCTTTAAAGATAATGTCATTAAAGTGTGAAGGCATTTCAATATCATCAAGTTCCGCTTGGGCAACTGAAGTAAAACATGAAGTACAATAGAGCGCCGGTTCCTCTTTGCGATAGATATACCCTTTGTTATAAAGATCAACAAAAGAGGATTGAGAGATTTTTTGTGATTCAGGAGAAATAGTGGAGTAGGTTTTGCTCCAGTCTGCAGAGATACCAATCTGTTGCCAAAGGTTTTGAAACTCTTGAGCCGAAGCCTTTGACTGTTCAAGACATAGTTTTATAAATGCAGAGCGTTGCATTGAATAACCAGTTACGCCGTGTTTTTTTTCTACAAATCGTTCTGTTGCAAGGCCGTTATCATCAAATCCAAAAGGATAAAATACGTTTTTTCCACACATGCGTTTAAAGCGAGCGATGATGTCAGTTTGGGTATAAGAAAAGATGTGCCCAATATGTAAAGAGCCCGAAACTGTTGGTGGCGGAGTATCAATACTAAAGAGCTCATTCTCAAAATTTTGGGTAAAAGCAAAAGTCTGTTCTTGCTGCCACTGTTGCGCAACGCGCTTATCGCATAATTGTTGGTCGTATTTGGTATCCATGTTTTTTTACTTTTCTAAAGGGTAAAACGGCGTCTTTAAAGGATATAGCCAAACGTAAAAATGGTCAAAACTCAATCAAGGGATGAGAGGATTAAAATATATTTAAGCTTAAGTGTTTGATTTTTATCAAAACCATTTTTAAGATGGCTTTTCCTGTAACAAAAGATAGTAAAGGTAGGGCCTTAATGAGTTGTTTAAAAAATAAGTTTTTTTTATTTTTTCTTTTTGCATTGTTACAAAAAGCTTTGCCTTTTGAGCAAGAGGATGGGATGGATTGTGAGACATCGATGTTACAGTTTGATAAGGCCGCTGGGCCTGATTGGACCCTTTTTACTCATCGAGTAATAGAAGAAATTGATGAGAGCCGTTTTTTAGATGACCATTCAAAAGGCCAGGAATGCTGTTTAGTGCCAGAGGGCCAGTCGTTGACTCCCTTCTTTTGTGGTGATGTAAGTCAACAAAGCTCACAGCAAGATTTAGCTACTGTTAGGTTTAGGCCTAAGTATTCTAGTAAGCGTGATCTGAATAGAGAGAGAATTGCCGCAAAAAAAAATCGTTTAAGAATTAATCTGAGTAAATACCTGGGTGAAAAATCAGCCTTTTTACAGTTGCTCGAACAAGATAAAGAGCTTAAATCTTTTTTATTTGAAGCTTTTGCGCAGGCATCGGTTGATCTTACCAGAACAAGGAGATATCAGGGTACAAAACTGAATGATTTATATAAAAAAGCTTTTGAAGCTCTTGAAAAATGCCAAGATCAATGGCTCAGCCCAGATAAAAAGAGTATTGACAAGGATTGGTTAAGAAGGTTTTTAAAAACTTTATTCGCTTGTTTTGTAGCTGCAAAATGAGATTGAAGAATTTAAAAAGTCTTTTGAAGCTATGCCTGCCTATCCTTAATTGATCAAAGGACTGAAAGTTTTTTGTTTAAAAGCGTTCTTAAGAGAGTTTTTATAAAAACTGAGAGTTTGACCGTCTAGTCAAATCATTTTAAACTGAATACGCAGGCTATTCTTAAAGATACTACAGGAAGGTGTTTCAGTATGACTGGAAGAGAGGAAAAGTTATTCATTAGCCTTGTGCTCGTGTATCTTGCGTACTTTCTTTGTGCCCCGATAGTTGGGTATGTCCGAGCCCGTACCGCTCGAGAAATGGGAGATGATACACCTGAGCAAATGGGTTTTTTAACCCTTAATCCCTTGGAGCATGTAAGTCGTTGGTGGCTTGTTTTAATAGGCCTATTACAAATGAGTGGGCATATGCCTTTTGGATTGGGGCGCCATATTCCTCTTAATCCACATAATATTCAAGGCGAAAGCAGAACGCTTAAACTTTTGGCAGCCTATTTTTCAGATACCGTTGCAGCATTAGGCGTATCAGTAATTTCGTATTTTCTATTGATTGTGTTTACTGGCAATGATGCTCTTGATCATGTGTCACGCTTGTTTCCATTAAGCTATTTTTCAAAAGACGTTTCTACCGCTGCTGTTGTTTTGATTTGGTTGGGACATACCTGTTATTCTATGAGTTGCTTAATGGCTGCATTTACTCTCATTATTAATCTTTTTCATTATATCTATGCCCTTTATTTTGAAGACTATTTTCAAGGTAGCGACTACGCAGACATGATTATGTTATTTGGTTCTTTGCTTATTCTTTATTTATTTATCGGTCCAGTTATTTTTTCTGTAGCAACTTTTGTTGTGTGGATTGCGCAGTGTTTAGCGCAACTTTTCGGGATACTCTAAAAGGGGAATTATGAGCGCATCATTAGAAATTTTAAAGAAGGGTACTGTTGCCATTATCTCTGAAGCTGAACTTGAGAAAAAGTTAGCAAGCGGTAAAAAATTAGTAGTGAAGTTAGGCGCAGATCCAACAGCTCCGGATCTTCATTTAGGACACGCAATTGTGCTGCGTAAAATGAGACAGCTGCAGGATATGGGACATACTGTTGTTTTTTTGATTGGTGATTTTACAGCACGTATTGGCGATCCAAGTGGCAAATCAAAAACACGTCCGCCACTTACTCAAGAAGCGATAGAAGAAAATACTCAGACCTACTTTCAGCAGGTGGGAAGAATTCTTGACGCGCAAAAGATGCAGATTCGTTACAACTCTGAATGGTTAAGTACTCTTTCAATGCAAGAGGTCTTACAACTGTGTGCAAAGGTCACTGTTGCTCGTCTTATTGAACGTGAAGATTTTGCAAACAGACTGAACAATAATCAGCCAATTGGGTTTCATGAACTGTTGTATCCGCTCATGCAAGGATATGATTCAGTCGCTTTAAATGCAGACATCGAACTTGGTGGTACCGATCAAACATTTAATTTATTGATGGGTAGATTTTTACAAGAACACCATGGTCAAGCACCACAAGTTATTATTACCACTCCACTTCTTGAAGGTCTTGATGGCAAGCAAAAGATGTCAAAATCTTTAAATAATTATATCGGACTTACAGAGCCTGCCGATCAAGCATTTGGAAAGTTAATGTCTTTATCAGATGAAGCGATGTGGCGTTATTTTGAAGTGGCGCTTGCGTATGATCTTTCAGAAATTGTGGCTCTTCAAAAACAACTTGAAGATGGTCTGATCCATCCAATGGTACTTAAAAAGAAAATGGCGCATGAAATTATTGCCGAGTTTTGGTCTGTTGGCGAGGCAGAAACTGCTCAAAAAGCTTTTGAAGCAGTGTTTCAAAATAAAGATCTTTCAAAATCTCAAACTGTAAGTATGCCAGCTGGAACAGCACATCCTTTGTGGATTGTTGATTTTTTGAAAGTGCTTGGTGCAATTCAATCATCATCAGAAGCAAAGCGTTTAATTGAAAGCACTGCAGTGGTCATTGATGGTCAACCAGTCACTGATTTTAAAGCGCTTGTTGAATGGCGTAGCGGAATGACTATCAAAGTAGGTAAACATCGTATTTATTCACTTGAGTGAGTATTACGAGTTAAAATTAGAAACATAAAAAAAGCTCAAAGTATTAAAACTTTGAGCTTTTTTTATTAAAAGTCTTTTGTATCAAAATATTCATTCACACAAAAATTAATTTTCCGCAGAAACTTTTTCAGAAGGTCTTTGATAAGCTTCTGGATAAGTTGGTGAGAGTGGTTTTAACAGCCTTCTTGTTTTTTTCATCTTAAATGGGTCATAGAGTCCATCAAACACCGATTTCTTTTTTCTAGATAAATCTCGACCGGTAAACATAAAGAGGTCTCTTATTTGCTCTTGAGCCTCTTTAACTTCTTCTTTAAGTTCTTTTTGAGTATTTTCAATGTTCTTTTTAACAAAATAATAATGTTTGTAAAGTTTATGAGGATAATCTACAAATTCTTCTCGTGCCGCTGAAAGCGAGCGTTGAATTTTTGAAATTCTTTCCTTTAGAGGAGCAAGTTCACTTTCTCCTAAAAGAGGGCAATCAGGTAATTTCTTATTGAGTATTTCTATTGCTGTAATATTATTTAAAATATCTTGCGCCAGCTGTTCATCTTTTCTTAAATCATTAAATTGAGTTTGCTCCTGATTAATAATGTCAGGAGAGTTTACTGTTTGTGACAACTCGTCCCACTCTGGCACTGTAACTTTAACTTTTTCAGGAAAGCTTTGTGCGGTAGCTATAAATTTCTCAGGATCAAGGCTATTGGGGCCCATTAAACTTTCTAAATCAGAAACGAGATTAAAATCTTGAGCATATTTTTCAGCATCGGTACTTAATGCGTTTGATTCTTGTTTTGCTTTATATAAGTCTAAAGAGGTATTTATTTCAAAGATTCTTAATGCTTGTGCAAGGTTGTCATTTCTTTCTTTAACTTTTTTTAGATAATCGTTTCTAAGTGCAGTGTTCTTTTCTAATGTTTTTAATGCACCCAGATACTCAGGAAGCATCTGACGTACAGGATTGATTGGGCAGGATTTGCTGGCAATGTGTCTCAGTTGCGGTGTTACTTGGCGTAAAGACGAAGCAGCTTTCCTTAATGCTGTATGTGTAGTAGTGATGCCACCAAATAACATGGCTGTCGCTAATCCTATAAAAAGACGTTTCATAAAGTATCCTCCAATTTAACACAGGTCTCCATTTGATCTGCTAATCATAATTCTACAAATATTTCGCATTAAAAATCAATGATTTTTTGGCTTAAATAGGCCTGATTAAGCCCATTTAAAAGGTTTTTTAACGACCTTATTTGTAAATATAAAAATTCCATTTTTGAGTACTTATCAAAACAGTAAATATTTCTGATAGTCATTTTAGTCTAAAATAAGAAAGGATTTCTGTCAAAAGCCTGAATATGCTTAAAGTGTCTTAAAATAAGCGCTTTCAGCGTTTTTATAAAGCGGTTGAGCGCAAATGGTTTCTTGATTGGTTTGCGCTATAAACGAGCTTATTTCATTAAGAATGCGTGTTGTTTCTTGGGGATCGTTTGCAAACTCTTTGCAGACATCAAGTCTTAAGACGGGGACATTTGTAAGTTCGGCAAGCGTTCCATTTTTATGTATTAAAAACATCTCATGAGCATCGTGAAGTTCTTGAAGATACGAAAGAGGAACGATTTCTTCACCGGATCGTTTTCGTTTATGCATGCGTTCAAAACATACATCAGGGGTGGTATACAGGTAGATAAAGCCGGTAGGTGTTTTGCATGACTCTTTAACCAAAAATTCAAACCATAAATTGTAGGCACTCCATTCAGCTTCAGTCATTGTGCCTTGCAGATATCCATTTTTTGCAAAACAGTAATAGCCTGAATAAATTGAGCGCTCCATGATTTTATGTGTAGTCGATTGGCGAGATTCTTTTAAGTATTCTCTCACACGGGTAATGAGGGTAAATTTTTCCATGGTGTATGACCAGCGCTGTTGGTCTTGATAAAAGTGTCCTAGTAATGAAGATCCCTGGTCGCTTTTATGCCAGCAATCAACCGGTTCAGTTACCACAGAAAGGTGGGCAAGATGTTGTTTAACCAAAGCAAGCAGTGTTGATTTTCCTGCGCCCATATTACCTTCTAAAAGATACACACCAGATCCTTTATTATTATTTTATGATTAAGAGTGTTTACTCTATCATAAAAATCTCTGACAGGGAAAAACTTATATAACAATACGTGCAATGCGTGAGTGAATACGTGATACAAACTCATAGTTAATAGTGCCACACAGCTGTGCAAGTGTCTGGGCATTAATTTTTTCATCTGCACCTAACAATGCAACTGTATCGGTTTCTTTCGCGTTTGAAATGTCGGTGATATCAACCATTGTAAGGTTCATTGCAACTCTGCCAATAACTGGTGCGTACTGATCATTAATTTTAACGATCCCTTTATTTGAAAGTCTTCTGTCATACCCATCGTGGTATCCAATAGGTAAAATGGCAATGCGAGAATTACGTGTAAGAGTATGTGTTAAATCATACCCCACAAAACTGCCTGCTGGAATCTGTTTAATTTGATTAATTTTTGTTTTCCACTCCATAACAGGTTGCAACCTAAAATCGGGGTGCTTTGCTAAGGTTTCATGCTGATTTGTTAATGATGGCCACAGCCCATAGAGTCCAATTCCAAGGCGAGTGAGTGTGTGGTGCGTTTCGGGTAAAGTAGTGTGCCCTGCAGAGCTTGAAATATGAGTGAATTTAAAAGTAATGCCTTGTGATGCGGCATCTGTAATAACTTTTTGCAGACGTGACAGCTGAAGCATTGCAAAGGTCTTGTCAGCACCTTCTGAGTTTGCAAAGTGTGAAAAAATTCCTACAAGCATGCAATGAGAGAGTCTGCTGCATGCGGTGATAAAAGCATTTGCCTCATTGTATAAAACTCCCATGCGTGAAAGACCGGTGTCAATTTTAACATGGAGTGCAGCTTTTTTGTTAAGTCGCTGTGCGCACTCATTAAGATAGTGCACGGTTTGTAGATCATAGGCAATGACATCGATTGAGTATTCAATGGCAAGTGCGGGATCAAGATCGATCACGCTTAGCGTAACGATCGGTTTTGTAATTCCATTTTTTCTTAATGCAACTGCTTCAGAAAGGTGCGCAACGCACAAATAACCAACTTCATCAAGAGTGTTAAGAATTGATCCAACAGCAAGTATGCCGTGTCCATAGGCATCTGCTTTAATAACGGGCGCAAGAACAACATTTCCCCCCACTAGGGATTTGTAGGACAAAACATTGTGTTTAAGTGCTGCAGAATTTATTTCTATCCAGCTATGAGCGCTATGAGGAGTATGTAAAGAAAGAGTGGGTGACGTATGCCACCCACTTTGAATTTTATGTTCAGTGTTGCTCATTGTTGCTATAAGTGGTGGTAGTGCACTGAGTTGTTGTTGTTTTGTTGTTTTTTACAACCGATACTTTTACTGAACGTTTGGTATCAGAGCTGACTTCTTTAGGAATCACAAATGAAAGAACTTGGCGTGCGTCATCAAACTCAACAGCAAGGTTGTCTAAGTTTGTTTTGCCTACATAGACACGGTAGTCAAACACTGATTCTTGGAAACTTTTTTTAGATTTACCTTTTTCGTCAGTGACAAGAGTTTCAATACGAATCTGTCCTTTAAGGCGGTGCTTATCAAGCACTGTGTTAATGGTGATAGTATGATGTTCATCTTTTAATGAAAGAGACATAACTTTATCATTAACTACTTCAACGTTACCAATTGAGTCACATTTAAAATCATGAGGAAGCTGAAATTCAAGTCTAATTTTATCGGTTTCTTCAACCAATTGGGTGGCATTGAGGGCCGCTGATTCTTTGAGTTTGTTTCCCATTTCTTGGAGCTCTTCATGCACACGGGCAAGTTCTTTTGAAATAGTATCCATAGCTCTTAAGGAGTTTGCTCTGACTACATCAGCAACTTCATTAACTTTTAAAGAGTTTGTTCTGACTACATCAGCAACTTCATTTTTAAGTTCTGACACAATTTCCTCTAAAGGCCGACCAGATCTTTGGGGAGTTTTTTCCTCTTTGGTCGAGTCTGCTGAACTGTAGCTCGTGGTAACACTGCATACGGTTAAGATAAGTAAAGAAAGTTTTGCCCTATTCATAACGATTCCTTTCAGAAATAAGGTTTGACTTACTACACTCCTCACGTCAGATAGTGTAATCGTTTTAGTCTTTTGCTGCAAGAATGCCTTTTGTAAAGGGTTTTTGCTCTAGGAGGAATTTAAAAAATCTGTTATCCTAAGCACTCTTTTATGAAAGGATTTAAATGGCAGATAAAAAACGTACTACGCAGCCTGGGGAGCTTATTTTCGGGGGGCATTCATTACTTGAAGTGCTTAAAGCAAAGCGCAGAAAGGTTTATGAGTGTTATGTACTTAAACAGGAGCCCAAGATTTGGCGCTCAATTACTCCTTTGCTTCCTCAATACAAGGTGCCGGTACATCATCTGACCAAAGATCAGTTGACTCAAAAACTTGGTACCGCTGACCATCAAGGGGTTGCAGCGTTGGTATCACCGTTTCCTTTCCGTAAAAAGTTTTTTGATCCGGCTCGCGAACCATTTATAGTGCTTCTTGACGGTATTTTAGATGTCAGAAACATGGGTGCTATTTTGCGTTCTGCTTATTGTACCGGTGCAGACGGAGTTATTATTCCTGCAAGACAGGGAGCTCCTTTAACTGGTGCTGCGGTAAAAGCCTCGGCAGGCCTTGCAGAGCGAATGGAAATTTTAGAAATTTCTTCAGTAGGTCAAGCCCTTTTTGAGTTAAAAAAATCTGGATACAATGTGTATGTGACAGCTCTTGCAAAAGCGCAGGACGCTACTAAGGTTGAGTATAAAAAACCTTTGTGTGTTGTTATTGGCAGTGAAGAAACCGGTGTGTCTGCAGAAACATTAAAGGCTGGAACTGTGGTAAGGCTTCCACAAAAAGCTAGCGATGTATCTTATAATGCCTCGGTAGCAGCCGGGATTGTTATGTTTTTAATTGGACAAAAAATTAGATTTTAGGGACCTTTTAATTATGGTATTGAGATTATTTTATTCTCTAGTTATTTTAGTGGTGAGTTTTGACTGTTTTGCTAGTCAAAACTGATTTAAAAAAGATGAAAGTGTATTACATAAAAGAAAACAACAACATGATCCAACTGAAGTCTTTGATCAGGCCCCTATAGCAAAAAAACCTTCAAAACCTTCAAAAGAAACTAAAGAATCTACACCTGAATGGGAGATGGAGCGGCGCCTAAGGCGAATAATAACCAGAAATTTTATATCTTCTTCAGCAATAAAATATAAATACCTGCAGAAGGCGTTTGTTAAAGATGAAAGTCTTGATAGAAGTTGTGATGAAAGTTCTGAGAATTATAAAGAGCTAGTAGTAAGACCGTTGCTCAGAAAAATTATTTGTTGGACTGAAGGTTTAATTAATCAAAAAAAATATAAGAAACATATTGCTGGGATTTCACAGTACATCTATGAGGATATTTTTTTTGACATTGAAGCAATTTCAAAGGATGCAAAATCACTTTCAGGAGTTGATCATGATTCTTTGAGTAAATCATACTGCAAACACTTTAAAAAACGTCGTCCTTTCGCTCCAGAATGTTGTCCTGATCAGTTAGTTGTTCCTGAGCAATTAACAAAGTGGTGTCTGACAGGAATTGTTCAAAAACACTTGGAAGCATTTAAAGAATCATTTGATAGTTCTTGTCAAAAGTGGATAAAAGAACATTTAAATGATCAAGAAGCAGATCAATTGTATACCGGGATGTTTAAAGTGAGTAATAAATATTCCATAAATTGTTTTTTTCAAGAACAATTTATGGAAGCGATTCAGTCTAGATTTGAAGACGATGAATTGAAAGATCTAATTTTCTTGCTTCCTGTAGAAGAATATGAAGTGATTGCAAAAGAAGTTGCTGACCAATTTGTTCATAGCTTTTCAGAAAATTAACAATAACCAACATTATTTTATTTTAAAAATAAACGTCATAAAATAATTCATTTGACACTTTTTAAATCTGTAAGGAGGGTTTTTAATTTTTGACGCGGTAATTGATTCTCAAACACTGCTGAATGCGTTGCTACTGCATCAACATTAAGAAGTGCTAGTTGTGTAATGATGTTACGCGTAATGCCTCCATCGACTGCGATTTGAAATGAGGTCTCTTGGGCCGCGCGATATGCCACTAAGTGTTCAATCTTTTCAAGGCAGCTTGAAATAAAAGGTTGTCCAGATGCCCCTGGATTTACTGTCATTATTGTAATCTGATCAAAGTAATGAAGAAGATGTCCCACATCAATTAACCGAGTTTCGGGATTTAATGCAAGACTTGGTCGCCATTGTCGTTGTTCACAATACTCTGTGAGTTGTTCCAAATCGGTGGATAAAACCGCTTCATAATGAAAAGTGATAATGCTTTCCGGTTTGACTTCTAGTTCAGTCATATATGCACGTGGGTTATTAACCATGAGGTGCACCCACAAGATATTTTCAGTAAGCGTATCAATCTGATTAGTAAGTTGAGCGCTTCCCGTGTGTGCAGGTACAAATTTTCCATCCATAATATCAATATGATAGCCGGTTACTAGGTCATCAATTTCTGAAAATAATGAGATAAGATCATCACTGCTTTGGGCGTGAAGAGCGGGAAAAATACGCATAGTTCTCCTTTTTGTATGAAAGAAATCGTATCATTGGCGGCGACTCTGTTAAAAGAGTTTTATAAGCGAACTGTTAATGAACTGGCAATAGTAGAGGGTGCTGGACGTTTTTTAAACTCTTCAAGAGCTTCATACCCTCTTTTGTGAAAGTCATGAAGATCATTTAAATCAAAACTTTCTGCTGGCTTTTTTGTCTGGTCAATTAAATACTGTAAGGCATCAAGTTTCTCTGGTGTGTGCCAGACTTTGACTCTTTTTTTGGCATCCAGAGTTGCGCAATAATTAGCAGTAGATCCAAATACAAATTTTGTAATGGGGGCAGAAGAAACAATGGGAATGTTATAAAGATGCGTTCTTGAAGGAATTTCGTAGACGCAAATAAGTTGATTTTTCATACAACCTTGGGCAGCTTCAAGTGCAATACGTGCACCGGTAGGATGTAATTTTTTAATTCCTTTTTGGGCAATAGTTGGGCAAAATCGAGAGAGTAGAAATTCACTTACGGTTTGCGCAGAGAATTTTTTATCCAGCCTCCATACATATAGTTTAGCATTGTCTGTAAGCGCTGTTACTGTTAATGAATCTTGATTAAAGACAGCTTTAGTTATTGTATCTGTTTTTTGAGATGTGTGTAACGTAGAGATAATTGTTGCATCTTTTTGAAAAAGGACAGGGAGTGATTTTTCGGTCAGTATTTTTTTAAATATTTTAACACTGTTGTTAGCTGCACTTATTCCTACGACGAAAGTATTTTCGGTTTCATCTGTAGGTGAACTTTCTGATGTAATAGAACAGGTTCCTTGTTTAGGATCCCATAGTTGTGTAGAGTCATCTTCATAAGTAATGCAGACAATGTTCTCAGTGATAAATGAACAGGATCGTATTTTTTTACCAGTAAGGTACGAACAACCTACAAACCTACCGGGAACCTCTTTTTTGACCAAAACTCTTTTTTCATGATGCGCTGCCGGAATTGTCGGAGTTACCATAGAAAGTTCTGTTTCATTTTCTATTATTAAAAACTGTGAGCCTTCGGGGTTTACTAAAAAAGTGTTCTTTTTTATTCCTTTGAGCTGGGTTTTTGATTCTTCTTTACATATTCTAGGTGACGACATATTCCACTTTTTTATTTGAGTGCCATGTGAAGTCCAAAAAGTATCATTACTGCTGAAATATAATGCCTCAGGGGCTTCTTCTTCTGAAACTGTGGAGTGAAATAAAGCCACTGTAAGTGGTAAACGGTGTTTACTATAATACTCTTTAAATTGAGCGGATTTACTGAGCAGTGTTAAATCTTCAGAGGTAAAAGAATAAGTAAGGAATTTTTTCTTACTTTCGTCTGAACTAAATATGTAATTAGGGTCGGGGTTTTCAGCTAGTTCTTTTTCAATAACAGATCTATCACGGTTATCACTTTTTATACGTGCAATAAGAGCTATTAAGTTTTGACTCAGTTGACAATGAGTTCTTGCTGCGCTGGCAGATGAAGTTAATGAACTAGTTTTTTCTAGAAATAATTGCTCTGCGCCGTGTGACAAGAATGCGATGTGGCTCAAGAGGTAAACTTTGAGAATTACTTTCATACATTTCTACTCTTTTTTTGAAATAATTTTAATTATGAAAGTATAACACGATTGTTCAAAACTCTTTAAAAGAGAGATAGGAATCTATTTTAAGTTAAAGTTAAAGTCTTGTGTCTTAAAAGGTATTTTTGAAGTATCTCCCCTAAAGGATTTTCACCTTGCATTCTTCCAATCATGCATCCAAACAGTGTAGAAACGAAAATTTTTTCAAGATTCTTTTCGTCCTCTTCTTTACTTTGTTCACTGAGTGATTCTGATTTTTGTAGGGCCTCTTGCAGTGCAATTTGTTTTTCAACTTGATGTTTAAGGTAAAAAAGAGCTGGGTAGGCTAATGATAAAAGTGCACGTGATCTTGTTTCTGGATACTGTAATGCAAAAAGCGCCGCTCCTGCAATGCCGGCTGTCGTTCCTGCTAGTAATGTGTTGGTAGGATTTTTCTTTTTTAAAACGCAGAGACTGCAGGTTGTGATCAAACCGACACAAAAGCCACCAGTAATAAGATTTCTAGCAGTACTGTTTTGGGCTGCAAGTGGACTTAAAAGCCAAAACGTGCCGTCATGAAGGTCTCTTAAGTTTTCTTGTAAAGAATAAGCAGCAATCATGAATTTAAAGCCGTCTTCTGCTGCCTTTTCAAATTCAAAGCTGTTTTTGGCAATTGCAGGTGCTGCTGGGTGTGTGTAAAAAAAGTGAAATAGTATTACGAATAAAAACCTTTTTGATTTCATGACTGGCCTTATTAATGGGTACCAAAAGGAGCTCTAACAGAAGATTCTCTAGTAGGCTTTTTAATGGCTTGCCATAGATAAGCGGCTCCAAGCCCTACTCCTGTACCTATAACCATTCCAGTACATACTTCTCGCATATCAAAAGGGCTTTGGTACCGCAGTTGGCGCCCAACGGCAAACAGACCTCCAAAGACAGTGCCTGTAACCACTGGTTTAAAGCACTTTCGTCCCTCTAACGTATTTCCTATAATTGAAAGACCCATTGATGCCGCCATTAAATAAGGAAGATTGTCCAGCCACGAAGGTCCCGCAGGTTTGTTAATTTTTTCGTGAGTAGGTTGTTCTACTGCTTGGCTGCCAATTAACGATGTGCAACTAAAGACTAGTAATAAGCTTAATAAAGTTTTTTTCATTAGATGATCTTCCCGTAAACAATGAGACTATTGTCAGATAAAACACTCCCCAGAGGTAATTTCAAGGTACTGCATTTATTGGATGTTGGCAAAAGGGGAATGTTTCAAAAGTATCCCCAGAGGTTAGTAATGCTTTTTTTAACGGGAGCTGTAATAAGCTCATGAGGGATTGAATAAAACTCCTTAAAATTTTTGAGTGATTGAGCAATAAAAATCATGGCTGGAAAGACCATAGTGGTAGTAAGTACTGGATTGAGAGAGAATCGAGGAGAGGCTTTTTTGGTACCCCTTGAAAAAGTATTAGACCTTAATTTTTTTTAGTTCCCTTTTCTTCTTGTTCTGAATCTTCTAAGGAATGGGCAAATGTTGAAAGAATTTGAGAGACAAAACCTATTCCTGCTCCATAAGCCTTGACAGATCGAAGTTCAGGTGTGGTACCACATGTGTGAAGGACCCTTATGTGTGCTAAAGCTAATGCTCCTAACAATTGTGAACCGAGATCAACTGTGTCGACTACCTTATTATCTCTTTTAAATAATCACTAAAAAAATAAAACAATGAGAAGTTTTAACTACTTAGGCTGCTTGAGTTTCTGAGTCAAAAAGCGGTTTGTAATTCACATTTTCATTATGGGCAGGAAAGTAATAGTTATAAACCGCATTATGCATATCAAGAAGAATTTTTATTCCTACAAATGCCAGTGCAGAACGTGTAAGCGGCATATTTTGAAATGCTGGTAATAGTAAAGGGCTGTTGCTTAATGTTGAACGTAAAAACATTTCACAACCTTGATCCATTACCAGGCCTTGGAGTTCTGTTTTTTTAACATTTTGATGAGTGGTAACATTAAGCTTTTCAAAAAACTGTGAATTTTTTGCGTGAGATACAGACACTACTAATTTTTTTGTAGTGCACTCTTGGACAGCCTCTAAAGAGGGTTTTTGAGGGTCGCCAGAGCTTTTATAATAACTAGTAGCAAGACGTGCATGAGGAAAATTAATTTCAATGGTGCCATCAGGACAGGATCGTAAATATCTAAGAAGTTGTTCAACTTGCAAAGAAGCAAGCGCATTTTTGGTGGTCGAAAGTTGCTGTTTTCGTTTAAGAGGATGTTTATAAGAGCGGTATCCTAGTAAAGCTACAGCAGTTGCTAAAGAAACAGTGACTGAGCGAGGTTGGACGGTAGTATCGTATGCAGTTGTTTTTCCACCTAGATGATTTGTAACTTTTTCAGGAAGATTATTCCACAAAGCGGCAGTTGTCACTGATCCTAATGCATCAGCAGTTACATAAAGCGAGTCATAGACAACATCTTTTGCTACTTGTTGACCTGTTAGGGGTTTAGGTTCTAAAAATTGTTTATATCCTCTCCATAAAGCATACACTCCAATTGCTGCAGCAAAATCTTGTGCGGTGGTTCCTAAAAAGTTTTTATCGCCTAATAAATTTCCCACATAAAAAGCAGTGCCAGCAACTGTTGCAAAGATACAGCTATCAACGTAAGGAGGAAGTTCTGCCTTGAGTGGTGATTGAGGGATAACCAAAGAACATGCAAGCATGAAAATAACGAGATTTTTTTTGAGAGTCATTTGAGTTTCCTTTCTCTAAGTTGTCAAAAGCGTATACCCAAATGACTTAAAACAAAAGCGCCTTGAATTGCTTCAAGACGCTTTGTATTTTTAATAACAACTAAACAATATTGTTATTATTGTTTTTTGAAACGTTCAGGAAGAACCATTCCAAGAATTTTTGGAAGGTTATCTTTAAAGAATGGAAGACCAAGAATGCCTGCAAGTCCACCTTGGATGATCGCACTGCGCACTTCATGAGCTTCAACTTTGTTTGGATTGAAGAAGTATTGTTTTGCGAGCATGAGGCCTGTTCCTTTTGCAAAATCATCACGGAATTCAGGTCCTTTTTGCCAGAGTCCAAGGCCACCGTTAATTGCAACAAAAAGTCCAAGGCCTTCAATTAAATCTTTACCGTCAACTTGCATTGCGCCTGCAACCCATTGAATTCCTGCGCCAAGGTAAGGAGCTGAAACAGCTTTTTCTTTACCTAATGTACATGCTGCTGCAACCACTACTCCTACTACCGCTGGAACAATCGTTGCAGTTCTGACGTCATCTGGGGCAAAGTTTGCAAACAAAATATGGTTAGTTTCTTCGATGGTTGCTGCAGATACTGCACATGAGCTCAGTAATGCAAGTGACAGCATTATGCCTGAAAAATGTCTTTTCATAACGTACTCCTTAAGAGTAAAAAAGGTTTGAGAATCTTCTGGATGCGACTGTACTGAGGTCATGAAAATAAAGTCAAACGTTTGAATGTTTCAGATAGTAAAAAGTGGGACTTTAAACCTTTTTTAGTGATAAATTTAATTATTTATTTGTGTGGCAACCTACATGTTTAGAAGAACTCTGTGCGGGTGCAAGCAGAGTTAGTGAGTGGTACTGTTATTCAGTTTTTTCAACACTTCCAGTTGGGAGGGCCTTTTGCAGGCAGCACTAGAGGGGTTCCAGATTTAACCCCTCTAGACTCCCCTCTCTTTCTAGATGCACGCGCACAATGCTTACGAAGAATTGCTTTGCAATTTTATCGTTGGCATGGCGCGCTGATGAGGTACCTTATTCAATTATTTTCAACCCACTGTTTGTTTTAACTTTAAAGGGCAAAAGTCGACAGGTTATTCCGTGGCTGTGGACATAAGCCAATCTAGTTTAATTGGGACAAACGGATCGTGTACAAAAAGTCCCTATCAGCGCGAAATGCAGGCGACAAAACAGCTGCCGCTGTTCTTCGTAGGCATCTCGTCGCGTTGTATTAAAAGGTCCAGGAGTTAAGAGGGGGTTGACCAGAACTCCCTCTTACCCTGCGTGGGAACGCTCCCAAGCACTACAATTGGTAAATAGTACAGAATAACAATGCCATTAATCTTAAATCAGAATTTTTTACGGTTAAAATATTTAAAATTTTTTGAAAGAAATCTGAGTCTGCTATTGTAAGGTATTGCACTCTTTTTTTGTTACTGTATACTGGGTCTCAACCTTTCAAGATAAAGCTTGAAACGGGTATTTTGATTATTATGGCAAATCACTCTTAAAGTAAGAAGCGGGAGGCGTATTTTATGAAAAAGATTCGTCCGTTGTTTGATCGTTTATATGTTGAACGACTCGAAACAGAAGAAAAGACCAAAGGCGGCTTATATATCCCTGAAGCGTCTAAAGAAAAAGGGCAGACCGGGAAGGTTCTTGCAACCGGGACTGGGAAAGTAAACGATGCCGGTATTATGGTAGAGTTTCATGTAAAAGTTGGCGATATAGTGTTTTTCGGAAAATATGCGGGTACTGATATTGATGATACCCATCTTATTTTGCGTGAAGATGAAATATTAGGAATTGTTGAATAACAAGGTGTAGATACATGGCAAAAAGAATTGTATTTGGCGCTGAAGCACGCGAAAAGATCCGTAAAGGGATTGATACGCTTGCCGATGCGGTAAAAGTGACACTCGGGCCCCGGGGCAGAAACGTTGCGTTTGAAAAAGCATTTGGTTCACCTGTCATCACCAAAGATGGTGTGAGTGTTGCAAAAGAAATCGAACTGCAAGATAGATTAGAAAATATGGGCGCACAACTTGTTAAAGAAGTTGCAAGCAGAACTGCTGAAGTTGCGGGTGACGGTACCACAACAGCGACAGTTTTGGCGCAGGCGATTTTTGCAGAAGGTAACAAGTTTGTAACTGCTGGTGCAAATCCGATGGAACTTAAACGCGGAATTGATAAAGCGGTTGAAGTTGTTGTTGATGCAATTCAAAAATCTGCACAAAAAGTAACTGACAGAAAAGAAATTGAACAGGTTGCAGCTCTTTCAGCAAACTCTGATGCAGTCATTGGCCATCAAATTGCAGAAGCAATGGAACGTGTTGGCCGTGATGGTGTTATCACTGTTGAAGAAGCAAAAGGTATGCGCGACGAACTTGAAGTTGTCGAAGGTATGCAGTTTGACCGTGGTTATTTGTCACCATATTTTGTCAATAAAACTGACAAGATGGAAGTGTATTTAACTGATGCTTATATTTTGTTGCATGACAAAAAAATCAGTTCAATGAAAAGTCTTCTTTCTATTTTAGAACCGGTTGCAAAATCTGGCAGACAGCTTTTAATTATTGCTGAAGACGTTGAAGGTGAAGCGCTTGCTACACTTGTAGTAAACCGTATTCGTGGAACATTAAACGTTGCAGCAGTTAAAGCTCCTGGGTTTGGTGACCGCAGAAAAGAGATGCTTAAAGACATCGCTGCATTAACAGGCGGCCAAGTTGTTGAAGAAGAACGTGGTCTTAAATTAGAAAATCTTGCATTATCTGATTTAGGAACTGCAGCAAAAATTATTATCACCAAAGATGCAACAACAATTGTGGGCGGTGCAGGTCGTCAAGAAGATATTGACGGTCGCGTTACACAAATCAGAATGCAGATTGAAACGACTACTTCTGATTATGACAAAGAAAAGTTCCAGGAACGTCTTGCTAAACTTGCAGGCGGTGTAGCAGTTATTAAAGTGGGTGCTGCAACTGAAACTGAAATGAAAGAAAAGAAAGATCGTATTGAAGACGCATTGCATGCAACTCGTGCAGCGGTTCAAGAAGGTATTGTCGCTGGTGGTGGTACCGCGTTATTGCGTGCTCAAACAGCGCTTGATGCTTTAGTTCTTGAAGGCGATGAAAAGCTTGGAGTTGCAATCATTCGTCGTGCGCTTGAAGCGCCGGTACGTGTTATTTCTGCAAACGCAGGCTTTGAAGGTTCTGTGGTTGTAGATAAAGTACGTAACTCACACCAAGAAATTGGTTTTGATGCCAAGAATGGTGTGTATGTTGATATGATTAAGGCGGGTATTGTTGATCCTGTTAAAGTAACTCGTTCTGCATTACAACATGCAGCTTCGATTGCAGGATTAATGTTAACCACTGAAACCATTATCGCAGACTTACCTGAAGATAAAAAAGACGTAGCGCCTGCAATGCCAGGTGGTATGGGCGGAATGCAAGGAATGTACTAAGTTATATTCTTGTTTTTTAGTAAGAACTTAAAGATCCCGGAGAAATCCGGGATCTTTTTTGAGTACATTTTAAATTAATTGAAAAAGAATTTTATACCGTAGAATGAGTTACTGTTTTATTGGTGGTGAATAATCGAGTGAGCGGTGTGGTTTTACAATCGTAGACAACTGGAAGATCTAAGACTTCTATATCCGTTGTTTTTTCAAGAGATGCTAAAGCAACTTTATGATCAAAAATAATAGTAGGCAGAACTGGATGGGCAAATGAACGAAATATATCTTTTTCAGAATCTAAGATGTAAGCAAGGTTGCCTTTGGTATCATGCATTGTTAAAAAGGATTTCCCATATTTTCTACTGGTTGTTATAAGATAGAGAGACATAAGCCTTTGAGTGCTATTAAGTCCTATCTGATAACCAACATTTTTAGCCTCGTCAAAATGTTCTATTTTATAAAGGTGCTGCCCTGTTTTACCATCTAGAAAGTGGGCATAAGCAAAATCAACACAGACAATTTGTGACTGATCATCACTAAAAAAAGCATCCCAAGGAACAAGGTCACCAACCTGTTCAATTTCAAGAGTTAATTTCTTTGTTGGATTGCAAGAGGAGACATCCCATAAAGTTAGGGTTTTGTGGTCGCTTATTGTTAGTGCTTGAGTTCCTTCATCATTAAGACGTAAGGATACAACGCTTGGATCATCTAACTCACAAATAGATTTTCCAGTTTTGCAATCCCATACAGTTGAAATCGTAGGCGATTTACCAAAAAATCTAAAGTCAGGTATATAAAGCATAGCAGCTCTTAATCCATTTCTACTAAATTCAGTCGACATTGGTAATCTTTTGTTGTCATACCTTTGAAGAGTTTCTTTTGTCTTTCTATCAAGTATTTTTAAAGAATGGTCAACATAAGTTCCACCTTCTTGTATAACAATTTGATCTTCATCACCAATAAAATGAGAAGAAATTACTAGATTATCAACAGAAATTGTTTCATCTATTATTCCTGTATTTTCATCGTGGATATGCACTTGAGTATCTTTAAACGTTATGAACTGTGAGCCTGCTCTATTGTATGGATTTGCTTTGGCAATTTTATGATTTTTTAATGTAAATCGAGTTCTTGTAGCAGGGAGTTGATTAATAAGTGCATCCCATAAAAGATCACGAACAGGTTCATTGGCAATTGCGGTAACAGTTTCTTTTCCGTTAATAACTTCTGTGGTCTCAAAAAGACTGGTGACTGGTGCTTGTGTTTCTGGGTTTTTAATTAATTGGGTTGCAAGCACGCCTATCACCTGGGCATTAAAACTTTCAGCTGAAATAATTTTTTGAGCTAATCTAAGGGTTGGCAATTCATCCAAAGATTCTAAACTTAAGCTGGTTTGTAATGATAATAAAGTGGTAAAAAACAGTAAGCCAGAGAGGTTCTGATTCATCAAATTTACCTTTAAGCAATTTTAGTTAAAATTCAGATTGTTTTTGAGCATTCAAAATAATTGAGAAAATTACAAACCTTTAAAAGGTTACTTTAATGGGCAATGTAAAAAGACAAAAATTTAAAAGGGTTTTTTTATTGTGGTTATTGCTTTGAGGTCGTGTAAAACGAGTCGATTTTAATGGCTGGCGGTATGGGCGGAATGCAAGGAATGTACTAAGTCTTATAAAGCAGCTGGCTTTACAAAATTCAGTTTTTTCAATTAAAACTTAAAAAGCCCGGAGCGATTCCGGGCTTTTTATTTAAAACGTCTGTTATTTGTCTAAGGGTGTAAATTTAATCGACGTCCTCTTTTTCTTGTGTAGGAGCGTGTATTTTTGTACCCTTTGCTGGATCATTTGGCAAAGGGAATTGTTTCTAGGATGACTGTCCTGCTTTTAAAGTAGTAGAAAGATTAAAAAAATTCCGAAAAATTTTTTTAATCTTTCATGTGTTAATTAAATGTACTATCTGCTTGTAACCACTTAACTATTTCTGAAAGAGAAATTTTATCCAGATGCATATTATGATCAAATATTTGAGATGCCGATTTTGATGTGAGAATAACCCATATTTTTGCTGTCTTGTCCGAAGATGCAGTGGCAATACGTAATCCATCAGGGCTAAAGGACATAGATTGAACTTCTGCATTATGTTGTAAGGTCTTAACAAGGGCTTTGGTTTTAGCATCCCATATTTTTGCTGTCTTGTCCCAAGATGCAGTGGCAATGTGGGACCCATTAGGACTAAAGGCTGCAAATGTAACCTTATTATCGTGGTTTAAGGTGCCAACAATTTTTCCTGTCACGGCATCCCATATTTTTGCTGTCTTGTCGTCCGTAGATGTAGTGACAATACTTGATCCATCAGCGCTAAAAGCTCCAGATAAAACTATGTTATTGTGTTTTAGGGTGCTAACAAGGGCTTTGGTTTTAGCATCCCATATTTTTGCTGTCTTGTCCCAAGATGTAGTGACAATACTTGATCCATTAGAGCTAAAGGCTACAAATGAAATTTGCTTATCGTGGTTTAAGGTGCCAACAATTTTTCCTGTCACAGCATCCCATATTTTTGCTGTCTTGCCCCAAGATGTAGTGACAATGCGTGATCCATCAGGGCTGAAGACTGCAAATTCAAGTTTCGCATCATCTTTTAAAGTGCCAACAATTTTTCCTGTCACAGCATCCCATATTTTTGCTGTCTTGTCCCGAGATGTAGTTACAATACTTGATCCATCAGGGCTAAAAGCTACAGATGAAATTTGGTCACCGTGGTCTAAGGTGCCAACAATTTTTCCTGTCACAGCATCCCATATGTCTGCTGTATTCTGTTCCCAAGATCTAGTGACAATCAGTAATCCATTAGGGCTAAAGGCTCCAGATTGAACTTCTGCATTATGTTGTAAGGTGTGAACAATCTCTCCTGTTTTAGTATCCCATATTTTTGCTGTCTTGTCTGGAGATACAGTGACAATGCGTGACCCATCAGGGCTAAAGGACATAGATTTGATTTCCTTCTCATCTTCTAACAGAGATAAATTGGTACAATAGTTTATTTTGAACAGTGCATCAATAAGAGTTGATCTTAAATCCGTATGATAAATGGAAAGTTGAGGTACTCCTTCAACAATTTCGGTCGTTTCAAAAAGCTCACTGACTTGTGGAGTAACTCCATTTTTTATTAATTTGTTTGCAAAAATAGTGGTTAGAGTTTCTTGGTATTTATTTTGAAGAAAGTCAGCGGCAAATAGTATTCTTCCAACAAAGAGTGGGTCAAGATCTGCAATAACAGCGGCTACTTCTTCTTTACTTTTGCCAACAAGCTCTTGAAGTTTTTGCACTGTTTGTAAAGAAACATTTTTATGTGCAACAGGAATTGGTTCATCAGAGTCAGAAAGTTCAAGGTCATCAATCATATTTTTAAGGATTGTGTTTTCTTTAATAAAATCATCACCGACGCGTAGTTGTGTGTTATCTGCAAATTGTAGAGTAACATCTGCTTGAATTTGAGTTAAAGCAACACATAAAAATAATACTAAACGTTTCATAATAACCTCCTTTTTAATTACTCAATTCCATTAATGTAATGATAACAGGTTTGAGATGAAAAATGCAATAAAGCTTTGTGCGCAGGCTTATTTAAGGGGTTGAAGGGTGCTTTTTTGAGTAGTTAAAATAGTAAAATTCTTTCAATAACAAAGCCCAGATTTCTCCGGGCTTTTTTTATTGATAAAGTGTGTTATTTGTTTAAGAGCGTAAGTTTAATCAACTTCTTCCTCTTGTTGAGGAACTTGTCCCTGTGCAGCCTCTGGAGCATCTTGCAAAGGTGGTTGTGTATAAGTTGAAGGTATTTTTGAAGAGAAACAGAACGTAGCACCGGCAATGCCAGGTGGTATAGGCGGAATGCAAGGAATGTACTAAGTTTTTTAAAGCTTCTGGCTTTATCAAAATAGTATTCTTTCTTTTGATTTAAGAACTTAAAAAAAGCCCAGGTTTTCCTGGGCTTTTTAGTGTGATTCTTTTA
>JAIYDZ010000002.1 GCA_027487215.1 Pseudomonadota bacterium
TACCTCATCAATTTTAACACCGGTCCTATCAATAATCTTAGATTTGATCCCTTCCCAGTCTTTTTGGCTGTATCCATTAGGTGTTGGTGGTTTGATTGACAAGGCATCATTAAGTATTTCCAAAAGTTTTGCAGCATCAAATTCACCCGCAGGGTAAGATGCCAAGTTTTTGTTAATACGACTTTGAATAACTCCGCTGTCTACTGAATTGATAGAATGAATGTATGCTGGCGCAATAAGTGCCGTCAGCAGTACAAACATGCTGAATCTTTTATAAGTATTCATAATATTTCCTTTTTATAATCTCTTAAAATGAGCCTTGAATGGTTAACCACATACCCCAACGGTTGAGCGCAGTGTTTTGACGAGAGAACTCGTATGATGCGCCGCCTTCAATCAGGTATGGTCTGCCTTGGCATGAATGATGCATTCCGCCAACCAATGCAAAGGTGTTTGATACGGCAGCAGGATGTGCAGCTGAAGTTAAATCAATATCAGATTGAGTAAGAGCAATTGCGTCAGCGGCATCTGCCTGTCTTGAGTCATCAAAATTTTTTCCAATTCTTCTGAATCTATTTGATTGTTCGTCGGTAAAGGCATAACGGGTTATTGTAGCAGTAGGGTAAGCCCATGCATTTGCAAGATCAACTTTTTCAGCTTGTCTTATATGAGTTGAGTAACTTGCGCCAATGTGCCATTTTTCACGGACATAGGTCAACGCGCTATGAACAGTTCCGTTATACCCAGGAGTTACTTTTGCGTCTTGTGTCATTAAGTTGACACCAAAATTAGCTTTATCTATTGCACCATCGTCAGTTCTTTTTGCAGCAGTTTCATACATACTTAAATAACGGCTCCATGCTCCGTTGAGTTTTAAGTCAAAAGAACGCTTTTGTGTGTTTTCAAAAAGGTATTGTGACTCAACGCCCCAGCTCATCCAAAAAGTACCATTTTTGAATTTTTTGATATCCACTTCACCATGGTTGCCAAACATTAGACCAGCATGTCCACCGTTACCGCAGATTGGTTCAAACATATAGACGCCCTGTGCTTTGTTGCCTGTAGGTAAGATAAGCCCTAAAAAACTGGTCATATAAAGATCTTTACGATTAAGCATCGGAGAATCATAACCAACTTTTAAAGTCAGATCAGCAAGACGAGTTTTTGATTGTGCGCCATCGATACGGCCATATTTCATTGCAGATTGTTTAAATGCATCTTTCATTGTTGCAACATGTGAAGCGCCGTTAATACCAGCATTTGCTGCAGCAGCGCTTGGAGTAATAACTGTTTCTTCAAGATTCATATCGTTTTTTACATGAACGATAGGAGCTTCCATGCCAAACCAGATTGTTTCATTAAAATATCTGCGTGCATTAAGATTTACACCATAGATAGTTTGTTTTGGTTTGATGGTGAAAGTACTATGAAAGTTTCCGCCAGCAGTGTTGATGTTAAAGTTTTCTGTTAAAACATCCTGATTAAATTCAGCCGCGTCAGTTCCAGGAGCTGTTTCACGTGCTACCAGCTCGCTTTTACCATCAAAAAAGAAGTATTTTGCGAGTTCTTCAGAGCGGGTTGAGCTTGATGCAAACGGGATTGCTTGCATGGTCGTCATTTTAAGAACGCGTCCAGTATCGGTTGCTTGATCAATCACCGCATTTTGTACTGAAAAATGGGCGTTTTGAGTAAACGGACGTACTGAAAAAAATGACCGTGATATATCGTTTGCCATGACTGAACTTGCGCTCACGAGGGCGATAAGTCCTAGTCTTAACGTGTGCTTCATGCATCTCTCCTTCATTTAGACACAGCGTGTAAAAAGACATCCAGCTTTTACTCTAGCAATACTCAGTTTTAAAATGCAATTTTTTAAACCTCGTACTGATTTTGTTACAATCTTTTTTGTTAGAATCTTTATAAATAACTTATAAACGTGTTGTTTAATAAAACTTAATTATTGAGCACTCAGGAGTCAGTAGATTTGAAATGAACAAGGCGCTGATAGCCAATAATCTTTGTCTCAGAAAAAATCTAATCAGGGTAAAAATTCACTATTAGAATCATTTTTACCCTGATTAGATTTTATTTAAAAACTAAAAGTCAGTTCACCACTACCAGCTTGTATTCCATTTGCCAGCAATTTGATTAATGTTGGCCCGACATTTTCTACAAGCATATTAATTCCGCTTTGTACTGTTTGTTGGGCAATATCACCAGCTACATTTACTGCAGCGCCTGTAACAGTGCTGAGAAGTACTTGAGTTACACTTTGTCCTGAAGCTAAAGCAGGAATTGACGTTTGTACTTGAGGTTCCAATGTTCCACGAGTACCACTACCAATGCCTTTTATTTGATTAATTGAACCTGTAAATACCGATAGATTGTTTTTCTGTCCGCGCATGAGTGCAGCATGCTCTTTTTGCTCTTCTGGTTTGCCAATATTTTTAACTTGAATAAGAAGACTTTGTATTCCAATAAATTGTAGGATAGCCAGACCTTCAACTGAGTCTTGAGAAAGAATAGTTGCAATTGGTCCCGCTGTCTTTTTTGGAACTAGAGCAAAAGAATTGTTTTGGTCAGCAAGAGCTTCTAACAAAAGTGAAGATCCAAGTTGCGGCTGCCCTTGAGCTTTTTGTAAGTCCAGGGTGAGTTGATTTATTTGGGATCTGTTTTGTTCATTAAGTGCTGTCTGTAAAACAGCGGTAAGCACTTCAAGCTGTTTTATAACCGCATTTTTTAAAGGAGTGTCATTTGTGAGCGCCTCAATCAGGCTCTTTGGAAGCACACTCTCTTGAAGGACAACCGTAGTAGTCTCAGAGTCTTTAAACTGCTGTAAGGCATTAACAGTCGAGTTCATCTGTAAACTTGCAATAATTGCCATACCCAGCGGGGTTGTTTGTTTGCCAAGCTCTGAAATAGTTGTAATTTTTGACAAGTCGAGTGTGAGTGGTGCGGCAACACTCACTAATTCTTTTGTAGTTTGAGCAAGTTCTGTAAGAGTTGATTTGAAATCTTGAGGTGATGCTTGAATTTTGCTTTGAGGTGCAAACGCTGTAAAAAACTGTAACTGTGCAGGATTTAAACTAAACTTTTGGTTGTTTGCATCTTTTAAAATTAAATAACCATTATTCAAACTGATTGTCGCGTTGGGTGCGGTAATCATTTGCTCTAAAAATACTAACCCCTTTTGCAAGGTTGTTCCTACATCTTGAGGATTTTGTTGGGTTAACTGCGTCGCTAAAGGTGTTAATGCTCCAGCATTAACGGTCACTGCAGTTATTTGAGCAGGCGTTGTACTTTCTAAGCTGTCTTGCAGGGCTCTCATTTGTAATGAAAATGCTTTTTTATCATCTGCATTTAAGACTGCACCAGCAGGAGTTATTTGGTCTTTTTGAACTATCATTTTTAATGATTGACCGAATGTTTTTAAAATGCTTTCAAATTTTTTTCCAATCAAAGGGCTTTTTGTTATTTGTTCAATAGTTGCAGCCTTATATCCAAAAGTTCCAAGAGGCATTACTTGTTGCTGATTGTAAGAAGTTTTTTTCTCTTGATTTTCATCAGCAACGTTTTGTTCTGGTTCTTCAAGATCAGAGTCTTGCTCTTCTATATTAAAAGAACTACTAGATTTTCTTTGTTGTGCGATTTCTATTTTTGGAAAAACTTTACTGTTTTCATCTCCTTCAGTTCTTCTTAAGTACTCACGCATTAAATTTCTAATTTCTTTGCGCAAAAGAAGATCTGGACTACCTGTTTTTTTCCCGACAGTAATTCCTGTAACGAGAATATTCTCTTGGTCAAAAAGGTTGGTAATGCTTACCATATAAGTAATCATTTGCTCATAAGTGAGCTGGTGAAGAGCTGTATTTTTAGGTACAACTTTAGAGGCTATATCGCCCAAGTCAAGATCTTTAAATGAAACTTTATCCCCTAGGCTACCCAAGTTAAAATCTTTAAGTGAAACATTATCCTGAGTACTGGTTTTTGTTTCATTTTTAAGACTATTAAATTCCTTTTCATGAGCGGTCTTTAATTGAGCCTCGAGACCTTCAATCGTTTTATTTTGTCTTTGTATTGTATCTAGTGAGGAGCTTTGCGCAGAGTTTGTACTTTGCAGGGCTGATTGCAGCATTGCGATATTGTTTTTTAATTGAGTATTTTCTTCTTGAAGTTGAGAGTTAAGAGCTTTTAATTTCGATTCAGCATCACCTTGAGCCGAAGTTACTTGGTCGCCTTTGGGCAACTTGGTGTTAGTTTTGATAGCATTTGTCATAGTTGTAACGATTGCTTGATCGATTTGGACGTTTTGATTTCCTTTAAGTGTCACTGTACCGGTAGGATTGGTCTTTGAAACATTAAAAGATTCAAAAAGGGGCTTCCCGTTTTCATCTTTAAGCCCACTAATTCCTGTAATGACGTTATTGAAGAACTGAACATAAGGTCTTACTAAATCAGCAATTGAATATGCTGGAAATGTCCCAATACCAAGTTTATTAAAATTAGCTACTTCGCTTACAAGAAAACCAACTCGGTCAGTCGTTTCTTTTAAAGATTTGCCACTTCTGGTTATAGAAGCTGATCCTTTAAGCCCAACATTTGA
>JAIYDZ010000007.1 GCA_027487215.1 Pseudomonadota bacterium
ACAGCTTCTGGGGTGATGGTTTTTTCTCAGAAACAGTTGGCCAAGTAAATATAAACGTGATTCGCCAATATATTAAAAATCAATAAAAGTCATTGTTACCGCGAAGCCACGGCTTTTAACGCGTGCGAGATTTACTTCTCAAATCAGCAACCTTAAATTCTACAGCCTCTTTAAGTTGATTAAGGTTATAAGTCTCGTTTCTATAATTAAGGAAATTATTTATGCCAAGACCTAATGTGAGCGTTCCTAATCCAATTGCTGTGATTCTCTGTTGCATTAAGGTAGATTGTAGTATTGATAAAGTTGCTAATGCTCCACAAGTAGAAAATTTAAGGAGTAGCGAACTTGCTTTTTCTGCTTCGATACGTTTTTCATGAGCGCGTGCAAAGTTTCCAATAAAATCAGGAGTCGATGCGAAGTTAAAACCAGAATTTTTAATACTTTCAAAATTCTTATTTTGTTTGATTTGAAGTTCTTTGATTTTATTTCCAGCTATTAGTTTGTATGCTCCCATACCACCTAAACCAGATAAAAAAATGATCACGTTAGTGAAAGCTGTGGTTTTAGGTTGAGCAACATGACTAATAAGAGGAACAAGAGTTACTGCTGTCGCAACCCCTGCAAAAGTTCCCCATCGCTCAAGACTATTGATTTCTAATTGGTTTTTAGTAAAGTCTTCTGACTCATTGATCTTGTTTAAACTATTTGTGAATTCGTCTTTTTTAGTTTCCGTTGCCTGAACGTTTAGTGAGCTTAAACCAAAACTCATTAACGCCATTATAAATAAATTTTTCATACTTAAATCCTCCATATTATAACTTAAATTGCGTCTAGATCAAGTTTAAGGACTTCTTGAGAGGCTGTCAACAGGCATCAAAATCTCATGTTCATTAACCTTAGAAGGATAATTTCTTTATGTATAAACAAAAAAAGGGCAGTTAAAGACTCTTTTTTTAAAATTTAAATGAAATAAAATGAAAGAAGAAGTTTGTTTTTTTGGAGATTTTTTACTTTTTTTTAAAGTGCCTGTTTATTACTGAGGCCTATCGGATTGAATTATATTCAATCCGATAGGCAAATTTCTGTTGACATGAAAATATTTAGAAATACGCTTTTTTTACACTATACGGAAAACTGACTCATTTTTTGCTCAAAACTTCCTGGTTTAAAGAATGACATAGATCAACTTTTCTTTGAAGCCTATAGGATTTATTTAAATCATCACTTGGCATACAAAATAAATTACCATAGACCCATGTGCTCAAACCTAAAAGACCACCAATAATAGGAAGGCTTTTATTGGTAGAATAGCCTGTATCAAAAATTACTTTTCTATCTAACAAAGATCCTAGTCCAAAACATAAAAGCCCAGCCCCCAGAAGTATTGATGAACCTTTGCTGTTTGCAGAACTAGAAAATTTTAGATTTGAACTTTGAGAGATAACGTTATGATAATTGTATTGTAGATCAACTATTTCTAATAATAGTCTAATAGTATTTTGAGATTCAAAATTATGTTGGCTCTCACTATTAAAAAGGAATTCTTTTAACGTTTCTCTAGACCGGCCTTGGTGATATTCAAGAAGCACATTTATTTCTTTGTCATTAGTCATATTATTTTTTAAACTGTCTTGTTTTTTTACAGTTTCTTTTATTTTTCCTTCAAAGCAAAACTTTTTAATGCCGCAAAATAATCCAACAGCTGCAAGAGTGTTTGCGGCTAGAAATGCCGTATCTTGGGAAGTAGTCTTTATATGTGGAGCATATAAATTTTCAAAACAAAAAAAAGCTGCGCTAGCTGCAGCACCTGCAATTAAATTTCTGGAGTAACTATTGTCAACCAAATATTTTTGATTGTTGGTGAAACTAACTAAGTCACTAAATCTTTCATGATGATTTTTTAAAAAATTATCGCTTTGAGAAGCAGTTTCCATCGCATGACCTAATGAAATATTTAATAACGCTATTGCAAGTACAAGTTTTTTCATAATAATTTTTACTTAGTTTAAAGCGGTTTAATTAATAATTACTATTATAGTACCATAGAATTAAGTATTGATCAATTGGTTTTTATGATTATACCGCTATGGAATGGACAAATAGAGAGTTTGTGGCATAAGAAAAAGTTCTATTAAGATTTAAATTTAATCTAAATCAAATGTAAGGACTTTTTTAACAGGCTGTCAAAAAAGTAATAAAAAACTGAATCAATCATTTAATAGATTGTTTTATTTTGATGTGAGGTATTGATCGTTTTATAATCGAGAGCTGAGCCTTTTTCCAGCTTAATTTTGGCTTATAGTACTGTCGAGTGCACAAATAGAGAGTTTATGATACACTAAAAGGCTTTAAGACGTGTCTTTTTATAAAGGTGTAGCATACATGAAAGTGGCAATGCTTGTTTCAGGTGGTGTTGATAGTTCTGTTGCGTTGCGTTTAGTCCAACAACAGGGCCATGAGGTCACTGCTTTTTATCTTAAAATCTGGCTTGAAGATGAACTTTCATTTTTGGGCACCTGTCCGTGGGAAGAAGATTTGCAGTATGTGCGCGCTGTGTGCGAGCAAGCAGGCGTTGAGTTACAGGTCATTCCTTTGCAAAAAGAATACCATGAACGGGTTATTGCTTACACGATTGAAGCGGTTAAAGAAGGGCGTACTCCTAATCCTGATATGCTCTGTAACACCATGATCAAATTCGGTGCATTTTATGAAACAGTGGGTAAGCAGTACGACATGATTGCTACCGGTCATTATGCACAAGTTACCAACAAAGACGGTGTATTTTATCTTGCTCAAACACCAGATGCGATAAAAGATCAGACCTATTTTCTTGCGCGCCTCAGTCAAGAACAGCTTTCGCGCGTGATGTTCCCAATTGGTCAGTATACCAAAGAACAGGTTCGTCAACTTGCTCAAAAGTTTGATCTTCCTAATAAAGAGCGAAAAGACAGTCAGGGGCTTTGTTTTCTTGGTAAAATTAAATTTAGAGATTTTATTGAACAGCATGTGGGCAAGCGTCAGGGCAACCTGGTTGAATATGAAACAGGCGCAGTGCTTGGTGTGCATGACGGATTTTGGTTTTATACCGTGGGTCAACGCCAAGGAATTGGACTGTCTGGCGGTCCGTGGTATGTGGTAAGCAAAGATTCTGAACGCAATATCGTCTTTATTTCAAAAGAATACCATACACCTGACAAACAGCGTGACAGCTTTTTAATTGAACACTGTTATTGGTTTAATGATGTTGCTCCGCTTGACCGTGAGATTTTTGTAAAGCTTCGTCATGGTGCGCACATGCATCGTGCACGAGTTGTTACAACTGAAAAAGGTATGCAGGTAATGCTGACTGAACGGGATCAAGGAATTGCTGCAGGACAGTTTGCCGTCTTTTATGAAAACGGTCTCTGTCTTGGTTCAGCAGTTATTGGTCAGTTTTCATAGTCTTTTAGTTAACTAGTTTCACTATCATTTTTTTAGCAAAAATTTGCACTTAATTTTTTGGTGTTAATTACCCAAAATATTGATTTTTTGGGTCCTTTTATACTCTACTAGGCGTTGTAAATTCAAAACCAATTGCTAGTAAGATAATAAGGATCAGTATGTACTATAATTTTTTAAGAATTTTTTTTCTGACGATGCTGACTACGGTTTTTTTACAAGCAGATTCAAAATTAGTTCCAGGATTTAATCAAGTGGGTTTTATTAATAACAATAGTATTAATGGTGTTGATACTCGAGCTACTCATTTATATGGAAGTGCGATTGATTCTAAAGATAGAATAATAGTAGTTGGTATTACTATTGATAATGATGGTTTTATAATGAGACTTTGTAAAGATGGAACTCTTGATAAAACATTTGCTCAAACAGGATTTATCAATAGTTCTTCAATTGGTGGGGTTCAAACAAATTCAAACATTTTTAACAAATGTGTTGTTGATAGCCAAGACAGAATTATTATTGTTGGTAGAAAAGATGATCCACAGGGTCCTGAGTTTTGCGATGGTTTTATTATGAGACTTAATCAAGATGGAACGCTTGATACTACTTTTAATGGCCAGGGTTTTATTAACTCTGAAACTATTGGTGGAGCACAGACTAATTCCTTTGAATTCCATGACTGCGCTTTAGATAGTCAAGGAAAAATTATCGTAATCGGCTATACTAATAACCTTAAGGGTATTATTTTAAAATTAAATGTTGATGGGACTTTAGATACGACTTTTAATGCTCCAGATGGTTTTATTAATGATTCAACAATAGACGATGAGCAGACTGACTGTGTTGCATTAAATAAGTGTTTCATAACTCAAGACGACAAAATTATAATAGCTGGTTATGCATCAATTCCAGCAGTGGACGGATCAGTTGGATTTATGTTGAGATTGAATTCTGATGGAACCCGAGATATTGATTTTAACGAAACTGGATTTATCAATACTAATACTATTAGTGGGCAGACTATACAAGCAGATACTTATCGTAGTTGTGTCGTTGATGATCAAGGAAATATTTTTTTTGTAGGCCGGTCTGAGTTCAATAAAGGGGTCATTGTAAAATTAAAATCTAATGGAGTATTAGATACAAGCTTTAATAGAACGGGATTTGTTAACTCAAGCATTGTTGATGGAGTAGAACTGGCTTCTAACTGTTTTTTTAGTTGCTTATTAGATAATCAGGGTAGGTTGGTAGTAGCAGGATATTCAGATGTTGGTCAAGGAATAGTTGAAGGGTTTGTAATGAGATTAAATAAAGATGGTACGCTTGATAGTAAGTTTAATGATGTAGGGTTTATTAAATTTACTTCTGTAAAAGGTGTGGCTATTAATGTTCGTTATTTTAAACAATGTATTCTTGATAGATGGCAAAGATTAATTTTCGTGGGAGTTACAATAGTTGGTCAAACAGCTTGTCCAACGGTTGTGCGACTGCTCTCTAATGGCTCATTAGAGAGTAGTGCTCAATGGACATCTCATAATTACTCTCAACATTTTAAAAGTATTCAAAAAAATCTAAGTCTATTGGGATAACTATTATAAACTCTCGAGACAGATTGCATGCTCTGTGTTATTCTTTACTTACTGGTGATAGTCATTAGATATGCAGGATGTTCATGCGTCGTTTTTCATTAGATCAATTAAGTAAACTTCCCTCGTCTGAATTTAGAATTACGTTTTCCACAGTGCTTACTGTCATGCGTATTATTTTAACGCCGTGCATTGTAAGCGCGATGGTGTGGGGCTCGTGGGGGGTTGCTTATGGTTTATTTCTAGTGGCAGCGGTGAGTGACATGCTTGATGGTGCACTTGCGCGAATGCTCAATCAAAAAACTTTTTTAGGCGCCTGTCTTGATCCCATTGCTGATAAATTATTACTTGTTTCCTGTTTTACAACGCTTGCATTTACACACCGTTTGCCCTTTGAAGTGCCATTCTGGTTTGTTGGCATGGTGTTGCTTCGTGAACTGGTGATGGTGTTTGGATTTGTGTATTTGTTCACCACAACAGAGGGCGTTGATGTACGACCAACACTCTTGGGAAAAGTGACCGCAGCGGGACAGATGCTTTTTATTGCGTGGCTTTTTACCTGTTATTTTTATAAATGGGTACCAACACAAACGTACTATCTGTGTTTGGCAAGCGTGACTGTGTTAATTATTATCTCATTTATCCAGTACGCAGCTATTGGATGGGACTATTATAGAAAGGGATGATGATGAAAAAATTAGGGATACTGTTAGTTTTGTGTATAACAAGTACCATGTTTTTGGTGGATGCAACGGTGCAACAAAGTGTCGTTAAACCGCTTGTACGTAAAAGAAATTCTGGAGAAGTTAAGCAAGAAATCGCTCGTTCTGTAAAAAAAGCATTGACGCTCTCGTCATCTTTGATAGCTTCAGTAGCAACACAGATTGATGAGCTGATTGAAAAAATAGAAGAACTAGCATCAGGCAATGATACTTATTTCTCTCAACAAAAAGCACAGAAACTTGATGAGTATTTGCGTAAGTTAAATCAAATGGTTGATGAACTTGAGGCTATGCTTGAGGCAGTACACAGTAATACCGAAAAATTGCATAAAAATTTTAGCACTAATTGAAAGGGCTGGTCATGGCAAGTGGCTACAATAGAATTATCATAGTAGGAAATTTGACACGTGATCCTGAGCTGCGCCAGTTGCCTTCAGGTCAACCGGTATGCCGTTTAAACGTTGCATCAAATCGTCAGTTTCGTAATCGTCAAACAGGCGATATGGTTCAAGAAGTATGTTATGTTGATGTTGATGTGTGGGGCGCGCAAGCAGAAACCTCACGTCAGTATTTGCAAAAAGGACGTCCAGTATTAATTGAAGGACGTTTAAAACTTGATTCATGGCAAGATCAACAAGGCAATGCACGCAGCAAACATTCAATTGTTGCTGACCGTGTAGTGTTCTTGTCGTCAGCAGCTGCTGAATCTAATGATCAAAGCGTTGAATCAGGGGAAGAACTTTCAGCTTCATCAGAAGCATTGTCTCCACTGGAACCGCGTAACGAAGTAGAACGTGAGCTTATGTCTCAGCTTGATCAGATTAAAAGTCGTTCTTCATCAGTACAATCAGCACCTAAAGCACGTCCTGTAGCTCAAGCAGCTTCAGCACAACAATCAACTACAACATCAACTCCAGCAGGTACCCCTTTTAAAGATGAACCTCCTTTCCAGGATGATCTTCCTTTTTAAAGACATAAAAGATATAAAGTACAGAAAAGCGCTCCTTTTAAAAGAGCGCTTTTTTAGCGCTATTTCTGCTTTTATTGACAATTTGAATGACGATATGACAGACTAAAAAGGGGAAAGAACTATATAAAAATGGGGGATCTGCGATGAAACGTTTAATTTTTTTGCTTGTATGTGGATTGGTTGGTGATGTTGTCGGTTTTGAACAACCTGAACGCCAATCGGTTCAATTCTGGTCGCAGCTTTATCCTTTATCCCCTTTGCGAAATGTGCATGCGCTTTCTATGCGTTTGTGGGGTATTGTTGATCAGGCAGCTCGTACTGAGTCAGACCGTACTCTTTTTTTAGATAATCATGCACTATTTACCCAGGAACTTGTGCACCTTCACAGTATTGTTATTGTACTTCTTGCTTCACTTGAAACACAGGAAAGCCAAGAGTTTATAACTCATGCAGTGCAGGATTTTCAGCATATTTATAATGTCGTAGTAAGTATGTCAGACAGTTATGAAAACTTACTTAATGACTATGATGATGACTATGTTCCAGTAATACGGTATATGTTGAGTGCATTGTGCAAGCGTCTTGAGCTTACTCTTTCAAGTGGCTCTGTAACATTACCCATATATGCATTGCTGCGTAGTCCTTCGCTTGATCTTTATTCTAAACAAGCTACTCCCTTGTTTCCGCCTGCAAATAGTGTACCGGTTGCACCGATTGCTTGAACCCAATAATAACGATCCTGACTTTCAAGGGTAGTATCAGTTAATGGTCCTTGCTGACTGGTGATATTCCAATCACTACTTCCAATTCTATACGGTTGTGCATACAGCGCGTTAGTCATGCCATTTGAGTTGTCAGGAATGCCAACCCATACACGACGACATCCGTCTGACCACAAAGATTTTATTGGTGTTAATGAATGAATTACCGTCGAGTCAGTTGAGTTAAACTGTCCACTTGGTATATCAGCTACCGTCGTTGTATCGTTGCTCGTAATTTGCGTAATACTGCTGCGAGTAAAGGTGCCATCACCAGCATTACTATCGGTCCATGAGTTTACCCATGCCATTATTTTTGAACGCAGATGGGAAGGTTGTGCAATTAAATCATAGATAATTTCATCAGTTGTAGGATCAGTTACTTGGGTCCAGGTTGCATCGGTCTGGTTAGTATCAGCTTCAACGGCAACAGCAGACTTATAGATACCATCATTTGTTGCGAGTAAAAGTTTGTCATCGTTTGTGTTATTTGCTCCAATCATGACTCCAATATCAAAAAATAACGTTGCGGTAGTCAGTCCTGGTGCCGTGCCTGAAGTTGCCAATGTTCTGACGGTAAAGGTGCCAATGGTAGTATTAGGCACGATGCTGTAAACTTTGTCTTGAATTGTCGTTCCTGTGGGAGCGATATCGCGGGTGAGTACATACACTGCGTTGTGCGTGCTTACAATTTTTCTTACTTCACCAGAAATAGCAGTTACTGCTTGCCATGCATAGGTTGAAAATGGTGCAGCATTAAGGTGTGCTAAGTTAGCTCCATCAAATCCTGCTCCACCTGTTGCAAATGCATAAAGTCCATTTTTAGTGCCAGCAAAGAAATAGCCGTTTGCAGCTGCCGTTGCTCCTTGAGAATATCCAAGCGCTGTAACAGGTGCAGTGTCGCCAGAAATAGTTGTTTCAAGGTAGTTGGTTACAAGCGAGAAATCAGTCGTAACTGTTTGTGGTGAAAAATATCCGGTTGCAGTTGCAGTGCTTGTTTTTGCAAACACTACTTTTCCTCGTCCGCCAAAAAGAGCATAACGATATACTGTTTGTGTACCGATGTTTTGTACTGATTGATTGAGATCGTACACAGAAAAACAACCTGATGAAAGTGAGCTGTTCAGTTTTGCAATGAGGGAAGTTGTCGCGGCTCCGGTGCGTGTCCATTCAGTTTTTTTAACGGTCATACCATCAGTTTCAGTTGCCCATATATCGGCAGTTGTTGCGTCTACTGCAATAAACTGTGCCGATCCAGTACCAACGCCAGCAATTGCGGCAGTATTTCCTAGCTGCTCAGGAGCAGCTTTTGCCCAGTCAGTCCAGTAGGCAATTTTGCCTACGTTGTTAAGTACTGCTTGTGAGTAATAAATTCCCGGGTGATCGGTTGCGCCGGTGGTGGTGCTTGAAACAGCAACATACACTGTATCGCCATGCACTTTCATATCAGAAACATAAATAGTTGAAGTGGCTTCAGTGATAGGCAAAGCTCCGCCACCAATCTGCGTTTGAGCGGCAGTAGAGGCAGGAATATCTCCAGCATTGGTTGCTTGGGTAGTAAAAGCAGTAGTGGTCAGATCGTCATTCTTTGCAAAAGTGCCGTCAATGTCAGTACCATTTCCTGAAACGAGTGCAACGGCATACACACCATTGCGTGTGTTTTCTGTAGTGCTTGCACTGCCGTTGACAATAAGGTAATAAAATCCTGAAGACGTTTTCATAATTCTTAATTTGCGCAGTGCAATCACGCCCGTTTGGCTTCTAAACGCTACAACGCGGGTATTATTATTAATTACGGTGCTACGGTTAGCACATTGCGGCAGTACTGATAAAATATTGTTGGTATCATCAACTTTAATGATTGCAACCCCGAATGCACTATCGGTAGCTCCTACGTTTCCAGCAGTCATTTGAGCTGAAACATAGACACGTTTTAAATCATCGCAGTACACCATGTCATAAAAATCGGTTGCAGTTGAGTTACTAGTAACTCCAAACACTGCGCCTGCTGCGGTTGCATTAATCGCAAGAGCTTTTGGTGTTACCGTGGTGCCAGCGGTTGCATCGTAATAAGTAAACGTTGGAGTGGTGGTAGTGCGATTAATACGAGTGAGAGTAAGACCGTCCCCTGGAATATCACCAAAGTTTGAAGTATCTTCACCGTTTGCTTTGACTGCAGCAATAACAAAATCAGGAGTTGCTACTACTTTTAAAATTTTTCCAGTTGTTTCAGCAGCAGAATCTTTGAGTGCAGCGCTCGCCACGTAATTGTTACCAGCATAATCAACTGTTTTAAAGGTTGTTGATGCTGTGTCAGCAGCAGTTTCAGCTAAAAAGGCTACCATTGGTTGGGTAGGGTTATCAGATTGTGTTGAAAGCGAAAGTGATCCAATATGTTTACCGCTTATTGCTGCATTTGAACCGATTGCGCTAAAGGTAGGAACCTGATTAACGTGATCGTGTGAAGCTTTACACAAAGAATAATCTTGAATGGTTTCTGCTTCATTAGAGTCAGTCAGCCCGAGATACCAGGTTTGTGTTGGTGTGTGATACTCCTGACATTGAGCTGCAACGGTAAAGGTAACGCCCGCCGTGCTTGATGAACCTTTGGCGCTTACAACCGCCTGAAGGTGACTCAATGAAAGAACTGAAAGTGCGGTTGCGCGTAAAAAAAGAGTAAGGTGCTTCATACCATTTCCTTTGTATTCAAACTTTTACAGATCCCAAGTGAGTGCAATGCCTGCAGATCCACCGACGGTGTGGTTTAAGAATGCGTTACGTGCCCGTAGTACTCGGTTGTACGAAATACTCATCCGTGGGTGTGCTTTATTATTTTGATTGGCCAAATCAAGTTCTGCACCGATATGCAAGGTATGCATACTCCATCCTTGTAGCATCGTGTCGCTGTTAATAACGTCTGAAGGATAGAGTGTTTGATCTGTGCTGATAAGAGAATCGGCACCTTTGTGTGCGTAGGTGTACCCAAGAAAGAGTGATGCGCAGTTATATTCAAAACGTCCGTGACCACCAAATTCATAACTGTTACCCGGGGTGCGCGTTACCTCAGCTTGAGCAAGTTTAATAAATCCATTTTGCCCGAGAGCTGATTGGAGGCGAATGTTAACATCACGTTTAAATAAAAAGAGTTCGTGCGCATGAAATCCAAAGGAAACCCAGTCACTTGTTCCCACTACCAGATCAGCGCTTACAAAAAAACCTTTGTGTTTGTTGTGTCCTGGTGCAATTGAAAATACTTTGTTTTCATCTTTTGCGTCAGCATTGCCGCAGGTTATCCCGGTGCGGAAGGTGACATCCATAAAATCAAGATTATCAAGTTCATCAATGCTGCATGTCCATCCGCCGTACAGTACCACATCACCCATTCCAGAGTGACTGGTTGCCGTTTTAGTCAGTCCAACTTCTTGCAAGATCGTGTCAAAGTTTGCAAGAAACTGAAGCCATTCAGCATTTTTAGCATCGGTAGGGGTTATGTCTGTGTACTTGGGATTGTTGATAGCAAGTTTATAAAAAGGAAAGTCAGCACCGACAAACCATGCATCGCTTAAATTGAGTGCTAACTGCAATGCGCCGCCCGTGTGTTCACATTCACCCGTAAACGCAAGTTGTGCATAGGCGTCATCGGTAGGCACCACATGCCATAACGCGCTGAGGATATCGATAGAAATGTCAGATAAATCTTCGTGTACTAAATTTTTACCCAGTTGATGCATTTTATGTGTGCCATAGGTTCCCAGCACGTTTACCTTATTACGTTGTGCGTCGCGTGCGTGGGTAGTTGAACCGTGAGTAACCCATACGTCAACGGTTGTTAAGCTACTGCGTTCATAGCGGGTGCCAAATGAATAAGGATGTGACGTAAAAAATTGTGACGCCATAAATGGATGCGTCGAGCAAACAGCCAGTAAAGCCAGAGGCAGAGTTAAAAATCGTATCGTTTTAAAAATCATGCATGTTCCTTCACCGCGCAAGAAAAAAGAGTGTCATCAAAGTGCATTCATGATACGCACAAAATTAAAAACAGTTCAAGATAAAAGAGTGAAGATTAAGCTTAAGGTAGGCAAGGGTGCTGGGTGCAGGGATTCAATAAAGTAATAGAGTATGTACAAACAAAAAGGGCAGGCCGTGAAGCCCACCCTTTTTAGTTTCAAAGTCTAGATGAATTAAAGAACAACAATACCTGTATCAGTACCGACAGCAAAATGTCCGTCTGGCAAGAAGTTACAGCAATAAAGTGTTTTGTCAGAAAGCGCTGAAGCTGAAACTTTAGTTACAGGATCTGTAATGTTCCAGTTTGCACTGTCAACACGGTATGGCCAGATGTAAAGACCAGTGGTGCCGCTACCATCTGCTGGGCTTGTAATAAAGAATCTACGAGCGCCATCTGACCAGTAATTAAGAATTCTATTGAGTCTTAAGAATGAAGTGAATGAGTTAGAATTCAAGTAGTTAGTGGTACTTGGATGACGGCGTATTTCATTTCCTGTTGCGCCATTATCATCATCAGAGCAAGCAAATTGTTCTAATCCTCTGTAAGCATAAGTTCTTGTGTTGCTTGAATTGTCTTTAAGGCCAATTGCTTGAAATGAGGTAGAAAGGTTTGTTTTTCTTCCTTGGAAAAGCTTGGTGTACATTAATCCATCAGTGCTGGTGTTGCCAGTTTTTTGACCCACAGGAGTCCAAAGAGCAAGTGTTTGAGTTGTTGCATCTTGTTGAATACCACCAGCTATTTTTGATTGGTACAATCCGTTGTTTGTTGCTAGTACTACTTGTAAGTTGGTTCCACCAGTGTTTCCATTGATGATTGCAAAATCAAAGATTTCTGTTGCATTTGTTAAATCACTGCTGGTTGCCGATACACCTGATTCAGCGATTTTGTCAGCGTTTGTAATAAGTTCTGCAACAGTATCATCTCCAACAGTACGTAAACTCCAGAGAGTATCTCTGATTGTTCCATCAGTTTGGGTATCACGAGCAAGGACTAATGTAAGTGTGTCAACAGTTTCAATTTTCTTGATGTGTCCAGTGATGTTAGTAATTGGCTGCCATGAGTTTGCGTTAACAAAAAAACTTGCACCAGTAAATATTGTACCATCAAGGTTATGAAGGTTTTCTGCAGTTGCATAATCAAGAGTTGCACCTTCACCATCAGCAGTATTTGCATAGGCATAAAGACCTTCTGTAGTACCAGCAAGGAAGAAGAATGCTTTTGCTGTGGTGCCGTAGTTGGTTCCACCGATAGCTGTTACATATCCAGAATCAGCTGGAAGAGTGGTTGACAAGAAGTTTGTTGCCCCGTTAGCAGTAGCGCCAACTGGAGATTCAACAACGCTGTAATTACCAGCTGGATCAGCATCAGTTCTTGATTGTACAGTAAAGACAACTTTTTCTTTACCGCCAAAAAGACTCATACGAGGGCCAACGTTGTTACCCCAGTTAACGGTAGTTCTATCAAATACACCAATTGCGGTACAACCTTCAGTAAGAACTGCGTTTACTGCGCTAGCAAGTTCATTTGCAGCGCCTTCTTCGCCCCATGTTGAAACGTTAACTTTATCTAAATCGTCACCTACAATAGTCCAAATTTTACCGTTGCGTGGATCAACAGCAAAACTTTGTACGTCACCGTCAGTTGCAGAAGTGCCAAGTTCAGCAGGAGCTACTCGGGTCCAGCGTGACCAGCGAATAATTTTGCCATTTTCATTAAATTCAGGAGTTGAATAGAAAATGCCCGCTTCAATTGTTCCGTCATCAGTAGCAACAGAAGAAGCAACGTATACGCAATCCCCTATAACTTGCATTCTGGTTAAAGTGGCAGCTGTGAATGGTAATGGAAGCGCTGTTGCCCCACCAGCAGCAGATCCCCCTACTTGAGCGGCTTCTGTTCCTAAGGTACAAAGGTCACCAGCGGCTACAGCTTGTATGCTGAAATCAGGAGAGTTGAGATCATGTTTTGCAAAAGTACCATCAACTGCTGTAGTTCCATTACGAGTCACAAGTGGTTGTGCATACACTACGTTACGTAAGTCAGCGGCAGCTGCTGCTGAACCACCATTTACAATAAGGTATGAAAACCCAGTTGAAGTATGCATCACACCGAGATTATATGCTTTAACAACGTTTGCAGTGGTATCTGCAGTTCTAGTAAAAATTACACCGAGTGTGCTTGCGGCAAAAGCTGCAGTATCTCCTACTGAAGGATCAATAGTTAAGTTGCCATCAGCATTACTTGAACGTGCGCAAAGTACTGATACTGCACCATCTCCAGCTACAGCACCCGTGGTAAGTTGAGCACCGATATAGAGTCTAGAAAGGGTATCATCCCAATGTAAGACAGGATCTTGGTTAGCTGTTAAAGTTGCTGTATTTGTAAAGCCATGTCTTTGTCCAGTAGTGTTAGCTGTTGCCAGGACTGCGACAGCATTTTCTGCACCATCGACTGCTAAAGTTGTTTGACTATCTATTGCAATGACGTTAATTCCGCGGTTAGTATCAGCCCAGTTGGTTGTTCCATCAGCTACGGCTGCAAAAATAGCAGAATCATTTGCGGCAATCGCTCTTACTCCGCTTGCAACAATGTTGTCCCCGTTAGCATCTTTAAGTGCTGCTGCCGTTGTTTCATCAAGAAGACCATCAGCACTTTGAATACATATTTTAGTAGTGTTGGTGGTATCTTCAGCAACAACGAGTCTAATTGCATTCGTTGTTGGATTATAAGAAGGAACCATTAATCGAATAGCTTTGTTTGTTAACATGGTAGACGCTACACCTGCTGAAGTTGGTGTAGTGCCGTCTGTGTTGTGTGCAGTAATTTTAGTAATATTAGTAGTGGCGTTTACTGCACCTGTTCCGATATAAAGGTCCCCGGTTGTTCTATCAAGTACTGTGGTAGATCCGGTAGCAGAAACAGCAGCTGCTAAAGGTACTGTGTCAGGCGTAGCCTGAGCGAACGGAACAATTAGGAGACTGCTCAGCAGTAACCCAATTTTAAACGTTCTTAATGTTTTCATACATTATTTCCTTTTTTAATTAGAAGTTCCACACAATGTTAACGCCAGCATTGCCACCGATTGTGTTGGTGTTAAAAATGCGTTTACCAGCTACTGGGTGGTTATAAAAAATTCCAATTTTTGGATTGAATTTTTTATTGTCTTGCGCAAAATCATAATCAGCGCAAACACTCACAGTGTGCATATGCCATTTTTTAAGTATATCGTCATCGTTAACAATTGATGCTGTAAACACTGTTGTGTCAACTGGAGCAAGGGTTGTGTCTTCTTGAGCTGTATAAGAATACCCAACTGCAAGTGACAATCCGCCTGCAATGTGGTCAGCCTTTAAGAAGGTTGCAACATCCCATTGATTACCAAGGTCTTCACGAGCTGCATCATAATAGAGTTTCATAAATCCGTTTTGGTCAGCATGAGTTTTCATTCTAAAAACACCATCGTGTTTAAGGAAGAATTGTCCGCCTACATGTGCACCAAAAGTGAACCATTCAAACATGCCAAGTGCCATGTCAAATGATACGGGAATACCTACGTGGCCGTTGTGACCAGCAGGAATTGAAAACACTTCTTCAATGTTACGTTCGCGTGCTGTTGGGATAGAAAGACCAGCTTTAATAGTCACGTCCATGAAATCAAGAGTATCTGAGCTGTCGTTGTTATAAGTCCAACCACCAAGGATTGTTAAATCCCCAGCACCAGTGTCTTTTGAATCAGCTTTTGATAAGTCATAACGTTCAAGAATGTTATCAAAACGTGCTAAAAATTGAGTCCATTCGGCAGAGTTGATGTTTGGAAGACCGGTTGAAGGAGATTGATCAACGTAAGCAATATCGGTGACTTCAATGCGTTGCACTGGCACATTAATTTGTGCAAAAAATCCACGGCAAAAGTTTTGTGTAAGAGTAATGTCTGCACCGATATATTTGAATTTACCGGTGAACTTTAGTTTACCAAAATCGCCGTTGTTTGGTTGGCCCATCAAGTTGATTAAAATAGCATCATCAAGGTTAAGAGGATCAAGTCCTGGTACGCCTTCAGCAAGTCTGTGCATGTTATGTAAACCGTAGACATTTAACACATCGGTTTTGTCTTTGCTGCCGTTTCTACCGGTTGTGGTTGAGCCGCCCATGACACTGACTTCAACTGTTGAAAGACAGTTGCGATCAAGGCGTGGTTCAAAAATAGCAGGTCCTGCTCGGTGAGCAAGACGGTTATATCCAAATGCTGACAAAGGAACCAGCAACAGGGATATAACAAAGAAGGTACGTGAAATAAATCCTTTCATCATACATACTTCCCTTTTTTAAGGTTAAAATTCTGATAACTACCAGTGATAGTCGTAGATAATTATCTCCCGTTTGTAAAGCCTTTAAACAGACCTTCATTTAAAATGGCTCTTGTACAGCTTTTTTGCGTTGTTATACTATATTCATAATTATTGATAAAAAGTTTCAATCCAGCAAAATTAAGAGGGGATTTATGTTTTTCTCAAAAAAAGATACCAATCAGGAATCAGAAACTCATCAAAAGGATCTTGAAACACCTGAGCAAGAGTGTGAGCAAGATAGTTGTTGCCAAGACCAAGAGTGCGACGGCGAGCAAATGGTAAGTCTTGCCGATTACGATGCATGCGAAAAAGAGCTTGCCAACGTCAAAGAACAGCTTGTACGTTTGGGTGCAGACTTTCAAAACTATAAACGTCGTGCAGAAAAAGATCGTCAAGAACTTGCTGACATTGTCCAATCACGAGTGTTTTTAGCATTACTTCCTATTGTTGATAACTTTGACCGTGCGCTTGAACAGGCTCAGAAAGAAAATGTTTCGCCTGAGCTTACTCAATGGCTTTCAGGCTTTCAAATGATTCACAAAGAACTCTATGAATGTTTAAAAAAGCATGATGTTACTCCGCTTGAAGATTCTACAATTTTTAACCCGGAACATCATGAAGCGTTAATGCATGTTGACTCAGCGGACCATGAAAGTGGTAACGTAGTCCATGTTTTGCAAAAAGGATTTACGCTTAAAGGCAAAGTGTTAAGACCTGCCAAAGTGAGCGTGGCCAAGTAAGTTTGACTGATGTCATCTTAATAACATACTTTTTTTTAAAAATAGTTTTTTATGGGCTGCAGCAATGTGGCCTATTTTTTTATAAAGAACATTTTTCAAAACAAATTTTTTGGATAATTTTTTTATCAATTCAAAGTCTTTTCTTATTTTTCAAAGTCTTATCTAAAAATCCATTTTCTTTATTTTTTGACGTGCCACATTAATGGCATTGTTATTCCGTTAGCGTACCCTTTTCAAGTTTTGGGGGCACTACGCGTGGCTGCGTCAGGGTGATTTCAGATTAAACCACCCTGAACCCAAAATCTTTTTAAATGCGACGCGCAGAATGCTGACGAAGAATCGCTTGCGCAATTTTGTCGTTTGCATGCCGCGCTGATGAGGCACCTTACTTAATTATTTTCAATATACTGTCAGAGCTTGTTAATTAGTAAAAGTCCACCTCTTTCCCATTTACTAGGGCCATAAGCCAAAACCACATAAATTGGTAAAAACGGATCGTGTAAAAAAAATCCATATCAGCGCGAAATGCAGGCGACAAAACAGCGTGAGCTGTTCTTCGTAGGCATCTCGTCGCGTCGTATTGAAAAAGGCCTAGAGTCCAGAGAGGTTGGCTAAAACCTCTTTGGCACTGCGCGTGAAGCGCCCTACCAACTACAATTGATAAAATAAACAGAATAACAATGCCATTAATTTAGCATATCAAATAAGTTTATTAAAACCTCTTTGCCCCTGCGCGGGGAGCGCCCTACTAACTGAAAGATAAATGAAAATAATGGTGAAAGTAAAATTGAAAAGTTGGGGGCCCTTACATGAGCCCATTCAACTAAAAACATGAAATAAGAATAGGATTCATTCGTTTGTGAATCACTTATTATTTTACGATTCCGACAACCAGCTCGGTAAAAATTAAAATAATAATAAGAACTGACAGAAGATCTTCTCGAATAGCATTAACCTGTTCTTGGTAAATGGTTCGCACTTCACGAATGATTGAAAGCTTTTTATCAATCGCTTTACGCAGTGCATCCAGTTCAAGTTTGGTAACCAGTAGATCATAAATTTCTGAATAGTACACATCGCCTACTGTTTTGATTGAGCTGCCCAAGCGTTCAGTAATTACCGAGATATCCACTTTCAATTTTGAAAGTTCGCTAATCGGATCGTACATAATACCAATGAACGGCATACAGTTTTTAAACGACGGTTTTTGTAATTTTTTGTTATACACTTCATCTAACTTGCGATCAAGAACTGAACCAAAGTAACGAAGTTCAAGACGCTGAACAGTGGTTAACTCAAAGAAATCAAGCAGATCAAGCGCACTGCGGTCATACACAAATGCTGCTTCAGTATCAATGATTACTAAGTCTTCACGATAATAACCGGTCGCTGATTCTAAAATGTCTTCAATTTGAAACTGAGACATGTTTGTTTTTTCAAAACGTAATGCTGATGCAATTAAAGATCCATAACGTTCACGAACCTGAAGCGCAGTCATTTCAGAAATCGGTTCAATTGCAAGCACCATATAACAATCACGAAGATGGAAAAATTTTGGTTGTGCAACGTGAGCTTCAATTTTTTTAAATAACGTGTGTGCGTCTTTGCTGCTTTGTTCACGAAGTTGCGCATCAATGTCACTTAGTTGGTTACGCAATGAAGCCATTGTTCCTTTAAATGGAACCTGGTATACCATTGAAATGGCGCCAAAGTGATGAAGGTTGGCGTACAACAGTTTTTCAGCGCTGTGTCCTGGAAGTCCAACAGTCAGAGGTTTGTGGTAACTTTTTAAATATTCAGGCCATGAACGGGGCATAATATGCATGTGTGATGAAGCTCTTACAGCATCGATGGTAATTTCATCACCAACGTCAAACGCATAAATAAGATAGACGGTTCCTGAAAAATGCTGCTCTTCGCGCACGGTCCCGGTTGCTTTAGAACTTATTTCATCAACTGAATGCATAGTATCACGATCTCCGTTTAATAACGTTGTTTATGAGGTGGACACACTGTGCCACAACTCCCTTTGTTCGATCAAGAAAAATGAGTATTTTTGTATGGCCACAGTCCACCTGTATAAGCATAAGGTTACCATTAAACCTGCTGGTTGGCGATGCAAATTCTGTGATTAAGCTTATTTAAAGAACCGTTTTTTATTTTTCAAAGTCTTACTTTAATCACATTCTTTATATTTAAAGTTAGTGGCATTGTTATTCCGTTAATTTACCACTTCCAGTTGGTAGGGCCTTTTGCAGGCAGCAATCAGGATGCTTCAAAGCGAGCACCCCGATACCCCACGCTTTTTTAATACACGCGCAGAATGCTTACGAAGAATCGTTAGGCGATTTTATCGTTTGCATGCCGCGCTGATGAGGTACCTTGCTTAACTATTTTTAATTGACTGTAGGCTTTAAAAGTTAAAAAGTAAAAGTCGACAGGTCTACCAAGGGCTACGGACATAAGCCAAAACCAGTTCAATTGGTAAAAACGGATCGTGTATAAAAAGTCCACATAAGCGCGAAATGCAGGCGACAAAACAGCGTTAGCTGTTCTTCGTAAGCATCTCGTCGCGTCGTGTTAAAAAAGAGATGGGGGTCTAGGGGGGTTAAATCTGGAACCCCCCTAGTGCTGCACGCAAGGTGCCCCACTAACTGTAAATTAAAAGAGGATAGTGTTTAGAAAATAAAACACTCGCTGCATGCGTAATCTACTAAGAGGTTTAATCTTTTTTCAAAATACTCAAGAACGCTTCTTGTGGCACTTCCACGTTACCAATCTGTTTCATACGTTTTTTACCTTCTTTTTGTTTTTCAAGAAGTTTACGTTTACGAGAAATGTCACCACCGTAACATTTTGCCGTCACGTTTTTACGCATAGCTGAAACTGTTTCACGTGCAATAACGTTAGCACCAATTGCTGCTTGAATTGCAACTTCAAAAAGCTGGCGCGGGATTACTTTACGTAATTTTGCTACCAGGTCTCTGCCGATGTAATAAGAGTTTTCGCGGTGAATAATAACTGCAAGTGCGTCAACTGGTTTACCGTTAAGAAGAATGTCCATTTTAACAAGATCAGCTTCTTGATAGCCTGCAATTTCGTAATCAAAGCTTGCGTATCCAGAGCTGAGTGATTTGATCTGATCATAAAAATCAGAAGCCACTTCATTAAGTGGTAATTTGTAGCGCAAAATAATGCGGCGTTCATCAAGATGTTTCATATCAATCTGAGTACCGCGTCTTTTTTGACAGAGCTCCATAATGTTTCCCAAATATTCTTGGGGCACAATAATGGTTGCATCAATAATTGGTTCAAAAATTTCTTTAATGTAGTTGCGTTCAGGAAAGTCAGCTGGGTTTTCAATAACTTTTTCTGTGTCATTAGTTAAAATCAGGCTGTAACGCACGCTTGGCGCAGTTGCAATAACTGCCATATTGTATTCTTGTTCAAGACGTTGTTTAAACACGTCCATATGCAGCAGTCCTAAAAATCCGCAGTGAAAACCAAGACCAAGTGCAGGAGAACTTTTTTTCTCAACAGAAACACTGGCATCATTTAAGGTAAGTTTTTCAATAGCATCACGCAGTGCTTCAAAATCAGAGTTTTCAACAGGGAAAATTCCGGCAAACACCATTGGTTTTGCAGGTTTAAATCCTGGAAATGGTTCAACTGGTTGTTTTGAAATGTGAATAGTTTCACCGATACGCGCTTCTTTAACCGATTTCATACCGGTAATAAGATAACCTACTTGACCAGCATACAGTACGTTAGTTGAGGTTGGTTCTGGGTACATAAGGCCAATATCAAGCACTTCATAACTTGAACCTGCTTGAGAAAGGGTAACCATATCACCTTTTTTAATCATACCATCACGCACTGCAATCAAACAGATAACACCACGGTATTCGTCAAACCATGAGTCAAACAACAACGCTTTGGTTGGTTTTTCACGGCTTGCAACTGGTGCAGGCATGCGTTCAACTACCGCATTTAAAATTTCAGTTATCCCAATTCCTGTTTTTGCTGAAGCAAGAATGAGTTCGTTTTCTTTAAAATCAAACAGCGTATCAAGTTCACGCGCAACGCGCGGTACGTCTGCGGTAGCCATATCAATTTTATTTAAAATAGGAACAATAGTCAGATCCTGATCAAACGCGAGATAAAAGTTTGCAATTGTTTGTGCTTGGACACCTTGTGCAGCGTCGACAAGCAGTAGCGCGCCTTGGCATGCATAGAGTGAACGGGATACTTCATAACTAAAGTCAACGTGACCAGGAGTATCAATAAGATTTAAAAGATACTGTTCACCTTTATATTCATACACCATCGAAGCGCTTTGGGCTTTGACGGTGATGCCCCGTTCTTTTTCAACTTGAAGTTTGTCCAAAAATTGTTCGTTTTTGTGACGAGTTGAAAGAGTACCAGTAACTTCTAAAAGACGGTCTGAAAGAGTTGATTTTCCATGATCGATATGAGCAATCACAGAAAAGTTTCTAATTCTATCGGGGGTAAAGGAGGCAATCAGTTCACTTGTTATTATTTTCATGGGTATCCGCGTTACGAAAAAAACAAAGCACACGTAACTGGTAGCCTATCCAAAATTCGTCGCTTGCGCAAGCATTAGACCCTTACAATGCGGCCTTCTTACTCCCTTATTCTTGTCTTATTATTGTGTTCGGGGTATCATGTTCCGGGACATGCAAGCAATCGTAATTTCCATTTATCCGCATACAGTGCGGGTTACTTTAATTTCAGAGGGTACAGAGTATGGCAGCTGAAACCAACCAAGATACGGTTTTAAAAGGATCCAAGCCGATCTTAATTGAAGAAGAGTTAAAAAATTCATTTTTAGACTATGCCATGTCGGTTGTGGTCAGTCGTGCAATTCCTGACGTGCGAGATGGGCTTAAACCTGTTCATCGTCGTGTGCTGTATGCAATGCATGAACTTGGTTACCACCATGACAAGCCGTATCGCAAATCGGTACGTGTAGTTGGTGACGTGCTTGGTAAATATCATCCACATGGTGACCAGGCAGTGTACAATACCATGGTTGGTATGGTACAGGATTTTGCCAAACGCTATCCGCTTCTTGATGGTCAAGGAAACTGGGGTTCGGTTGACGGTGATAACGCAGCGGCTATGCGTTATACCGAAGTAAGAATGGAAAAAATTACTCAAGAATTGCTTGCTGATATTGAAAAAAATACTGTTCCTTTTGTACCAAACTTCGATGAGTCAACCACTGAACCGGTTATTTTGCCAAGCCGTTTACCTAATCTGTTGATTAACGGAACTGCTGGTATTGCAGTAGGGATGGCAACTTCGATTCCTCCTCATAATTTGGGTGAAGTAATTGATGGATGCTTGGCATTCTTAGACAACGAAGCAATTACAGAAGATGAACTTATTAAATTAATTCCTGCTCCTGATTTTCCAACAGGCGGTATTATTTGTGGTCTTGCTGGCGTCATTAAAGCGTACAAAACTGGACGTGGGAACGTACTTGTGCGTGGCGTAACTGAAATTCAAGAAACCAAAAAAGGTTCAGCAATTATCATTTCTGAGCTTCCTTATCAGGTAAACAAAGCTGAACTGATTATTAAAATTGCTGATCTTGTTAAAAATAAAGAAATTGATGGAATTACCAACATTCGTGATGAATCTGACAAACGCGGTATGCGGGTGGTTATTGAAGTTCGTCGCGGTGAAATTCCTGATGTTATTTTAAACCAACTTTATAAACACACTTCGCTTCAAACTTCAATCTCTATTTTAAGTTTGGCGTTGCTTGATAACCGTCCGCTTGTGTTTACGCTTCGTGAGTTGGTGCGTCAGTTTTTACTGCATCGTGAAACAATTGTGTACAAGCGTACCGTGTACGACCTTGAACGAGCAAAAGCACGTGAACACCTTCTTGAAGGTTTTATTATCGCACTTGATAATATTGATAGTGTGGTTCAACTTATTAAAAAATCTGCAAATGCTGAAGAAGCTATTGAAGCTTTGGGCAGAGCGTACAAATTCTCTCTTGAACAAGCAAAAGCTATTCTTGAGATGCGTTTACAACGTTTGACCGGTATGGAGCATGAAAAAATTCATGCAGAAATTGGTGATATTAAATCACGCATTGTGTACTTGCAATCGGTTATTAACCAACGCGATGTTCTTAAAAAAGAAATTCGTGAAGAGTTAGTATTTATCAAAGCTACCTACTCAAATCCACGTCGCACAAAAATTGAAAACACCTACGAATCATTAACAGATGTTGATTTAATTCCTGACGAAGAAGTGGTTGTGACGTTGACCCAAAAAGGGTACGTCAAACGAGTACTTCTTAACACCTACGAAGTGCAACATCGTGGTGGTAAAGGTAAGATGGGTATGCAAAAGTTAGATGATTCAGATGATTTAGTGCGCGATATGTTCGTGGCAAAAAGTCATGATGAACTTCTGTTTTTTACCAATCTTGGACGTGTATACAGTCTTCCTGTGTACCAAATTCCAGAAGGTTCACGTACTGCCAAAGGCCGTGCAGTGGTCAACTTACTTCAACTTAATGAAGGCGAAACGGTTGTCCGTCTGTTGTGTATGCGTGACATGGAACAAAAACAGATTGTGATGGTAACCAGAAATGGTGTTATCAAGAAAACTGATGCACAAGCGTTTGCCAAGATTCGTGTATCGGGTATCCGTGCACTGGGTCTTCGTGATAATGATCAACTTTCATTCTGTGGTGTAAGTTCTGGTAACGACTTTATCGTGCTTGCAACTGCTCATGGACAAGGTATCAGATTTAAAGAGTCTGAAGTTCGTTCAATGGGTCGCCAAGCAGAAGGCGTGATGGGTATCAGACTCCGCGAAAACGACTTTGTGGTTGGTATGGAAATTATTGATGATGAAAACAAAAACATCCTGTTTGCAACAGCAAATGGCTATGGAAAACAGACCCGTGTGGGCGATTTCCGTGTAGCACATCGTGGCGGTATAGGGGTAAGAACTATTCCAACCGATCGTCGTAACGGTGATGTGATTGGACTGGTTATTATCAGTGAACTTTCACATATTCTACTCATTGATGATAACGGTAAGATTATTCACATGTTGCCAACAGAAGTACGCACTATGGGACGCCAAGCAAAAGGTGTACGACTCATTCGTTTAGATTCAGGACGCCGTCTTGCTTCAATCGTGGCGTTTGAATCAGAATCAGATAATGAGCATGGTGAAGGTGTTGATGGTCAAGAAGGCGGTTCAGAAACTGAAGAAGTAGTAAACTTGAAACGTGTTTCACCGGCAAAGACTGCAAAAGTAAAAGCTGATGATGCAAACGATCAAGAAGTTTCTTTAGAAGAACCATCTGATGAGTCAGAGGACATGGTGACATTCCCTTCAGCAACGTCTCAAGAACCGGTTCAGTTTAGTGGACCAGTTTCTGGAGAGTCGCAACGTTCAGCAGCGGCAACGCTTCTTGAAGATGAAGAACCAACGCTTGGTAGTAATTCCGATGATTCAAGCCAAATGATGATGTTTTAATATATTCATTTAGTTAAACAATCTTATAAAGAGCCTTTTAAGAGTAATTCTTGAAGGGCTCTTTTGTTTTTGTGTGCTGATTTTAATAGATCCAACAGAGGCTAGTTTTGACAAACAGCGTGTCCCTGGTACTCTACCTTGCAGGTCAAGGGGGACTTTATGGATACAATTACCAAAACATTATTACATCTTTCGTTGGTTCCGCAGGTGGGCCCAGCAGCTATTTCAAAACTGATTCCATTACTTACACAAGGGACTGATCTTTATCGTCTTTCGGTGGCTGAAGTTGCTCAGTGTGGTATTACTACTGTTACTGCAACGGCCATTGTGCAAGGTCTTCAAGATGATTCACTTTTAAAAAAAGAGCTGTCGCTTTTAACTCAACACCCAAATATTTCGGTCGTAACTGTATGCGATACCTGGTATCCAGAACTTCTCAAAACTATTCATATACCGCCCACGATTTTGTATGTCCAAGGCGATGGAGCAAGCTTTAATAAGGGTATTGCTCTTGTGGGGGCGCGTGCTGCTAATGAATACGGTAAAAAAGTAGTCAATCGATTAGTTCCAGATCTGGTTGCGCAAGGATGGTCAATTGTTAGTGGCGGAGCCTATGGAGTTGATACTTTTTGTCATCAAGCGACTCTTGAGGCTGGTGGACGTACCGTCGTCGTTTTGGGTTCAGGTCTTTTACAACCGTACCCTCAACAAAATATAAAATTATTTAAAGCGGTCGCTGACAACGGTGGCGTGGTAATCAGCTCCTTTCCTTTAACCATGGAAGGATTGCCTCATAATTTTCCTGCGCGTAATAGAATTATAGCCGGCATGTCACAAGGGACTATCGTAGTGCAAGCTGCTCAAAAAAGTGGTGCGTTAATTACTGCTCAGTTTGCTTTGGATGAAGGACGCTCGGTGTTTGCTGTCCCAGGACCTATTAATGACCCTTTAAGCGCCGGGTGTCATGCATTAATTACGCAAGGAGCGCGCCTTATTTCTTGTGCCGATGATGTGGTTCAGGAGTTTGGGGTGAGTGCTGACAGAGTTGTGATACCCGTTCCGGTCCAACAGCGCATTACCTTTGAACCGATGTTAAAAGAGCCCAAAAAAGATGAAAAAGTTGATCCGATTGTGGCTGTATGCAAAGAACCTCAGTCACTTGACCAGTTGATTGCTGTTACCAAAATAAGCGAGCAAGGGGTACGAGATCGGCTGTTTGAGCTTGAGCTTGAAGGGGTGATAACACAGAATTTTGCTGGATTATGGGAAACAATCTAAGTTCCATTTTTTAAAGTCTTAGCTAAAAACACATTTTCTTTATTTTTGATCTAATATTAATGGCATTGTTATTTCGTAGTTTTCAATACTTCCAGTCGGTAGCGCCTTACACAGGCGGTGCCAAAGAGGTTTTGGCCAACCTCTCTGAACTCTGGGCCTTTTCAATACACACTTAAATTGACATGAAGAACCGCTTTTCGGTTTTGTCACCGTCAAGTTAAGCTAATAAGGTACCTTACTTAGTTATTTTCAATCCACTTCTGGTTTTAAGTTTAAAGCGTAAAAGTCGACAAGTTGGCACTTGGCTAGGGACAGAAGCCAAAATCACCTCAATTGGTAAAAACGGATCGTGTACAAGAATTCCACATAAGCGCGAAATGCAGGCGATAAAACAGCTTCAGCTGTTCTTCGTAAGCATCTCGTCGCGTGTATTGAAAGGTCTGGGAGTTAAGAGGGGGTTGACCAGAACTCCCTCTTGCCCTGCGTGGGAACGCTCCCAAGTACTGCAATTGATAAAATAAAGGGAATAACAATACTGTGTCGTTTGATATGAAAAAATACTTTTAATTAAGATGAACGACTCTTTTTTTTTTTTTTTTTCGTTTTTGTTATCTTTAAGGGACCTTATTAAAAGGGGCCGTAAAGGCTGTTGTTCGCACTTGGTGCGAGTTACTTTTTACCTATAAGAATGTCCAAGGAGTTATGTCATGCCAGTACCAAAACGTAAACGCTCCCGCGCTCGTCGTGATAAGCGTTTTGCCAATAAAGGCATTAAAACAAGCATTTTTGCAGCATGCAAACAATGCAACGAGCCAAATCTTTCTCACACAGTATGTGCTTCATGCGGTTATTACAAAGGCCGTAAAGTTATGACAACTCGTGCTGAACGAGCAGTCAAACGTGCAGATGTACGTAAAGTACACGCAGACAAACAAGCAGCAATTGCTCAAAAAACTGGTGCAATTACCGAACCTGCTGAGTAAAAAAGGTAGAGAGTAGGAGTTTAAAGCTGTTACATAAGGACTTGTGGCTATGATGCAAGAACTGAAGCGTGAACCAATTGATGGATGGTGGGGTGAACTGAAGCAAAACAAACTTATGTTTGCGTTGTTTGGTTTGTTGCTCTTTTCCCTTGTAGGCGTTGGTGGATGGAAACTAAGGTCGTGGTATCTCGAGCGTAAAGAATCTGCGGGCCAAGAGGCTTTCAGTCAAGCGCTTCATGAATATCACACTGCGGTGTACAATGCGATGTCAGGTAAAACTGAAGCAAAGCAGTGGGATGATACGCAGTTGATTTTTCAAGATGTTTCTCAAAAATATGCAGGTACTGCATACGGAAAGTTTGCTCGCGTTTTTCAAGCAGATGTTCTTGCAAGAGAAGGTAAGATTGATCAAGCAGTGAATCTTCTTGAAGAAGCACTCAAAGACATTGATTCAAAAACTCCAGGGTATTACCTTTTTGCAACTAAAATTGCGTTACTGCAGTTTGATGCTGGCAATACTGAGGATGCGCTTGAACGACTGACCAAGCTTTCACAAGATACAACCAATCCAGATAAAGACATGGCGACTTTCTTCTTAGGCTATCATTACTGGGCCAAAGAAGACTATGCGCGTGTTCTTGAACTATGGGATGGCTTTAAAGAATCTAATCAGTCACAAGATGCAAATAAAGTTTCTCAGTGGGCGTTACTTGCTCAAGTAAAACTTGCACAAATCTCGTAATGGTGTTGTAAGGATTGCATAGCATGAAGACTCACATAACACCTCGTGTAAGATTTGCCCCGTCTCCGACGGGGAATTTGCATATTGGGGGTATGCGTACTGCGCTTTTTAATTGGTTATATGCACGCAACGTGGGCGGTGCTTTTTTAATTCGTGTGGAAGACACTGATAGAGAGCGTTCACGTGACGAGTTTATGCAATCTCAACTTGCAGCACTTAAATGGTGTGGAATTGAATCTGATGAACCGTTGGTGTTTCAATCAAAGCGTACTGATGTCTATCAATCTGTTATTGAAAAACTTCTTTCTGAAAAAAAAGCTTATCGTTGTTTTTGTTCTCCCGAAGCTGTTGAATCACGTATTCGTGCTTCAGGAGTGACAGAGGAACATTTTGCATACGATGGGTTTTGTAAAACTGCTGATCAAAATCCAGCACGCAGATCGTTTGTTATTCGTGTTGCGTTTCCTGAAGATATTACAGAGCTTGTGGTATCTGATTTAATTCGTGGAACGGTGACGTTTGATGCGTCGTTGTTTGACGATTTTATTATTGCGCGTCCTGATGGCTCACCAATGTATAATTTTGCAGTGGTGGTCGATGATGCGTTTCAAAAAATTACTCATGTCATTCGCGGTGAAGAACATTTGGGAAACACTCCCAAACAGATCATCTTATATCGTGCTTTAGGGCTTACGCCTCCGCAATTTGCACATATTCCTCTCATTTTAAGTCCTGATGGTGGAAAGTTAAGCAAGCGTGATGGTGCTGTCGATGTCCTTGCCTACAAGCAGGAAGGCTATCTTTCTGATGCGTTGGTTAACTATATGGTTCGTCTAGGTTGGTCGCATGGTGATCAGGAACTGTTTACAAAAGAAGAGTTGATTAAGTACTTTTGCCTAGAAGCAGTAGGCAAAAAAGGCGCTGTTTTTGACATGCACAAGTTACAATGGATCAATGCGACGTATATTAAACAGTTATCGGCGGCTCAGTGTTGTGAGTGGATTGTTGCTGACGTGATGCCAGAACTTTCTGGGCGTACACTGCGTTGGAGTGATGCTGACCGTGTTATGGCTGTCGGTCTTTACAAGGAGCGTATCAAAACAGGAAAAGAACTGTGCGATGCGTTGGTGACTCTTCATGAGGGTCCCCGTGAATACGTTGAGGCTGATGTGGCACAATGGATGACGCCTGATGCCCGTGGTATGGTGACCGAGTTGATACAACGTTTATCAAGCATTGATCAGTGGACAAAGGATCAGATCACGCCGGTAATTAATGAGGTGTGTACGCAGTCGGGAGTCAAGCTTGTTTCGCTTGCACAACCAATTCGTATTGCGCTGACTGGTGGGACACACAGTCCTGGTGTTTTTGATCTGTTGGTACTTGTCGGAAAAACAGAAACTCTTAATCGTCTGCATGCCGTACTGCGTTAAATCGTTAATGATGTAACATGCAGGGGGCTCGGTCAATGAAGTATGCTTTTATCTTTCCAGGTTATGGAAATCAGTTTGTTGGTATGGCAAAAGAATTTTATGATGTGTCTCGCAGTATGCAAGAACATTTTGAAGAGGCTGCCAACTGTCTTGATAAAAATTTTGTAAAACTCTGTTTTGCATCGTCTGATGCAGATATCTCTCTTCCAGAAAATGCCTATCTTTCTCTTTTTTTAATTTCACATTCAATCGCAACTATTTTAAAAGAACAGGGCATTGAGCCGTCAGTGGTTGCTGGGTATGACATTGGTGAATATGCTGCCGTAGCGACAGCGGGTGGAATTACTCTTCCTGACGCGGTTTATCTTCTTAAAAAATATGCAACGCTCTATCAAGAAATTTTAAAAGCACGTAATTATGAAGCATTACGTATTCATAGAACTGATGCAGAAAAAATAAAAGCATTATGTGCACAGTGTGCCAGCGGTGCTAACGTTTCATTTATTTCAGTGCAAGAGGATCAAGAGCAGGTAATTATTGCAGGAACTTCTGAATCAATTGGATGTGTCAAAGCACATATTCAGAAGGAGGCTATTGGTATTGTAAGTGCGGTGCCACTTGGCGGTGGACTGCATTCTCCGTTAATGGATGAAGTACTTAAAACGATGCGTATGTATCTTGAAAAAGTAGACTTTAAAGACACCACGATCCCTTTTATTGCAAGTGTTACTGGTCAAGCGCTTACTGAAGGTGACAAAGTAAGAGCTGCCGTTATGCAGCAAATTCATGCGTCTTTGCAATGGAAAAAAGTCGTAGACGGCTGTGCATTTTGTGAAGTATTAGTAATCTGTGGACCGGGCGACGGTTTGGTTGATCATTTAAAAGCAGCGTATCCAGACAAAAAGGTGTATGCTATCACGACAATTAATCAGATGAATGAACTACTTTTACATGCTGGTAAATCGCTTATCCAAAAAGAAGAAGGAGACGACAGTGCACAACAAATCTGATATTACCGCCAAGGTTATTGAAACAGTTGCGCAGCATCTTTCGCGTGATATGGATTCAATTATTCCGGCAACACGCTTTGAAGATCTTGGTGCCGATGAGTTTGATATGCTTGAACTTGTCATGAAATGGGAAGATGAGTTTGAGCTGGTTATTGAAGATGATGAACTACCACAGTTTGTATCGGTTGAGGCTGTGACTGAGTATATTGCACAGAGAAAAGGGTAGTATACAAACTTATACGATGTTTTTGTGGGCTGCAGTAAATGCGGCCCATTTTTTTATAAATAACATGTTTTCAAAACAAATTTTTGGATAATTTTTTAAAATACATATCTTCTTATTCACGTTTCTTCTTTCATCACACCTAAGGGGTCCCTCCGCGGGACAGCGCCAAAGAGGGTTCTAGTAAATCCCTTTGGAATCCGTACTTTTTAAATGCGACGCGCAGAATGCTTACGAAGAATCGCTCCGCAATTTTGTCGTTGGCATGCCGCGCTGATGATGCACCTTACTTAATTATTTTCAATATACTGTCAGAGCTTGTTAATTAGTAAAAGTCGACGAATCTACCACTAGCTATGGCCATAAGCCAAAACCACTGGAATTGGTAAAAACGGACCGTGTACAAAAAGTCCACATAAGCGCGAAATGCATCCGTCTACGTTAAAACTTCGTCGGACTTTGGGCGTTAAATTGCGTCAGCCCGAGGAAGCTGAAAGCGAAAACGGGTCGCGTTGTATTAAAAAAGAGATGGGGGTCTAGGGGGGTTAAATCTGGAACCCCCGCTAGTGCTGCACGCAAGGTGCCCTACCAACTGGAAGTTGAAAGAAAATAATAATTAGAAAAAGAATAGGGTTTGGAAAAGACTTAGAATTTTAAAAAATTATACAAAAAATTTGTTTTGAAAAAAATCTCTTTTATAAAAAAACAAGCCCCGGTTGCCCGGGACCTGTTTTGTACTAGTTTTGTTTGCTTTTAGAAAAAGCTTAGAAGCTTGCGCCCATTGACAAGTGAACTGTCCATAGGTCGAAAGCATTGTTGTCGTCGCCGCTGAATGAAGCGCCGCCACCAACTGCAATCATAGGATTCCATTCACTGTCAGCCCATGTGTAACCGAGGTTACCATAAACTTGGTGTGACATTGCTGCTTTTGCAAGACCTGAGTCTTTGTTTAAAGCTGCTTCAGTAATAGAAGTTGCAGCTGCAAATGGGTTTACTGCTGTACCAGCAACGTTGAAACCGTTTGTTAGAACGTCAACTGCGTTGTTTCCGTCATGAGCTGCAGCTAATGGATCGTTTCCACCATCATCTGCTTCATAACCCCAGAAGCCATATTTGCTTCCAGCAATTGTATCAACCCACTCTTTGTGTTCTTCTTTTGAATGTCCACGAAGTCCGTAACCAGCGTCAACAATGAAGTTGCCATTGGTGTAATGAAGCATAAAGTCAGCTTCGTACACAACATTCATAGCAATTTTTGCTTGCAATGAAGTGATATTGCCAGCTCTGTAAAGTTTTCCTGCATAGTTATCGCCTACTGCAGTAAATTCTTTGATTAAAGTATAACGGCTACCAACACCATTGGTTGTGAAATCGTAAGTACGACGCATTGTTCTTTTGAAAGTGGTAAACACATCAGCTCTCATATGAGCAGAAAGGTTGTGTTCATCTTTTTCATAAAGGTTCATGTGACCGTCTACGCGTCCACCAAGACCATGACGTCCTGCTGTTCCTACGTTAGGTTCAAATGCATATTCTGCATCTGTTGCACCGTTACCGTTAAACACACCAAGAAGACCGAGTCCAAAATGAGCGTTTTCTTTGTTAATAACGTTATAACCTAAAACAGCTTTAGTGTTACCAACTTTGGTAATTGATTGTTCGCCATCAACTTTGTTGTAGGTTGAAACTTGCAAATCACCGATAACTTTGTCGCCCTTAAGAGCTCCAATAGCGGTAGTATAGGTAGTTGTTACTGCACCATCGCCATCAATAACATCATCTCCAATTGAAGTGTCAGAAGTTCTTACTGTTTCTTCTAAGCCCATATCCCATTTGGTATGAACAATTGGAAGGTTCATATCAAGGTAAAGGCCTTCCCAGAGGTCGCCAAGTCCGATATAAAGATCAAGGTTTCCTGAGAAAGTTCTAACTTTTGGAGAAGCAGTAATTGTTGAATCAAAAGATTCACCAAGTCCGAGGTGCACTGCAAAAATATCAGTTTTACCTGTTGTAGAGGTACTTGTACCAGCTGCAGCGGTCGCAACAGGTCCGACTACCATGCTAGATGTTCCGTTGAAGAACAAGTACTCAGCAATTGAACTACGGTCAAAGTTTTGTGAGTATTCTGAATGAGATGAGAATACTGCGTAAAAACCTTCAGCGTCAAAAAGGTTTGTGCGTCCAGCGTGTTGAATTAACCCGTTTGAAGCGCCGTTACCAAGACCGCCGAGGAAGAAGCTGCGTCCAACTGTATTAGTTGCTTGCACTGCTGTGCTTACAAGTAACAAAATTGAAAACAGGCCTTTCATAGCTTGTTTCATATAAAACTCCCTTTTAACCCCAAGTGGGGCAAAGATTATGTAGATTAACACTGTATTGATGAGAAATTCACAACAGAATGTTGCAACCTAAGATGTACTTTCTCTTTTTAATTCTGTTTCTGCTTCCTCCTTTCCTTTTTTTTCTTCTGTAGATAACTACATGTTTTCTTTACTACTTTTTTTTACCTAATGCATAACATTAAGCTTACTGACACGCTAATATATTTCAAACGACAAGTCAACCGTCAACATGCAAGAGTCGACTTATCTAACGGTTCCAATTATAATCAGCATCGAAAAAAAAAGTAAAGATGCTGTAATCTCATTGCGTGATTATGGGCTATTTTAGCATATAATACATTTTGGGAAGGGCCTTGGTATGGTTGCTCTGATCATTCATATTTTTATACAAATTGTGTTTGAAAGTTTGCCAGTCAGTAGTTCGGGACATGTGTTACTTTTTTCACGCGTCGCGCGCGCGATGGGGTCATCGTTTGAGACTGGTGTCGTTCCTGATGGTTTTGATTTTGTGTTGCATGGATCAACGATTGTGATTGTTGGACTCTATTTTTTTACTCCATGGTGGCAGTATCTGTGTGATTTTGTCAAAGGTAAGCAGTACGCTGTGCGCATCGTGCTTTTGTGTGTGTTTGCCGATCTGATAACTGCAGTGTGGTTTGTTCTGTTTAAACTGGTACCGATTTTTGATTTTCCTTTGTGGGTCGGTTTTGCAGTAACTACGTATGCACTGTTTGCAACTCGATGGATAAAAGGTCCTGAACGTACTGAACTTACTTTAAAAGATGCTCTGGTGTTAGGTTGTGCACAAGGCCTGGCATTGCTTCCTGGTATTTCACGATTTGGGTTAACGCTTGTGTGTGCCCGCTGGATGGGATTTTCCTGGTTCAAGTCAGCTGAGTATTCATGGCTTATTGCATGGCCTTTAATGGCGGCTGGATTGATGTGGGGCTCGTTTACGATGTATCGTGCAGGGACACTTTTACAACTCTTGCAGCCACCGGTGGCCTGTAGTATTTTGATAGCAACCTGTTTTTCTTGGGTTGTGTACCGGTTAGTAATGAAGAGTATCAATCGTGGACACCTCTGGAAATTTGGGTGGTATCTCATTATTCCGCTGCTGTGTGCGGTGGTGTTCTAAAAGATTTTTAAAAAAGGGGAGAAGGGTATGGCTTACAAACGTGGGCAGATCCGATTTGTGCGCTTTTTGATGCAACGCACGGTGCGTCTTGTTCTATTATCACTCAGTGCATTTTTTAGTTCTCTTGCACTTTTAACCTTTCATCACACCGATCCTTCCTGGCTTTTTTATACAACTGAATCGGTTGTGATCAAAAATTTGTTTGGTAGTTGGGGTGCGCACGGTGCCTCAGCGTTGATGTATGTGTTTGGTTATGCAAGCGCGCTCATTCCGTTACTGTGTGTAGCTGCTTTTTGGTACACGTGGGAATATAAAACAATAAAAGAAGAGTGGGATCGCGTGAGTGCGTCACTCTGTCTTTTGCCGATAGTCAGCGGACTCTGTCATTTTTTTGGATGGGGTGCATTGGGGTATTTTATTCCTGGTGGCAGACTTGGCCAGATTGTGTATTACACGTTTCGTGTGCATTTAGATAAAATACCGACCGCAATTGTACTTGCCAGTTTGTTGTTTGTATGTGCTGTTATTTTATCCCGAGAATCATTTGTAGCGGTAATGCATGCAGTGTGGGCACTTTTACGACGTGCATATTTTTATTGTTATCGTAGTGCGCTTCCTGCGCTGCGAGCGGGTGAAAGTTTTTTACATGCAGTGGGTGCCAGAGTGAGGTTTTTGCTCGCACGAATACTTAACACTCTTCATCCAATTGATCCAAAAAATTCTCACTCTGAACGATTGCTTGAAAGCTCTACAGATCAAAGTCATCCGGCAGCACACACAGCACAAAAATTTAATCAAGATAATTTCTGGGATACCTATTTTGAGACACAATCTCCAACGGTGCAGGCAGTTCCTTCTGGGTTGCCGCATGCAATGGAGGTACCATCTCCCTCAAATCAACCGATCAAACCATTTGTAGTTCCTCACATGACTGAGCAACCGGTTATTAAAAAACCGTACAAAATTCCTACTCTCGATCTGCTCGCGCCTAGCGTGAAAGAAAGCGGGTATATCAATGCAGAAAATCATCGTTCTATGAGCCAAGCGCTTGAAGAAAAATTATCTCGATTTGGGGTAAGTGGAAAAGTGGTAAGTGTGCGGCCCGGACCTGTTATTACCTTGTTTGAATATGAACCGGACATTGATGCAAAAGTCAGTAAAATTCTTTCACTTTCTGATGATCTTGCGCTCGCGCTTGAAGCAATGAGCGTCAGAATTATTGCGCCTATTCCAGGGACTTCGCGCGTAGGGTTTGAAGTATCAAATAAAGAGCGTAAAGCAGTGTATTTGCGTGATATTTTACGCGCTCAATCGTTTCAAAAAACAAAAGCGATTATGCCGATTGTGCTGGGTAAAGATACGGCGGGCGATGACGTGGTGGTTGATATGGTTGATATGCCCCACTTGCTTGTTGCCGGGTCAACTGGATCGGGTAAATCGGTGGCACTTAATACCTTACTTATCAGTCTTTTATATAAATTAACTCCAGAACAACTTCAACTTGTTATTATTGATCCTAAGCGTCTTGAGTTTGCTTCGTACCATGATATTCCGCATCTTTTATTTCCTATTATTACCGATGGTCTTCGTGCGGCTCCGGTATTACATTGGTTAGTGCGTACCATGGAAAAACGTTATGAACAGATGGCTCAAGCGGGAGCGCGCAGTATCGTGGAATACAATCAGCTGTGTACCAAGCAGGGCGTTCCAACTCTGCCGTATATTGTTTTGATCATTGATGAGCTTGCAGATTTGATGATGGTGGCGCGTAAAGAGATTGAAGACAATATTGCACGTCTTGCGCAAATGGCGCGCGCTGCGGGGATTCATTTAATTGTGGCAACTCAAAGACCTTCAGTCGATGTGCTTACCGGTGTCATTAAGGTTAACTTCTCAAGTCGCATGTCCTTTCGCGTAACTTCAAAAGTTGACTCGCGTACGGTACTTGATGCGCTGGGCGCTGAAGCGTTACTGGGTAAAGGGGATATGCTCTTTTTAGATGCCCATAGTGCGCGTATGCGTCGTATTCACGGGGCCTATGTGACTGATGCTGAAATTACGGCACTTGCTGACCATGTTCGTGCTCAACGCGCAGCAACCTATATTAATCTTGAAGACACCGTGGCAGCATACAATCAACAAAGTGACGATGGTGAAGAGCCGCTTTTAAAAGAAGTAGTTGCCTATTTAGACACGATTGATGAGGTATCCATTTCATTATTGCAGCGTCGTTTTAAAATTGGGTACAACCGTTCAGCACGTATTTTTGAAATCCTTGAGGCGCAAGGGAAAATACTTCCTTCATCAGGCGGAAAAACACGTAAAGTGATACGTTAACTTTTTTAGTAAAATAATTTAGTGAGCGTTATAAAATAAAAAAAGCCGGGTAATAACTCGGCTTTTTTAGAATACACATTAATAAAGAAAGAGTTGTTGTGTTAATCGCGTTTAGATTCTTTTGAAGGAAAGCATAGCGTAAGTTTTGCCCAAACAGCAGCCCATCATTTATAAAAGGCATTGTTTTTAAATGAGCTGGTCGCAACATTATGTATCATGTTTAGGTTGCTGCCATGAGAGGAAACTGGAGTTTCTGCAAATATATTCTTTACTCCAAAAAATGATTCACTTATTAAGTCTTCTTCATTTTCATTTTTATCAGAGATAGGTTGAAACTGTCTGTTTGAATTGAAAGCAACAAGTGAGACACTACTTTGTCTTCCTGACTTTGGTTCTTTTTCAAACGGCACGGCTGACTGTAAAGCAAGAGGTCCACTGAGCATAATAAAACTGAAATAATAACGGTTTATGAAATTCCCCTAAGAAATCTGTTTTGATAGCAAGCAGTGTAGAGGATAAAGGGGATTTTGACAAAATAAACAGGTATGGATAAATATAGTGCCGCGAAAATATATATGAGTTTTCGCGGCACTTATTTTTTTTAAGATAAGAAAACTAAGGTTAATTGTTATTCCGGTTTAGTAGGAGTTTCAACGGTGACAGTCGTTACTGTTTTTTCTACTATCGGGAAAGTAGGGACAGTGATTTTGGTATAAATGCTTTCAGCTGTTTCTTTAAGAGTGGTAACAAGGCCGGAGTTGCGTACAGAATGATACACAATTTCTGCACCTTTTACGGTGTGGCCGACTTCTTTTTCTAAAAGCTTCCATACTTTTTGGTGATTAATAGTACCTGAACTGTTATCAGTTGGCTCATTGCGCGCGATTAAACTCGCTGCATACACTGCAAGGAGTTGGTTCTTTTCAGCGAGATCTGAAGTTTTAATAATTTCTTCAAGTGTGCGGATATCATCTGATTGTGTGGTGTCCTGTGAGGCGCCGACAGCTTGAAAATAGGCAAACGTTCCCATTCCAATTGCATACGGTCTGAATGACTTACTAAACACTGCCATGAGAGTGGCAACTCTTCCTGCAACTAGGGGAGCAACGGCTTGGCAATTAAATGAAAGAAGTGAAATTGAAAGTAAAAGTGAGTAACGTAGGGTCTTCATGAGTTCTCCTGTTATGTACGGTATGCATTTTATCGATGCAGAAGTATATAACAGGAGAATTTATTTGCAAACGTTTAGTGAATCATGTTTAAAGTGAATTCACTAGTGGTTAACTAAGAACTATTTCTTCTTACGGAACGTAGGGTTCAACTCTTTTTTACGGAGACGAATAGTACGCGGTGTAATTTCAATAAGTTCGTCAGAGTTAATCCATTCCATAGACATTTCAAGAGGCATAATACGTGCTGGAGCAAGTTTGATTGCATCATCTTTTCCAGAAGAACGCATGTTGCTCAATTTTTTTTCTTTACATGGGTTGACATCAAGGTCGTTCTCACGAGAGTGTTCCCCGATGATCATACCAGCGTAAATTTCTATTCCTGGTTCGATAAACAGATCGCCACGAGCTTGTAATGAATCAAGTGCATAACCAGTAGCAGAACCGCGTTCCATAGAAACGAGTGCTCCCCGAACACGTGAAGGAATTTCACCTTTGTACGGTTCATAGCCATGGAACATAGTGTTAATAACACCAGTACCACGAGTTTCTGTTAAGAACTGGTTTCTGAAACCAAGAAGACCGCGTGAAGGAACAGTGAATTCCATACGTACGCGTCCGCTATCAAGATTTTCAAGTTGTTTTAACTCACCTTTACGGATACCCAAGTGTTCGATAATTACCCCTTGGAACTGTTCACCAACGTCAATAATTGCATATTCCATCGGTTCAAGTTTTTTGCCATCGACTGTTTTGTAAATAACTTCAGGTGCTGAAACTTGCATTTCAAAACCTTCACGACGCATTGTTTCAAGCAAAATACCAAGGTGCAACTGACCACGACCTGATACTTTGAAAGATTCAGGAGTGTTGGTTGGTTCAACGCGTAATGCAACGTTTGTTTTTAATTCTTTTTCAAGACGGTCTTTAATGTGACGTGAAGTCAATAATTTACCGTCTTGTCCGTTAAACGGAGAATCGTTTACAGAAAGGTAGATAGAAACAGTTGGTTCGTCAATTGCTACGTATGCACATGGCATTGGTTTATCAACGGTACATAAGGTTGATCCAATTTCAATGTGCTCACAACCAGCAACTGCTACCACATCTCCAAATGAAACTTCTTGAGCTTCGATTTTTGAAAGACCGTGGAAGGTATATAATTTTGTCGATTTCATCGGTTTGCTGACAACATCTTTGTAGCAATAGATGAACTGTTCGCCTACTTTAAGCGATCCGCTTTTTACACGACCGATTGCAATCGTTCCTAAAAAGTCAGAGTAGTCAATGTTGGTAACCAAAATTTGAAGACCATCAACCTGTTCTTCTGGAGCTGGAACGGTGTTGATAATCGCATCAAAAATTGCTTGCATATCAGTTGTTTGGATTTTTGGATCGGTAGTTGCAAACCCGTTTCTTCCTGAACCGTAAAGGATAGGAAAATCGAGTTGGCTTTCATGCTTTACCAAATCTAAGAAAAGATCATGAATCAAAGATTCAGTCTTTTCAATGTCCGCATCTTTTCTATCAATTTTGTTGATAAAAACAATTGGCTTTAAGTTTAAAGCAAGTGCTTTTTGAAGTACAAAACGTGTACCAGGAAGCACACCTTCAGCAGCATCAACAAGGAGCAAGAATCCTTCAACCATCTGCAAAGTACGTTCTACTTCACCGCCAAAGTCAGCGTGACCAGGAGTATCCACGATGTTAATGTGGTAGTCTTTGTAAGTAATACCGGTATTTTTTGCCAGAATGGTAATACCACGTTCACGTTCAAGATCCTGGGAATCCATCACGCGATCGGCCATTTTTTCTGAATTTAATGTTCCAGATTGTTGTAAAAGTTTATCTACAAGGGTCGTTTTGCCATGATCCACGTGTGCAATGATGGCAATATTTCTAATATTTGAACGGACTTTTTTCATAGTACCTTACCTAAAACCGGGTTACTTCTAATTTTTTTAGAGACTATCTCCACTTAAGGACACCGGTATTTAGTGTATGCAAAGGGGTCAATCAAGTCAAATTGGGTTCTCTATAAGCGTTTAAAGGGTGACGGTAATGTCAGGATTTTTTTCAGATTGGTCGCCTCGACCTTCTTCAAGTCTTTCTTGCGCATCCCATTTAGCCTGTCGTTTTTTGATAAGTTCTAAATCTTGCTCATCAAGAAACTCAAAAAGATTGAAGGTGCTTTTTGAGTTAAGAGATGCTCTTTTAATGTTTGATGGTTCCTCGCAAGGGAGAGGTTTTAACGGTAATTGTAAAAACAGGGCAGTAAGTTCTTTCTTTAAAACTGAATTGGAGAGTTTTACAGGAGAAGTTGCTTTTAAAGGCACTAATTTAAGGGTGCACCAATGAATATTTTTTTTTAAAGGGTCGTCGTGGTTGCCGGGAGTACCAGGTCCTTTTGGTTCAGGAGGAAATAAGTGAGGTTTTTCTTGTTTTTTGGGTTCTAATTTTTTACGTGGCAGGCAATGTTCTTTTCGATCTCCATCTAAATCAGCATAGTCTTCTTCTTCTGAGGTAGAGCTACTATCTATTTCATATTCTTCATCAGAACCACTTTCTATTTCCTCTTCTTCTTCTTCTTTATCCAGGGAGGTTGTATTTTTAAGGTGATCGTTGCAGAGCTTTACATAGTTATAAAACTTCTTTTCGATGTCTGCCTTTTTTTCTTCTAAAGCAGTTCTTTCCGGGCAGTTGGGAGCTAACTTTTTTAGAGTTTGAGAAAGAGTGGAAAGTATTTTTTTTGTTTTTTTTATTTGGTTTAGCATTCTTAATTTATCAGGTTTTTTTTCAAGTTTTTGGTCTAAATGTTCAACAAGTGATGCGTTAAGAGAGGTGAGAAGTATGAAATTAAGAAGCAGTAATTTGTTCATTCATTTCTCCGGTTTTTAATAATATCTATTTTATGTGCACCTAGGATATCCAAATAATTGAACTGAGGGTAATAAAATTGGTCCGAAATTTTTAAAAAGAGTGGAAAAAATTTTACAGAAAAGAAAAAAAAATATTTTTTATATAACTTTAAATGAGCTTTTTTGATCGTTTTGAGCTTAAAGTTGCTTGACAAATGTGCAAAAACAATTCATGTTCTGGACCAACACTAATAACTATTTTTATTATTTGCCAAATAAACGGAGAACTAAAGAATGCATCTTGATGTCGCCTTTTTGCAGAACGCAGTGCAAGACGCCCAGGTTGCACAGGGTCAACTTGAGAGTGAAGTAACATTTTCTCTTGATTCTCGTACTATCACTGAATCTCAAATTTTTGTTCCGGTTAAAGGAGAAAAAGTTGATGGTCATGATTATATTGAGCGGGCGCTGGAAAAAGGGCACGGCACGTTTGTAGCTCGTGATCTGTTTTCTTCGTTATCTTCAATTTTTAAAAAATTTCCTCTTAAAGTAGTTATTGTGGTTGATAGCCCTCAAGAAGCACTTTTTAAACTTGCTGCTGCATGGAGAGCTCAATTTAGATTTCCTATCATTGCAGTAACAGGGTCTGTTGGTAAAACCTCTACCAAGTTATTAGTAGCAGCTATTTTAAAAGCTGCCGGTAAAAACTGTTTTTCTTCGTGTGGCAACCAAAATACCTTGTTTGGTGTTGCGCTTAATATTGTCCAATTGACCTCTTATCATGAAAGTGCCGTGTTTGAAATAGGCATTAGTAAGCAGGGTGAAATGGCAAAAATTGTGGAGCTGTTACAACCTACCACTGCCATTATTACCTGTATTGGTCATTCTCACATGGAAGGACTGGGTTCGCTTGCGGGCATTGCGTCTGAAAAGCGAGATATATTCAAATTTTTCAAAGAGGACAGCATTGGCATCGTTAATGGCGACCAACCTCTTTTAAACACCGTGGGATACACTCATCCAGTTATTAGATTTGGACAAAAGACCACTAATCAGGTTCAGGCACGTAAAATTAAAGTGAATGATGAATCTATTTCCTGTGTTTTAAAAATTTACGGAAAACGTTATGACGTAACGGTTCCGGGAAACCATCAAGGTCAGCTCAATAATATTTTAGCAGCTGCGGCTGTGACTCATTATTTGGGTGTTGATCCTTTAGTTATTATTGAGACGGTTCAAAAACCTCTTATTAAAGAACGGCGTTTTGAATCATGCAAACTAAAAGACCATAAGGGCATTCTTATTGATGATGCTTATAACGCATCTCCTGAAAGCATGAAGGCGGCTCTTTTGGCTTTGCAGTCACTTAAAAGCTCTGGTAAAAAAATTGCCGTGCTTGGTGATATGCTTGAACTTGGCGGTACCAGTGCCTTTTGGCATCGTCAGATTGGGAGGTTTTTGCGCAAGATTACTACCCTTGAACACTTGATTCTTGTGGGTAACGAGGTACACTGGACTCATAAAACTGCTCCTGTAGGGCTTGATATAAAGATTGTCCCGTCATGGAAGGAGGCAGTTGATACCTTGCGCGAAACACTTAAAGATGAATCTGTGGTGTTAGTAAAGGGTTCAAATGGCGTTAAGTTGTCGTTTTTAGTTAAAGAGTTTGTCGATACCGAGCAAAGTGTTAAGAATGCAGAATGAAGCAATGGTTGAAAAACCCTATCATATTCCGGTCCTCGTTAATGAAGTTATTGAAGGGCTCGCTCTGAAAGATAACGGAGTCTATCTTGATGTGACTTTTGGTGGTGGGGGGCATTCCCGTGCACTGCTTGAAGCAAATAAGACTATCAAAGTAGTGGGACTCGATTGGGACGAGAATGCAATTAACAATGCTGAGCAGTATCGTGAACAGTATGGCGACAGGCTACAAATCATTTGGGGAAGCTTTGCTCATCTTTATAAATTGATTCGTAAACATAAATTAAAAAAGTTTGATGGTATTCTTGCTGACTTTGGTACATCTCACTATCAAATTTTTGAACGACATGGTTTTTCAGTACATCGTGATACGCCACTTGATATGCGTATGTCACTTTCGCATTTTAAAATAACTGCGGCTGATATTATTAACTATGGCACTGCTGAAGAGTTGCGTGAAATTTTTTGGACCTATGGTGAAGAGCGTCACACAAAAAAAATAGTATTTGCTATTTGTGAAGCGCGTAAAAAGAAAAAAATTACTACAACGTTTGCGCTTGCAAAATTGATAGCAGACACCATTGGTTCAGGCGGAAGAATTCATCCGGCAACAAAAGTGTTTCAAGCGTTACGTATTTTTGTAAATAAAGAGTTGGATAACATTACTGCATTTCTACCTGTCGCCACCGATGCGCTTGCGTCAGATGGACGTTTGGTGTGTATTAGTTTCCATTCTTTAGAAGATAGATTGGTAAAACAGTTCTTCCAAGAACAGGTAAGAAATGGCATGGGAACGATGCCTTCAAAGAGATCAATTACCGCAACCGATGAAGAAATTTCTCTCAATGCTGCATCACGTTCTGCAAAATTAAGGGTTTTTGAGAAAAAATAGGCCAGATTATTTGACAAAAACGAACGCTCTTATTACATTAAGGGCAACAAGTTAGAGAGAACCGATCAAGTTCGGACTACACACGTTGCTGAGGATGCTAAGGATGGTAATAACCGAAGTTAAGATTTACGCAGCGAGAGAAAAAAGTGGTAGACTTAAGGCTTATGCGACGATTGTGTTTGACAATGCGTTCATCGTAAGAGATCTTAAGATTATCGAAGGCGAAAAGGGTCTCTTTGTTTCAATGCCATCACGTCCACGAAAAGATGGTTCTTTTAGAGATATAGCGCATCCGCTTAATGCAGAGATGAGAAAGCATATCGAAGAAAGCGTGGTAGCTGAATACAAGAATATGAGTGAATCAACTCCTACTGCAGAGTTAGCAGACGAGCCAGCTGATTGATCATCCAGTATTCGCGATAAAAAGAGTAGTTTGAAAAAAATTTTTGGGGCGTAGCCAAGCGGTAAGGCACCAGGTTTTGGTCCTGGCACCCGGAGGTTCGAATCCTTCCGCCCCAGCCAGATTTACATTGTAATAATTGCAATGTAATTTTAAAAATACCGATTTTTCTTCGGTATTTTTTTTAATATTAATTATTATATAGGGGATTTCTCATGAGTTTGAAAAATAATGTTCTTGAGCTAGTACTGAGTTTAGCATCTTTAAATGCATTTGCTCAGCCTCAGGTACATGATCAACCAAAAAAAGTAGAAAAAACTCAAACTGAATATGTAATGGAACTGATAAGAAACAGTCGGACTTTTGTACGCGGTTCTAACGACTGGAAGAATTGTATTATTTTCGATTGGGAAGAAACCGGTTATCTTCGTGATTTTTCGCCTCGAGAGCTTATGAAAGCTGGCACTGTAGTTGTCGAGTATCCAGGATCGCCTGCTTATGGTGGTGTTGCCGCATATGTAGCTGCCTTGGCACATTATAACAATCTGGGATATTTAGTCGGTTATGAAACTATGAGATCGGGATTTTTTCAGATGACTCGTAATGGGAATGACATGGTGATTCGTTCCACGATCACTGATACTCAAGTAAGGACAATAACTGATGATGAGTTAGAGGTAGCGGAAGAACAGGTTGCCCATATTAATCAAAATCCGGTTCAATCTAAAGAGGATGACCATACTGTCTGTAATTATACTATGGCGGCATTTTTGAAAAAATCAAAATTGCATATTAATGCCACCGTTGAGTGTACTTCTCGTATGTCTGCCGAAGAGTTTTTAAAAGAATTAAAAAATTTAAAGAACGATTAATTTGTTTTATGATCTATAGATTTTGAAGCAGTTTATAAAAAACACCGGAGCAATCCGGTGTTTTTTTGATAGAGATTCTAAAACAGTGTAGTGTAATTTGCATGATAGAAAATTTTATAAATTCATAACCCTTTGTACAAAGGATTTGTATGAAAAATATATTGCTACTCGGTTCCGATTCGTACTCTCGTAAAATGCTGTTGCAAGATGCACGCATACCCTTTGAGGTAATTGGACACAGTGCTGATGAAGAGTCAATCGCTCGTAATCAGCCACTTTCAATTTTGGTTGCTCAGATTGCACAACTAAAAATGGATCATGTTAAGATGCCAGCTGGTCAAGAGGGTGATGTTGCCTATGTTCTTACAGCAGACACGATGGGCGTTGATCACAACGGAATAGTGCAAGGTAAGATGAATAACCGTAAAGAAGCCATTGCCTCACTACGTGCTTTAGATATGACCGAACGCACTGTGGCGACCGCTTTTTGTTTAGATAAGAAAGTATACTGCAACGGACAATGGCAGGTTCGTAAGCGCGTTGAACAGGTAGTTGAGTCAAAGTATGTTTTTTGTGTGCCCAGCCAGTGGGTAGATGAGTATCTTGAGCATTCGTTGGGGTTGTCTGCATCAGGTGCGATTGCGATTGAATTGTATGGGGCGCAGTTTTTGCATGCGATCAATGGATCTTATACCACTATCGTAGGACTTCCGATGTTTGAAGTACGCGAAGCCCTACAAAAGTTTGGATTTTTTAGTTAGCCAAATATTTCTTATTTGGTTTCCAGGTACGCAGGAGTTCTTTAAAAAGCAGCTCTTGCGGATTTTTCTTTGGATCGTTTTCAAATTGTGAAGATGCTTCTTCAACGCTCATTTGTACTGTTTCTGTGTCGCATGCAGTAGTATCAATATGATCTATGGCTGGCATCAACTTTTTTTCCATCACTACTTTAAGGGTCTCTTCGTTGTAAACTTCGTGCAAAAGCACTTCAAGAAGCTCTAAGAAATCCACAAAACTGTAGCGAATTGCTTCAGGAGAATCTTTAAGTGCGGGATTGTTGTCACGATCCTTAAGTTCTTGTCTTAAACCATTTCTCATAGCTTCAGATATAAGAACCTTTAACTGTTCAGGTTCGTTTTCTATGAGCCATTGCATGAGATGCAGGAGTTCATACGAGAGTGTTACTTGGCTTGTTTCATCGTTCATAGCAGCCTCCTACAGAAAATATTGTTTAACATCCCTAGGTGTATAATCACTCTTTTTTTAAGCGCAGTGAAATAGTTTTGTATATTTTTTTATTAATCGTCGTATTCTACTTCCCATTTATCATCAACTATTGTTGGTTCTAAAGGGGCATCTTGTTGAGCAGAATTATGCGCTTTTGTTTTTAATTTAGCAAGCTGTTGAGCAGCATCACGAACATCATTTTTTCTGATGATCTGTTCTTTAATAAGATCCTGGTGAGTTGCTTCAAAAGCTGAGTTCATATCTTTTTGTAATTTTTTAATCTGTTTTTGTAGCCTAAGAACCATTTGGACACCGGCCAAATTGATACCAAGTTTGTGAGTAAGGTAAATTACTTCTTCAAGTTTATTTACATCTTCTTCTGAAAAAAGACGTGTATTGCCATCAGAACGTTTAGGAGCAATAAGCCCTTCACGCTCATAAAGGCGAATAGTTTGTTGGTGGATGTCAAACATCTCTGCAACAGCTGAAATGGAAAAAAAACCTTTTTTACGTTTCATCGTCTTCCCTGAAAAAACTACTACCTCGAGCTTTTTCATATCTACATGATTTTTTTGTTAGTATTCTCTAGTGCCTTTTAGGGTACCATAAATTTTTTAACAAATCTTCTACAAAATGGTACATAGAAAGAGAATAAGCGTAGTCTAATGATGGCAAAAGCATTTTTTGGGTTCTATTAAGCTTTTTTAAGGGATTTCATGCCTAAAATAAGATTTATTTTGTTCGGATTAATGGTAAATGCTTTTTTTATACTTTCTGCTCATATTGAAAGACATGTGTCGGTTGAGCTTATTGAGGAACGAATAAACGGGGTTTTATTTACGTACCGTTATGACCATCAAACCGGTTGCCGGGTTGATATGTCAATTAAAGAACAATGGCTTATTGATAACAAGTCGGTCAAAAAAGAGGAATATCAGGAGCGTATTGCGCGTGAGATGGTAGCTCAGATTACCCAGGAACGGGAATATAAAGATCAGCAACGGGTCCATATGCTCACTTTTAAAAATACTCAGCAGGTAGCACTTTTTAGAAAATTACTCGTAGTTACTATGGAAGATATCAAAAAAAAGTATGCTCACTTTGCTCACTATGGGCTTGAGGCTTACTTAGCTTATAGTAATGACACGATTGCCAGCGAGGTTGAATTTCGTTCGTTATTGACGCAGGTTTGTGATTCTATTAAGCACCTTTTAAGTTTAAGTGATGAGGAATTTTCCTGTAAAAAAGCGGAAGCGGTACTTTCAACGGTTGATCACTATCCAAAAAAGCTGCAAATTTTATTTGAAAACACGGTAAAGAAAGCCATTAGAGACTGTGATGATACTGCTCGTTTGAAGAAACTGCTGGAAATAATCTCGTAAGTTGCAAATGGTTAAGGGGGTATGATAGCTTTTTTCAGATGTGCTTTTACGCATAGAAAAGCCAAAAAAGTAGGGATGGATCATGCAAGGGATGATACGTTTTTTCATAAGAATGCTTGCACTTAGTTGTGTTGTGTTTACTAATAAGGCAGAAGAAAATACTCAGAAAGTTGAGAGTCTATCGTCTTCTTGGAGTGAGTTTTTTACGTGTGTTGATTCAGGTAGTAGTTCTGAGCAAAGAGCCCAGTCTGTTGTCCATAAAGAAGTTGCTCAACGGGAACAAGAACGAAAAAATGCTCGTGTCAAAGCTGAACAAGAAATTGTAAAAGAACTAAAAACACGTCTTGAATCAAGTGATGAACCAAAGATACAAAAACCTTCACGCAGGACGTTCAAGAATTTTTTTAAACAGGTAACGCGCACAGAAGAAACATCTGAAAAAGACGTTGAGATTACTCATAAAGCACGTCAACGCGCACAGCGTGTATTACAAGAGCAGGTTGCTGTGTCAGCCCAAGCTGAGCGTGTCGCTCGCAAAATATCAGCTCAAAGAAAAAAGAGAGAGGTAACTGCAGACTCTCCTCATAAAAGATCACGTAAAACATTTCAAATAGTTCCAGAAGAATTTTTTTATCCACAAACTTCCCATTCAGTTGTTAAAGAAAGACAGAGCAAAGTTATTGAACAAAAGCGTCAACAAGAAGAACAACAAAAATGTGAACTTGAAAAAGCGCATATGCAAGCACACTCTTTGGCGCAATGTGTTCAACGCAAAGATGTAAGTTCAAAGAGTGCTCTAGAGGAAGTTATCAAAAAAGAGGTTGCTGCATATAAGGCAGCTCTTGAGCCACAAAAAGTTGTTTGCCCCAAGACCTGTAATTATCATGAAAAAGAGTTAAAAAAGCAGGAAGAATTAAAAGAACAACGTGCACAAGCAGTTGCTAAAAAGAATGCAAAAAAGCAGGCACAGCGTGAACGTGCTGAAAGTGCACGTAAAGAGCTACAAAAAAATAAAGAAGCTGTGCGTATAAAAAATGCCGAACGTAAAGCAGCTCTTAAAAAAGAAAAAGATCTGGTAGCAGAGGCATACAAACATATTAAAGAGCGTAACACGCGAACTTTTAAACCTCGCCCCGTCATTCAAAAACAGATAACTCAGTCCTCTGAGAAAGTTATTTCAAAAGATGATCGTGTGCAAAAACTGAAACAGGAAAGAAGTGAGGCGCGTTCTAAGAAGATTGAGATTCGTGAAAATAAACAAAAACGCCAAGCAGAGAATGCACAAAAACGTGTGTTAACTGTGCAAAAATATAATGCAAAAAAAACACGACAAGCGTTGGTTAATCGTGTTAAAATCTTACAGCGTGCTAAGAGTGACTTTCACTCAATGTATCAGTCTCAAGAACTTCAAGAACACCTTTTGCAGGAACAGTTTGAACTTCTCAGTTTTGAACGTGATCAATTAAGTAGCATGGTAAATGCATTGAGTTATGATTCATCCGCACACCAACTGAGTGAAGCAATTGAGAGTGTGTTTGATTACAAAGAGCGTGCCCAGAATTTTGTTGATGAGATACATCGTGCTTCTTTGCTAAATGTAGCAAATGCACAAGATCATGAAAGTGCTATGCACAATGTACAGCAAGCCCTTGAGATACCGTTGCGAGTCATAGAGTATAACCTTTTTTTAATGTGTGGTATGCAGGCAGAAAGATCTGTCGGTAAAACATTTCGTACTACCTGTTCTGTTAACGCAGCAGGAGAAAGTGCGTGTGATTCTCTGGAATGGTATTTGGTTAAAGTAGGTAAGCAAACAGTTTCAGCTTTAAGTGCTCAAAGAGTTTTGCAAAGACTTGCTCAAGAAAAAACACAAGTTGACGCGTTGCATAAAGCTTTGCACGATGAAGCTGATCATGTTGGACATCAACAAAAACAGGGTTTCGTGCAAGGGACTGCTAATGTACTACAACACCGAAAACATCAAATGCAAACGTTGCTTGCGGCTCATCAGCGTTTTTTACCATCTGCAAAGATTCAAGAATTTAATGCTCTCATTCAGGAGTTTCCTACAACTGTTTAAGGGTAAAAGAGCTTAAAACAATAAAATGCGAAGTGGTACTTATCAAACAGTACGCTTCGCATTTTTGTTACATAAAAATAAGATTAAACCTTTTATTTATAACCTTCAGATAAGCATTTTGTTGTTTTAGAAGTCAAAAAAGCTTTATTATAAAGGTTAAAGAGGTTTTTAAAATGGAGGAATTATTATGAAGCGTATCAATAAATTTTTATGGTTACTGTGTACTTTTACTGCATATGCCGCTCAGTCAGAGACTGAGATTCAAAAAGCTGCAAGAAAAGGTCTAATCGATGAAGAATCGCTCGGGAGACTAGAGGGATTGTTAGGGCCAGATTTTGATTTATCAGACAAACAGTTTCTACCAAAAACTTCATCAAAAGAATTTATAAAGGCTAAAGAGCAATTAGAAAAAATAACTAAAGATGTCAGTCGAGATTCTATAAAGGTTGAAGGGTATGGAGGTTTAATAAAAGAGCTCAATAGTTACGATTTTGAGGATTCAATTTTACCCTTAGCAACGTTAAGGGATCTTGCTGAAAAACAAGTAAAGAATGTAGGTGCCTCTTTCGATCAAGCTGATTTTGGTAGTGTGACGCCAGAAGAAGCTATTGAAATTGAAAACTTTACTAAAGTTGAACTAGCAAGATTGAATCAGGAGCAGTTAAATATCTTAGAAAAGGCTACTGATCCTTTGACAGGTAAACGTATTCCTTTTGTAGCTGTTCCGGCAGAGCGTTTAGAAAAACAAATGTTTATATTGCAAGGTGAAAAAGAAGCGGCAGCTCGTTTGATTCAAAGAGTGGTAGAACCTCAAACAATTAATAATTGTGGATGGCACTCTCTAAAAAATATTCATGAACGATTAAGTAACCATTTTAAAGTAAAGCCAAAAGTATTTACTCCTGATGCTACAGAATTTAATGATGCCCAAGGTTTACGTAAACTCTGGGATGGTTCTATGGGAGAACTTTCTAATGGCACAAAGGTTTCGCTCTTTATGCTTTCGGCTGACTTTTTGCCTGCTGATATAGAAGACCAAACCCGTTTATTAGGTAGGCAGAATGAGTATATCAATGAGATAAGAGACACATTGAAAAAAGACAAAGTGTGTGCAGTAGTTATGTACACAGGCTCTGTTGGGCAAAATGAAGTGAATGCTCATTGGTTAGCTCTTACTATTAGTTTAAGTCCAGATGGTCATTTGTCGGGAGTTGTTATGGATTCTCTTGGGTTTGTCGATCAAGGATCAGTTGATCTAGAAGTGTTAAAAATAAAATCTAAGAATTTTAAGGATTTGCATATGAAACCGGTTTATTATAATTTTGATCGTCTTGATTATAAGCCAGTTCGTCAACTTTTAAATACTATTTATCTTGTATTAAATGCGCCTGTAACAGAAGGTCCAGTAGTGCAAGATCGGCAATCTGTAGAGCCGTTACAAGTGCCTAATAGCAGATTAGAAGATGAAAAAAGAGATAGGCTTGAAGAGGAAGATTCTAAAAGGGTTGCAAGCGAAATTGCACTTCAGAGGGAAGAGAGAAGACAAAAGCAATTGATCGAGAAAGCTAAAAAAGATAAAGAGAGTTTTGTTGAGGCACTTTCAAAAATGGAGAAGTTGACAAGCAAGATGTTTGCTCTTGAAAACGTTCAGACTTGGAATAGGCCAAAAACAAAGCCAGAGATTTCTACTGTTGAGGTTAAAGAGTTTACTCAAAAACTTTATGATGTCTGTACTGAAATTATAAATGGAGACTACACAGAAGATAAAGAGCAGCTTTTAGATATGCAGGGAGATTTAAAGATAGCAGTAACATATAATGCAAATCATGAAGACATTCGTATGCAGTCTTTACATGCTTATATTCCAAATTTCATAAAATATCTAAAAACTTTTGTGGAGCAAGAAAATAAAGACATTATAGATGTTGTATTAAAATTAGCCCAAGATTTGAGCGAGCAGTTTAAAGAGGTTTGGCTAAAACTTTAAAAGCTTTTTAGTTTAAAAATAAAGGCCAAGGTTAGTTGTGAAGACGCCCTTGGCCTTTACTATTGTTAGTAAGTACTACACTCACTAACAATATCCACTGAAGTTTTAGACGTTGAATTTCACGTGAATGATGTCGCCATCTTGCACAATGTAATCCTGTCCTTCAGTGCGGAGTTTTCCCGTTTTTTTAAGTGCAGCTTCGCTGCCTGCTTCTTTAACATCAACGTAGTTAAAAATGTCTGAACAAATGAATCCACGTTCTAAGTCAGAGTGAATTTCACCCGCAGCTTTGCGAATGTTCATACCTTTTTTAATAGGCCATGCATGGGCTTCTTGAGGTCCAACGGTAAAGAAGGTAATCATATCAAGTCTGTCGTACGCTTTTTTAATAATGGTTTGTAATCCTTTGGTTTTCATACCTAAGATTTCCATCATTTCTTGTGCTTGCGCATCATCAAGAAGCGTCAGTTCGTATTCTGTGCGAGCGCATACAGGAATAACACGATCTTCACCAAATTTTGCGACGATAGTTTTATAGTGAGCATTATCTTTGTAGTTGTCTTCTACAAAATCTACTTCTGCAAAGTTTGCAATCACCAAGAATTTTTTGGTGCAGAGTAGTTCTGTTGTTTCACCGGTAAACGCTTGTGAAAGTTGACGTGCTTTTTCAAGATCTTGTTGATCAAGAGCACTAGTCATTGCTTTAAGAAATTCCTGTTCAAGGTTCAAGGCTTTCTTTTCAGCAGGTTTATTTTGAGCTGCTTTTACAAGGCTCAGAATTTTTGCTTGGCGTTTTTCAATTGAGTCTAAATCTCTGATAATCAACTCAGAAACAATAGTATCAAAATCATCTAAAGGATCGACTTTTTGATCGCCAAAGCATCTGATAACATGCAGAATTAAATCAACTTCTCGGATGTGACTTAAGAACTGATTGCCCAGTCCTTCACCTTTTGAAGCTCCTTTTACAAGCCCTGCAATATCTACAAAAGACATGGTTGCAGGAATAATTTTTTGAGAACCATAAATTCGAGTGAGCTCTTCAAGTCGTTCATCTGGTACGTTGGTAATAGCTAGATGAGGATCAATGGTGCAAAAAGGGTAGTTTTCTGCAGGTACTTGAGAGCGAGTCAGCGCGTTAAATAAGGTAGACTTTCCGATATTAGGAAGTCCTACAAGGCCAGCTTTAATTGTCATATTTCTTTTACACTATAGATAAAGTACATGAATCATATATATATCCATTAGGGTACCACACCTGTGTAAGGGCGCAAGTATGACCCTAAATTGTTGGTTTATTTATACTCATAGTGTATGTTACAAAGCAGTAAGAAAACTCATCTTTACCACTTATTTAAAGGAGAGAGACTATGGATATGATGAGAATGCTTGGTATGGCGGCATGTTTTGTATGTGGTGTAGCGGCTTTATGTGTTGGTCTTGGCGCAATGAACGTTAACGTACTTCAAATGCTTCAACTAGAAACTTTTGATATGTACATTCGTTACCTTGTTGGTGCTTGTGGGGTAGTAAGCCTTTTAATGAGCTTGATGAGCTGCTGCAACGGCAAATGCTAAGCTTTTTCTTAGAAAGCTTTTGGGTCCAGAAATTCTGGGCCCCTTTTTTTATGCATTTTTTGAAAAATGCGCTTATTTAAGGGCTTTTTTAGTCAATTCTTGAACTTTGAAAGGTCGCTATGATAGGCTCGTAAGTGAATGGAAAAAAGCCACTACGGCTTAAAAAGGAGGTTACTATGAAGATCAAATTATTGTCTTGTATCTTTGTTATGAGTCTTGTTGCAGCTATGCCTGTTGAGGCTGGTAGCTATTGGTACTCTAAATCGGATACTACGGAGCAAACCACAAAAACTAAAAAAACAAAAAGAATGATTGCTAAAGAGAAAAAAGCTGCTAAAGAAGCAGCTGAGCGTCCTACTTTATTAGGATCAGCAAAAGAATCTTTAAAAAACATGCTAGCAGCATTGGCTGTAGCGATGCGTAAAGTTTCAGAATCGATTGAAGCAAGCAGCAGAAAGCTTGTAGGGAAAGATTCTCCTGAAGTAGTTCAAGAGCAAGAGTAAGCCTTATTTAAAGGAGTGTGCTTGCACTTAAAAAAGGGTAGGTTATGAAACGTTGTTGGTTAGTTTGTCTTGTTATAACGGGAATGGTTTCTGATCATGTTTATGCGCCTGAAGAGGCGGAAGTTATTCATGAAGAGCATACAGAGGAAACTCGTAAACAAGACGAACTACGCCACGAAAAAGAGCAGCAACGTCGCGTGCAAGAAGAACGTCTTCAACAAGAAGAGTTGGCTCGCCGTTCCGAAACTGGTTTACCAAAAGAGAGAGAAAAGAGTTCAGATGTTCAATCATCTGAATTAGTTGAGCGTTTTGAGCAAGATGATCAATCTGTGGCTCAAGACTTTGTGGATCTTTCTCAGGATTTGGATGTTGCCCAGAGCGAGGAACTTCAAAAAGAAGAGTTGCAAAAAAAGACAGAACAAAACTCATTTGCAGAAAAATTACAATCAAAACTTATCACAGTTACTTTGCCAGAAGAAGTGATGACAAAGTTTATCGAGCGATCAAAAAAATCTCTTGATCGTGTTACAAATTATAAAGAAGCACTTAAAACAGAAGATATGCTCAGTAGTCTTAAAGATGCTGTAGCAGTTGAAAAAGACTTAGAAGCGACATTGAAGTCCTCTCGTCTTGATGCTACGCAGTATGGAGAGTTAAATCGTCAGCTTGAGCAAGTACGGGCTACACAAGAGTTCTGGTCGGGTCGTTTTATAAAGCGTTTTCAAGAAGATTTTGTTCAAAAACATTTTGATGCAATTAATACTATTTTAAATCCAGAAGTTAATGCAACTGGTTTAAGCGTTGATAAGAACTGGTTTACTAAAATGAAAGATGCTGTTTTGCAAAAAGCAGTACGCTTTAAAGATTTCATAACTGGTTCTGCAAAAACTTTTAAAAACACTCAGATTAAAGAAGTATATAAGAGTTTAGAACAAGATATTCGAAATTTATCAAATCAATTATCATCGCAAGAGTTAGAATTTTCTGGCCCTCAAAAGCGTATCAAAGATTTATTAGAGGCAGTAAGAGTAAAAGTTTCTCTGGGAGGACAAGAAGGTGATTTGCTTGCAGTAAATCAATCAGATGAGTTTCTTGATGATGGAAGCGATACTCAGAGTATTTCATCAAGCGAAAATGTTCTTTCAAGTGAAGAGGTTTTGAATCTTAAAGCCGAACAAAAAACCTTAAAAAAGATAGCTTCTGGAAATCTTATTGAAGAGATTCAATCAGTTATGCTTGAAGCAATGCAGGAGTCAACATCAGGGCTTGATGATGTATTATCACGCTTTGAAAAAGAGGGTGGTCAAAAAGATACTTTATTTAAAAATAAACTTGAATTAACTAAGCAACTGGTAAACATTGAGCGGGTTAAACAGGTTTCAACTCTTATCAAATCTGCCAAATCTGTGCGTGTTAAAGCAGGTAAGACAGTATTAGCAGCAGATAAAAATTTTGCAGATATTACACGATCTTTGCGTAAAAAAAGTACTGATGAGGCAGGTGTTAAAAAAGCACTTCAAGAGAGTAAGCAACTTATAAATAATGAGTTACAAAGACTTAATCAAACCTTGCGTAGTCTTGAGGAATCATTACAAACACTTGCTTTAAAAAAGACTGAGATGATGACAGATAAAGAAGTGGCCGAATCAGAGACTCTCACGCAGCAGATTCAAAAAGTTCATAAAAAATTACAAAATAGAAAACTTACTTTTGAAGTAAAAAAACAGGCGTTGGGAGTAACGGAAGATGCTTTACTTGTTTCCCTTGAATCTGTAGGTCGATTTCAAGGACTTAAAGGTATTTGGAATCGTGTGGCGGCTCATGCTGAAGAGTTGATGGCAAAAATGGGAATTAAATCTCCTACTGTAATTTTTGAGCAGCAGTTAAAAGGTCTTGGTGATCTTTTTACTGCAATTATAGGAAAAAAAATGGAGGGGGTTGTTAAACTGCATGATGGAATCCAGAGCAGTTCTCTTCAATCATCCTATGAACATATTAAAGAATCTGGTGAAGCTGATAACAAATTAAGCCAATCAGAATTAGCGCAACTTGAGCCTGAAATGGCACGTCTTAAACAGCAACTCATTGAGTATGATAAAGATCCGTCACAACTGAAAGATATCTCTTTAGCTTTGAGTACTCTTAAAGAGGGGCAGGTTGATGGAACTCTTATAAAAAGTGTAGATGAGCTTTTGACAATAATTGTTGGTAAAGAGCTTGAACCAGGTAAGTATTTTGAAGTTGATCGTGCTACTCAGTGGGAAAGTAAGATGAGTGTGTTTAAATCAACTTATGATCGCATTGCCCAAGCAGGCCAAGAAGGTATAGTTTTGGAACCTTCAGAAATTGCTCAGCTGGAAGGTGAAATGGAACGTGCTCAACAACAACTTATTGATTATGATTTAGAGTATTCACAACTGAAAGATATGGCGTTTGCGCTGGGTGCTTTTAAAGATGGACAAGCAGTTGATGAAGCTCTTATTGAAAATACCCCTTCATTAAAAGCTGATGATGGCTCACTTGATATTCAAAAATTAAAAAATATTCTAAAAATAGATGGCACAGGTAAAGTTCCAGATGCTGTTAATTTTGATCCAATTGATCTTGGATTCTCGTCTTTTGTGCGAGACAAAGAATATACGCTTTTGGTTGGTAAGCAAAAAGCTGAAATAGAAGACGTTCAGTCTTTTAAAACAGACTCACAGCTTCAGACCTCGGGTGAAATGTATTTACAACAACTTAATAGCCGTCTGGCAGAAGGTACCCAGAGATTATCTGATTTTGATTTAAATCTTTTAAATGATGTCGTTGAGCGAGGTGTTTCGATTAAAGAAACAATGGTTACAAAATCTATTGATCAGTGGAGTACTCAAGAATTATTAGTTCTTAGTAGAGTGCGGGAACAAGAATACGCCTCTGAGCAGGTTACATTGGATGTAAATGATAAAAATCTTGATGAAGTAAAGCAGAAACGTAAAGCATCACGAAATATGACAGTGTCTGCAGAGGTTGGTCCATTGCTTTTAAGAAAATTAAGTGGACAAAAAGATGAGCTTTTTTCAATTAAAAGTGAACAGCGTGATACGGTAATAAAATTAACCGAGAGTGCTACTTTAATCCAGGAAACTCTCAATGCTTATCTTCAGGGTATGGTGTCAGAGTTTAATACGAGCCTTTCAACTTTGCAGTGGCTTAAAGGTACATCAAAAACGGTTAGTAAATGAGTTTTGTTTTAAGCTCTAAAAAGCCTTAAAAGAAGCAACTGTTGCGGCATTTGAATCTTTTTTTGTTAGTCTTAAATTAAATGGAACTACTAATGGAGGAGGTCTCATGAATAAAAGATTTAATAAGTTTTTTGTATTGACGCTTATTGCGTCAAGTTTGGTTGTTACTCGTGCATCAGCCGATATGCTTTCTGATATGTCATTATGGTTTCGTCGTGCGTTTGGTATGCCTGTACAAGAAAAAAAACAAATTATTCCAGGAATTTCAAAATCAGAATCTCTTATATCTTTACCCATCGCTTTAGATGAGCATATTCTTCATAAATCTGACACTCTAGAAAAAGCAGTAACTGTTGAAAATAAATCAAATGAGGGGATATCGTCTCATTCATCATTAGTACTTGATTTGCGCGCAATGCAGTTGCGGGTCGGTATGATGGAAAAACAAAACAGTATTAGTTCTGCTGCTACTAATGCATTTTTACAGGTTCTTTCTAGTTTAGATCAGGACATTGCTGCTGGTCAGGATGATATTGTGACTGCAACAATAACTAATATTGGGGCCTGTCTTGATAGCTTTAATCGTGGAGAAATTACATCAGAAGCTGTTATTGAGTATTCACGACAAATTTATGAATGGTATTTTAAAACAGAATACAATGTTGCTGATCGCTATAAAGGTTATAGTACTGTTGAGCAGATAGTTATCCCTAATCCCTCTCCTGTATCGGTAGATGAATCTTTAATTGTTCAAGAGGATGAGCAAGATGAGGATGAATTTTCAAAAGATAATAGTTCAGGATGGGATGTGTGGGAGGATGAGGGAGTTGCTCCTCAAAAAGGTGATTTACTAGGAGATATCAAAAAAGGTGTAGCGTTGCGTAAAGTTGATACTTCCTTAAATACGAGTAAAGCACCCCAAACACCGGCTCAACCACAAACAGTTCTTGATCAAATGAAGTCAGGTCTTCCAGCACTTAAAAAAGTTTCTGACGATCAAAAGCGTTATGCTGATCAACCCCAAGCTTATGTACCACAATCTGTTGATAAAGAATCATCACCTTTGCTTAAGGCTATGGCTGAAAAAATAGCAGCTTTAAAAATGATACAAGAATCTAAAGAGAATGATTCTGGAAATAAAGAAGATTCTGAGGATCCATGGGAATAGGTTTTATGTGATGGAGTAGGTAGCTGTTTCATGAATGAGGGAGAGAGCAATGAAAAAAATAATAATAGTTATTACTGTATTGACTAGCGCAGGACAGCTTTTAAATGTTCATGCAGCACAATCAAGCCCGAAATCAGAAGAGAGTTCATGGTTTAGGGGCGCGCAAAATTTGTATAATCGTTTGATAAGCCGTCCACACTCGCCACAGACATCTCAAGAAGAACTGTTGCAAGAAGAGGTTGAGGGTGGAGATTATGTTGCTGTTGGTGGTGCTGGAACAGTTGTTGATGAAGGCGCAGAACGTTTGAGTCAGATGAACTCTCAGCTGCGTGAAATAGAAAGTAAAGTTTCAGCAGCTAATTTTCAATTACTTAATCAGGTTTTAACTGTAATTCAAAAACGTTTTACTGAAGCTGTAGGCGTTATAACTAAAAAAATTGATCAAGATTTACACTTACTTGATACTGTTTTAAAACAGATTAATGAGCCCGAAACAGATGCTGATAGCGATGTTCTTATTGAAGCAGTTTATATGGCTGTTCTTGGTAAGCGACCAGTAAGAAACGAGCAAAAAATTGAACAATCTGTAAATTTTGAAGGTGCTACTATTGCTCAGTTGCAAGCAGAGCTTGTTAAGGCGCAAGAGAGAATAAAGCAAATAGAGGTAAATTCTCAACAGGTAACACCGCAAACTGGAGTTGTTGGTGAAGCTCTTAAAAGAGAGCTTCAAGAGTTAAAGCAAAAAAATAAAAATTTAGAGGATCAAGTTACATCAAAGCAGAAAGAGCTTGAAAGATTCGATCATGCTCAACAAGCGTGTAAGAGACAGGCTAAAAAATTAGAAGAACAAGCAAAGATGCTTGAGCAATTTGAAGAACTACAAAGAGAACTTGATGAGCAGCGTGATCGTTATGAGAAACAGCTTGAAGATTCTAAAAAGCAAGCAGAGCTTTACCTGAAGCAAAGTGCCGCTGTTAAATCAGCTTCATCAGCTTCAGATGAAGAGTCTGAAGAGGCGCTAAGGCAGATGAATGAAGAGATTAGAAAAAAAGATCAGGAACTTCAAAGGCTCTATGATTTGCTTAAACAGTTGGGTATGACTGCTGAGCAGGAAGTTAAAAGCTCTATTAATAGCGATGGAGAAGAGGTCTTTGAATAATAATTTTATTTGAAAAAAGTAAGAGCCGGAAAATATCCGGCTCTTACTTTGTCCATCCACGATGTAAATTAGTTTTTAGTCTTGGCTGATTTCAGCGTCAATTGATTCATCATTGTTGTTAGCAGTTGACGCACCTTGTTGAGAAGCATCTTGAGCGCCGCCTTCTGCTTGTTTTTCTTTGTAAAGAATTTCAGCAACTTTTTGCGATGCTTTTAATAACTCTTCAGATTCAGCTGCAAGCTTGTCGCCGTCATCTGCATGATCTTTCAAAGTTGTTTTTGCTTTTTCAAGCGCAGCTTGTACTTTTTCAACTTCTGAAGCGTCAATCTTTTCTTTGTTTTCTTCAATAGTACGTTCTACATCAAGAATGATACCATCAAGTTTGTTACGCTTTTCAATCACTTCTTTTGCTTTTTTGTCATCAGCTTCGTGTGCTTGTGCATCTTGTACCATCTTTTCAATTTCTTCTTTTGAAAGACCGGTATTGCTGGTAAGAGTTATCTTATGTTCTCTGCCTGTACCTTTATCTTTTGCAGAAACGTTTACGATACCGTTTGCATCAATATCAAAGGTAACTTCAATTTGAGGAACGCCACGACGAGCTGCTGGAATACCGTCAAGTTTAAATTGGCCCATCATTTTGTTATCTTTTGCAAATTGACGTTCACCTTGGTAAACCACGATATCTACCGCAGGTTGGTTATCTTCAGCAGTTGAAAACACTTGAGATTTTTTGGTTGGGATTGTGGTGTTACGTTCAATCAACTTGGTCATAACGCCGCCTAGGGTTTCAATACCAAGAGAAAGGGGAGTAACATCAAGCAACAATACGTCAGTTACTTCACCAGCAAGAACACCGCCTTGAATTGCTGCACCGATTGCAACCACTTCGTCTGGGTTTACTGATTTGTTTGGTTCTTTACCAAAAAACTCTTTTACTAGCTCTTGTACTTTTGCAATACGAGTTGAACCACCAACTAAAATAACTTCATCAAGTTCTGACTTGCTAATTGCGGCATCGTCGATTGCTTTTTTGCAAGGTTCTAAAAGACGCTTAAATAAATCTGCGCAAAGAGACTCAAGTTTAGATCTTGAAAGTTTGATTGTAAGATGTTTTGGTCCAGATGCGTCTGCAGTGATGTAAGGAAGATTTATTTCTGTTTCATGGAGTGTTGAGAGTTCTTTTTTTGCTTTTTCTGAAGCTTCCTTTAATCTTTGAAGCGCCATCTTATCAGCTTTTAAATCGCTGCCGTGTTCTTTTCTGAACTCATCAACTAAATAGTCCATAATGCGTTGATCAATATCATCACCACCAAGATGAGTATCACCGTTGGTTGCTTTTACTTCAATAACGCCGTCATGAATCTCAAGGATAGATACGTCAAAGGTACCGCCACCAAAGTCAAAAACGACGATAGTGCCATTTTTCTTTTTATCTTGACCGTAGGCAAGAGCAGCAGCTGTTGGTTCGTTAATGATTCGTTTTACATCAAGACCAGCAATTCTACCTGCGTCTTTTGTTGCTTGACGTTGTGCGTCGTTAAAGTATGCAGGAACAGTAATAACTGCAGCTTCTACTTTTTCGCCTAAGTAATCTTCTGCAACCTGTTTTAAATCACTTAATATTGCAGATGAAATTTCTTGAGGAGAATATTCTTTACCTTGTGCAACGATACTTACATCGCCGTTTGATCTACGTTGAATTTTGTAAGGGAGATTTTTTGCATCACCTTGAACTTCTTCAAAAGTATGACCAATAAAACGCTTTGCAGAATAAATAGTGTTTTCTGGGTTAGTTACTGCTTGGCGTTTTGCAATGTTACCTACTAAGCGCTTGCCTTCTTTGTCAAATGCTACAACTGAAGGGGTGGTGTTATTTCCGTCTTTGTTAGGAATAACTTTTGCAGTACCGCCTTCCATAAAACATACTACCGAGTTGGTAGTTCCAAGATCGATTCCAATAATTTTTTTTGCCATTGTTCGTCCTTGTTTGTAAAATACTTTTAATTCGTTATTTCAATTGTTTCTATTTATAACTCCTTTATAATTTAATGTCAATTTCAAACTAATATTTTATGAGTGTAACTGACTAAGATTTTTTAAGTTTAAAATGTATTTTTAAGCTTAAATATTACTCTGTGTGGGTCTTTTGGTTTTAGTATTTTTATTTTTTCTTTTCTTTATTTTTTAATCGTTAGTATATAATTACCATTTTATGGTCGTTTTGAGCTTATTTGTCGCATAATTTATTGGTGATGGGCGCACGGTTTTGTTTTTTGCCCCCGCTATTTAGAAGAGCGTTACCGCACCGAGCGCGCTGGGGTCACTCCATCTTCGCGCCCCGGCCTTTTTAATGCGTGGGCAGAGCTTCGCGGCCGGGGCGCTCGATTACGTTCTAATTAAAGGAAAAGAAAGAGATAAGGAATAAGGAATAAATAAGGAATGAATGAAGAAAATGAATAATGAATAAAGAAATAAAGAAATAAATAATAATGACTTTTATTTAAAGAAGATCTTTGATTATTATCCTTCCTTTATACCCGTATATATATAAGGAAAGAACAAAAGAAATAAAAAGGACTTATTACCTTATTGACTACTCCCCTTATTACACAATGAGTACCGATCTTATTTAAACCAATTGCACGAAACGTACATACACGTACCTGCGCGAACCAACAGACGTTCTGTATAAACGCACGCGCGATCAGTTGAAAGTGTTTGGTTTAATGATTTTGCTTGTGTTATTTTTAAACCCACAAAAGGGATGAACCGGCTGGCTTGTGCTTCCTTCACTTTTTAAAACGAACATCTTTGTAAGTTATGACTGTTTGGCTGTCTTGATTTTGGTCTGTAACTCTTGCATTTATTTTGATCAGTTCACTACTCTCAACAGAGATTTCTTTTATTGATTGTATGGTGAGGATTAAAAGTATGCGCCGTTATGTAGCACTCATTACTGTTTTGCTTTTGTGTAATCCTCTTTATGCAGTTACGCTTTTGACCACTATGAATGAAGCTACCAGTTCAACGACCTCTTGGTTGGTGAGATCTAACGTTCGTTATGCGCATCAGTTTGCTGCGGGTGGTGCAGCAACTGTTACGAGTGTTCAATGGCAAGTATCTTCTTCGCAGAATTATCCTACGATGACTAAGATTATTATTTATGCTGATTCTGGGAGTAATACTATAGGAACTAAACTTGGTGAACTTGTTTATTCAAGTTACAACTCTGGCACCTATGTCATAACGTACACTGGATCGGTGAGTATTTCTTCTGCTGGAACGTATTGGGTAGAGGTTGCGCCTACTGCCGCTATTGGCAATCATTATTATGCGGGGACTACTTCAAATTCTTCTACCGGCTCTACTTCAGGATGGGCTCAAAAAAAGACATGGCTCGCGTCAGGGACTGCAAGCAATGCTAACCCTACTTCATGGACCACTTATTTTAGCGGTACTCCTTATCATTACCCTAAATTTGCGTTGCTCGGCAGTGAAGGTGGTGGGCCTGATTTAGATGTTGGTGGGGAGCAGTCAACTGTTGCAGTTACTCCACCTGATGGTGGGCATGTGTCGTCTGTGCACACTCCCATTACTGTTACCCCTAATCCTCTTTCAGGGGTTGCTGCGCATGCATGGTCAGGAAATAGGCAGATCTTATCCTATCAATCTTGTTTGAATAGAATGCCTCATCGATCACGATTAACTTATAAAAAGAAATAGAGGAGTGAGTTTGATGAATGTAAGGTTTATTCTGTGCGGTATTTTATTTGGTGCGTTTACGTGTGTATCTGCCAGATTTGTGCCGGGATTTAATAAGGTTGGTTATATCCACACACGAGAGACTACTAGCGCACTTGAAATAAGGGGATGTGCTCTTGATTATGATGGTAAGATCATAGTAGTTGGCCAAACTGATGCCGATGAAAGAAGTGGGATAACTATTCGCTATAACCAGGATGGGTCAATCGATACTACCTTTAATACCACAGGTTATAAAATAGAAAATGGTGCTGATGGATCTACTAACTCTTATATATTCGATGACTGTATGGTTGATGACCAAGGGAAAATAGTTGTTGTTGGTCGTAATCTTGTGGGTAATGGAGTTATTGTTCGTTACAATAATGACGGGTCGTTGGATGCAGATTTTAGGGGTGTTGGTTATTTTAATGGCAAATTAAGTGGCAACTCAATCGCTTTTTACGCCTGCTGTTTAGATAAAAATGGAAAAATTGTAGTAGTTGGTGGTGAATATACTGGTGGTTCGGCAGGAGTGATTGCTCGCTATAATGACGATGGTTCATTAGATGCAGGGTTTAATGGGACGGGTTATATAAATACTCAAAATGACACAGCTTCAATTGTTTTTATCGATTGCATGGTTGATGATAACAATAAAATTGTAGCTGTTGGAAGAGCCAATCCGATTAAAGGCCTTATCGTTCGCTACAATCAAAATGGCACTCTTGATACTATTTTCAATGCTGCTGGTGTGTGCCCAGGTGCAATTAATATTGAAGATGATAGTCATATCATTAACGGTGAACTCTCTTTTTGTTATGGGTGCGCATTTGATAGTGATTGCAAAGTGATTGTAGTAGGTTCTATTGGAGGGAATGGAGCTCCTAATGACGGATTTATTGCGCGCTATAATAGTAATGGAACGATTGATACATCGTTAAATAATGTAGGCTATAAAAGAGAAACAAACTTTGATTCTTCTGTCTTTAATAAGTGTGCTATCGATCAAAATAATACTGTTACGGTTGTTGGTAATACTGATAGCTCAAACGGTTTGATCGTTAAATACACTAAAAATGGCAGCTTTGACACAAGCTTTAATAACGTTGGGTATATGACATCAGAGAATGGAACAGAGTCATGGTATTTTAATGATTTGGTTGTTGATCAATACAATAGAATTATAGCAGTGGGTATTACTGACTCTATAAAAGGCCTTGTGGTTCGCTATCTTTCAAATGGACTCTTAGATGCTCAAGGTAATTGGAATCTAAAAAATTGCGGACGGTATTATAAATCTTTGGGAAAATCGATACCGCTTTTGAATGATTAAAAACTATGTGAGGATAAAAAAATGAGAGTGCAATTATTGGCTAGGCAGTACTATAAACTTAATAGAAAATCTTTGGGATTATTGAATTAAAAGAAGAGGATGGTATGCAAAATATTAAACATTTTTTGAGTAAACTCGTTATTGTAGTGAGCCTTTTTCAAATAAACCCTTCTTCTGGATTTATGCCAGGTCTTTCTTCTCAAGGATATATTTCATATCAAGAGGGAACTAATAATGAATATATCTGTGCAACTCTTGACTCACAGGAAAGAATACTTGCTGCCGGCACCATTTTTATTGAGAATACCACTCTTTGCTTTTTAACACGGCATCTTACAAACGGCAGCCTTGATACTTCATTTGGGATTAATGGACGTAAAACCTTTGAAAGAAGTGTGCTTGCAAGTCCTGTTGCTATAGCAGTTGATACTCAAAATAGAATTCTTATATGCGGTACTTATTATGACCCTCAGGCAGGAAGTAAGGCTGCTGTAGTACGTCTTTTATCCGATGGGTCTCTTGATAATTTATTTGGAACTGGTGGGGTGGTAAGAGTTAATGCTTATAACAGTTTAAACAACCTTGCATTTGATGGCGACAGTATTATTTTGGTGGGAAGAAAACCTGGAAGTAACGGACCAGTGCCAACTGGCATAATTATAAAAATAGACTCTTCTGGCAGTCTAGATACAACATTTAATAACAATTCTGGTTTTATTGAAAATTCTGATGTGTACGAATATAACGCTGTAGCAGTTGACTCTCAGCATAGAATTATTGCAAGTGGTTCTGATAATACTCCATTTGACCAAAAAGGCTATATTACAAGATATAAATATCAGAGTAACCAGTGGGTGCTAGATTCTGATTTTAATAGTTCTGGATATGTTAGAAATACTAGTAGCATTAGTTATAATAGTTTTGTGTTAACTCAGAATGATTCCATTATTGCATGTGGTCAAGCAACTGGTAGCGGTGTTATTGCGCGCTATAAATCAAATGGCGAATTTGATACTACTTTTGCAGGAACTGGGTGTATCTATGACGGAGACATTACAGTATCTAATAAGTATTATAGTATCAGTCTTGACAAAGAAGGACGTATACTTGTTGCAGGATATGGCTTATATCCAGATCAGTCTTATAACGGTGTTATTGCTCGCTATACTTCTGCTGGGGCTTTAGACACCACATTTGCCAAAACAGGATACATTAATGAAGAATTAGGCACTTATTCACATTGGTTTAAATATTGCACAACCGATTCTTATGGTCGTGTTCTAGCTGTAGGAAGATCCAACAATAATACCATAGGATCACAGTGGGGCCTGATTGTAAGGTTTTTTGCGCAGGGATCATTTGACGCTCCTACTGCATGGACTGCCAAAAACTTTATTGAACACTATACTCAGCAAGGGAAAAAACTGGGCCTGCTTTAAAGAGTAATGATCTATCGAGTACATTGTAAATTACGAGGTAGTTAAAATTAAAACGACAATCAAATGTATTTGTTAGACTATTTTATGACGAAACCCTTGAAGTAAAATATTAAAAAATGCTTTACTAGAGCTAATTTAAAGGTCTTAAGTAATGTTTTTACAAAAAAGGATAGGTGTAATGAATAGTACTATAAAAAAACTCTTTAAACTGCTTCTACTTATTCCCTGTGCAGTCCAAGCAGCATCATTATTTGACAATTCTTCTAAATTTGTGCCGGGCTTTGGTAGTGGTGGATACGTAAGTAGAGTGCAAACTTTAAATGACATAGCTATAGATTCATCGGGTAAAATAGTTGTTGCAGGAAAAAATGGTATTATTGCACGATACAACTCTGATGGAACACTAGACACTACATTTGGTACAGGTGGTTCTATTACAAGCGCTGATTTCGGTTCATTTTTCGCAGTAAAAATTGATGCTAATGGAAAAATAGTTGTTGGCGGAAGTAGTACGGGTGCTAACGTTTTAGCTCGTTATGACAGTAATGGTGATTTAGATAATAATTTTGGTACAAATGGTATTGCAACAGCTACTGCATCAAGTCTTCAAAAAGTTTATGATTTTGCTTTTGATTCGAGTGGAGCAATAATAGCTGTAGGGGAAAATAACCTAGAACAAGCTGCTATTGCACGGTTTACAGCTGATGGTATTATTGACACTAATTTTGGTAATGCTGGTTTTGGCGATCAAGGATACTTTGATAATAACCATACTGATGCTATAAAATATACATCCATTGCCATTGACAGCAATGGAAACATTATTGTAGCAGGAATCTGCGTTAATGCTAATATTCCTCAAGGAATTATTGCAAAATATACTAATAGTGGATCCTTTGTATTTGATACAAGTTTTGGTGGTATTAATGGGGGTGTTGTACCTCTTACTGGGTCTTTCTATATCAATACTCTTAAACTTGATTCATCAGGTAAAATAGTGGTGGCAGGAGACGCTTCACTTGCAGGATATAGTATTATTGCTCGTTTTAATAGTAATGGATCAGTTGATACTTCGTTTCATCATTCAAGTGGGAAAGTAACCTCAGACATTACTGCCGGTAGCTATACTAAATTAGTAATTGATACTAATGGAAAAATAGTTTTGGTAGGCAAAAAGAGTGGGGGGTTGGGTTCAGAAGGTGTTATTGCACGTTATAACTCTGATGGTTGGCTTGATACTACCTTTAACGGTACTGGTTATATTAATGTTGAAAACGGTACTGATTCTGAGCAATTTAATAGTATTAGTTTGGATCAAAACAGTAGAATAGTTGCAGTGGGATTTGATGATGCTAATCCTAATAAAGGCTTAATCGTTCGTTATTTAGCAAATGGTACGTTAGATGTAGCTGGTAATTGGACCTCATCAAGCCTCATTGCTCATTTTACTGCTCAAGGCAAAAAATTAGGTTTATTGAGTTCAGGTAGATAATATTAAGATAATTTAAAAAAGGACAGTTGTATGAATTACACTTTAAAGACACTATTTAAATTATTACTGCTTGTCCCATACTCAGTCCAATCGGCGGCAGTAAGTTCTACTTTTTTTACTCCTGGGTTTGGAACAAATGGATATGTTCAAATAACAACAGATTATATTGGTGATGGATATGCATCTGTAAAAAAATGTGTTGTTGATTCTAGTGGTAAAATTATTGTGTTTGGTCAGTCCCAAAATAATAAGGGTCTTATTGTCCGTTATAACTCCGATGGTTCTATTGATACTGTTTTTACTCAAGTAGGCACTAACTCCGAATGTTATTTCGATGGGTTAATTGATACAGATGGTTCAATCATTGCAGTAGGTGCTACTAATGATCAGAATAATGCTACAGCTATTCCTCTTTTAGTAAGATATAATTCTAATGGGACTATTAATAGAGTGTTTGAATTTCCAACTATCAGTAATACATCAGATGGGCAGTTTACAGGAGTAGCCTTGGATTCTCAGCGCAATATTATAGTTGTGGGAGGTATCAATAATACTACGGCTTCTTCAAACCATAGACTTATTGTAAAATATTATTCTGGTGGAGGCTTATTTACTAGTTTTAATTCAACCGGATATAAAGAAATTAACCCTGGAGACACCAATTATAGTTTTTTTCATGGTGTTGCAATAGATAGTCAAGATAGAATTATTGCAGTTGGTACAAAAAATACAGGCACGAGTTCCGATGGAGTTATTGAAAGATATACTAGTACAGGTGATGCAGATACTTCATTTAATAATACCACTGGCGGGCTTCAAGGGGGAACATCTGCAAATTCTGATATTTATAGAAAAGTTTTTATAGATAGCAGTGGTAAGTTAATAACTGTAGGCGCATCTAAGCAGATTCAAGGTTACAGTTATGCTTTAACTGTACGATATAATACCACCGGATCATTAGACATCTCTTTTAATACGTATGGTTATATAACTGCAAATACAATAATGGAAAATGCTCCTAACAGTTCATATGATATGTGTATTTCTAATGATAAAATTTTTATTGTAGCTGAAAGATCTGGTTATTATTGTATTCTTATTTCTTATAATAGTGATGGGTCTTTAAATACTAATTTAAATAAAACTGGTTACTTGCTTTTGCAACCATCTTCTATATTTTATCAAATTTACTCAATTGCTATTGATCAGCAAAACAGGCTTATTGTAGGAGGCTCTATAAATACAAGTTATTACGGTTTAATTAGTCGTTTTTTGCAAACTGGTACTATTGATTCAATTAGTTCCTGGTCTATAAAAAATGCAAAAGAATATTTTAAACAAAATAATATTAAAACCGGAATCATTTAAAAAAAAAGGAAAAAATGATGAAAAAAAACTTATTGTACACTGTTTTATCAGTAATAGTGGGATTGAATGTTGCTGATATTCATGCAAAATTGTATTGTGGACCGACAATGTCATGGTACAAATTACGTGAAAGTAATATTTTTGACGTTGGTGGCAACAAAGACACATTAGTAAATTCAAGTAGTAAAGTTGTTCCCGGATTTGTATTTGGATGGGAAACAAAAACATCAATTGATTGTTGTCAAAAATGGTTTGCAACATGGGGTCTTAGTTTTGGGTACAGCGGTCTTAAACGCGCTGTCAAAGCTGATTATGAAGAAACCGGTTCGCCAATAGAATTTTCTATCAAACAACATGTCACTGATCTTAGATTTACTCCTTATATTGGTATTGAAAAAGTACAAAAACAAAATGTAACTGTCGGCGCAAGCGCAGGGTGTGCAATCGCGCGTAAAGTGCTTGATAACTTTGTGGTTCATTACAAAACAAACGATGCATTTTGTGGATTGAGCCTTGAACCACAAAATATAAACTTCTTAGGTGATTTTAGTGTGTATGCATTTAAAGAATTTTCAAATTCATACCGCGCACGTTTTGCATACAACCTTTCAGTCGGTCATATTAAATATGGAAGACAAGTGTTTATTGGAACTCCCGATGTCGGTGCGCCAGAACAGTTTGATGCAATAGCTTTATTAACAGATGCTGACAGTATTTACCTTCAAAAAGAGCCAGCTTTAAAACTTGTTGTACATCGCCTTTCGCTTTCGTTAGAAAGAGAATTTTAATAAGTAAGTACTATCAAAAATAATATCCCCTGAAAAATGCCTGCTAGAAAGGTTTTTCGGGGGATATTATTTTTGATTAAACATTTTTTAATCAGCATTGTTTTTAATAGTATAGTTAATAATCATTCAACGTGCTTCAATTTTGATCGAGTCTTTGTATTTATTGATCTGGTGCTGGAATTCAGTATATAATTTTATATGGTTTATTTTGTATAATAATTGAAAAAATTATTTTTACTATTAACAAGATACGACTTACACACTATTGTGTCGTATAATTTATGTTCAGATTTTTGCATGCAGAAAATTTATTTCTTAAACCCATCTCTTGTGGTTTTTGTGCTTTTCAGTGTTTACTGGGTTAAGTAAATTATTTTTACAAAGAAATTTAGATAATAAAAAGTAAGGGAATTTTTTTATGTGCAAAAATAAAAATTTATATGGTTTTTTATTTTTTTTACTTTTTTTAAAATCAACTTCTTTTTGTTTTGGTTTTGTGCCAGGTTTTAATACCGTTGGATATTTTCAAAGTGAAAGTGGAACGAACTCCCGTTCGTTAAAAAGTTGTCTTCTTGATAGTAATAAAAAAATTGTTACAGTTGGGCGCACTGATGACAACGGTGCTGATAATCATGACGGATTGATTATGCGATTTAATACTGATGGGACCCTTGATAAAACTTTTAATGGCACAGGTTTTATTGCCGATGATACTGTAACAGAAAGTTATTTTTATCATGATATGGCATTAGATGATCAAGGTAATATTGTTGCAGTAGGACGGACTAATAAAAAAAATAATGACTCTAACGAATTTTATAGATTGATAGTTCGTTATAAACCTGATGGCACGCGGGATCCTTTATTTGCTGTTGGGGGAGTCGAGGGGGGTGGTGTTATAAAAGTAGGAATAGCTGGTCTTGATTTTCATGAATTGTTTGGTGTTGCAATTGACCCTCAAGATCGTATTATTTCTGTAGGAAGATGTAAAGAATCAACTTCTCAACAAGTGCGGGGTCTAATTTTTTGTCACCAAAATAATGGGGAATTAGATACTACTACTTTTACTGGTGATGGTATTATTCAATATACCAGTACAGGGGTTACTTCTTCTTTATTTAATGATGTCGTTATCGATAGTAATGGTAAAATTATTGTAGTCGGTCAAGTCAATGGTAACACCGGAAGAATGATAAGATATACTTCTAGTGGCACAGTAGAGACTGTTTTTGCTAATCCTGGAGGCGCAACGGTCTCAATGCTCAATGGTATAAAAATTGATAGTTCGGGTAAAATTATTGTAGTTGGTGCTGAAAGCACCACTGGAAACGGTATCATAATACGTTACAATTCTAATGGAGCTTTAGACACAACTTTTAATGGCACAGGATTTGTGAGCGCAGAAGTGGATGGTTTAAATTCAAAATATTTCAATCAATGTTTTATTGATGGGCAAGGTAAAATTATTGTAGTAGGTCAAAGTGATGAGCTGACAACTAATGGTGGAGATTTTAAAGCTCTCATTGCAAGATTCAATTCAGATGGTTCTTTAGATAAGACATTTAATGGAACTGGTTTCATTAATGCTGAAACACGATCAGGGATTGATGGTTATGAATATTATGATTGTGTAGTTGATGAGTATGAAAGAATTATTGCAGTAGGTAGATCAAATGAAGCAACTAACGCTTATAACGCACTGGCTGTTCGTTATCTTTCAAACGGTTCACTCGATAGTGTTGCAACATGGAGCTACCAAAATTACGCCAGCCATTGGAAAAGTTTAGGAAAAAATTTAAGTTTTCTAGGTTAACCGACTTATAAATTTTTAATTTAAAATAGTAATGCTCAACTTAATGTGCACAAATAAAATGCAAATTAATATAATTAATTCATATAAGAAATTTAACCATCCAAAAGCTTTATTGCATCGGTAGAGTGATTAAAAACAAGATCTACTAAAAGTTTTTAATGGATCTTAATGGATTTTATTAAGACTTTGCTCAAAGTTTAACTAAGAGTGATTATTTTAGAATTTATTATTTAAAACACAGCTCAAATGAGCTTTTTGGGATGTTTAAATTATTGATAAACATGAATAATAAACGCAATAACGAGCGAGACTATCAGCGGTGGAAGCACTTTATTTAAAGAAAGTGCGTAAGAAAATGAAAGATTCCACAATTTATGCGCAAGAATAGTAAGATAAAAGAATGCTCCAAATCGGATAATTGCACAAGAAAGCAATGTTGTAATAAGCGAACCATAAGTACAATTATAAGAAGCCACTAACATTGATAATACAAAACTGACTGTGTTAATAAGTGCAACATAGTGCGACTGTTCTTCTGCAGCAAAAAGTTTGTCGTATAATATAAATAAAGTTTCTAACACATGTGAAACACAAAATATTGCTATAACTACCCATAACGCTATTTCTTTTTGTCCTGAATGCATTAATATTACACTTCTTCCGTTGATCAAAAAAAGTGTAATCACACAAATGACGAGATACCAACATTTTTTATAAAGAAATTTAAATGCTAATTGTTTGCTTTCTGCTGACAATAATTTTGTTCGTGCAAAAAGTGCAGCACCCGAAGGTCCAAAAACTCTTTGAATAAAAAAAGTAAGAGAAAAAGTAATGGTGTTTACAAATGAGGCAGTGCCTGTCATCGTAAGTCCTATCTGACAAGCAAAAAGCGGTAAAAGAAAGTTACTTGAAAAAAGAGAATTCCCTACCTGATTAATAAATAAAAACAATCGAGTTATAAGGACTCTTTTTGGTAAAGTAAGTGGAATTGTTTTTGGCAAATTGGGTAAGGTGCAATAATAACGATAAAGAAAAACACCTAATACTACCGCTGTTAAAAATGAAATTATCATAAAAGGAGCGGTTAACATTAAGAGCGAAAAAGGTATTCCACAAAAATATAATATCCATACCGTCGCTACATACAAAGCAATGTTAGTGACCTCAATCCAAGCAGTTATCTTATTTTGAAAACCTAATTGTAAAAGTGCTCGCATGTTTTTTTTCATTGATTCTGCAGTAATAAAAAAAACAAAACACAACAGCGAAGAATAATCTAAATAAGAGTTTAAAAAAGTTGGTCTGCCTTTGTAAGCCATCAATGCTGATCCAACAAGACCCGAAAGACCTGCTACCAAAAACATTTGAGGAATTAAATAAGAACTTATTAAATGTTTAAAATTCTTTTTGTTTTCAGAAAAAACGCTAAAAAAGGGAATTACTCCCACATCAAAACTGGTATTAACCCACATAATAACTAAGTATAAAAAAGCAAAAAGAGCGCCATAAATACCGTACAAGTTTCTGTCAGCATTATAAAAAAGTGCAGTGTGATGACTAAGATAAAGAATTTGATACAGTATCGATTCAAAAGCATTCCAAAAAAGCGATCCCATAACTGCTCTTTTAAGCCGAGCAAGAACTGTTAATTCTGAGGGATCTGTGGGAAAAGTATGTACCACGGCAGTTCCTTTTTAGAAAACCAAACATTTTTTGCAGTATAACAAACTTCAAACTCAATAGGTATTAAAGATTATTTCTTAAGATAATGAGTACTTTTATGAGTTACTCTAAATACTGATTCAATCGAATTTTTAAATATTTTTAACCTAGATCATTTATTTTTAAATCAAGTGACCATTATACTTATGGCCACATTTTCACACTTTTATTAAGAGTAGTTATAAGGGTAAAACGGTACAAATGATAGGCATAAAAGTTCTTGTTTAAGAACTAATTAAAAGATCACGTGAAAAAATTATCATATGTGCTATACTTTTTATCCCGTATGGTCAATATGCTGTTATGCGGATAAAAAGCTTTATGGGAAGGAGAATGTAGTATGTTCTCACTACAACAAAAAGTAGTTTATCCTGGACACGGGGTTGCGCAAATCTCCCGTATTTTTGAAAAGAGATTTGGCACAGATAAAGCAGTTTTTTGTGAATTAAAATTCCTTAAAAAAGATATGACTGTAATGGTTCCTATGGACAGAGCTCACGAAGTTGGGATTCGTCCCTTAAGCTCTACCGATACCATTCTTTTAATGCTTGAAACATTTTCTGTTCCAGCTCGAAAAATAGATCAACAAGAACTTACCGCAAGTAATTGGAACAGAAGAAACAAAGAGTATCAAAATAAATTGCGCACCGGTTCATTAAAAGATATCTCAGAAATCTATCGTGATCTTAAAAACATTTCTCGCTATAAAGAACTTTCTTTTGGTGAAAAAAATCTTCTGATTAAAACCGAAGCTTTGTTAGTAGAGGAGATTTCTGCAGCTGAGCAGCTTCAAGAAAATGAAGCGATAGAAAGATTGCGATCATTTTTTTTGCCGGCACTTCAAAGATCTTAAAAAAGAGAGAGTAGTAATATGAAGATTCGGTTCTTTTATATAAGTGCACTAATTTTTTTCAGTGCGCCCGTTTCTCTACCCGCTTTTACTAATTATGTTGTTATGGTGTACATTGCCGGTGATAATGACCTGTTTGAATACGCTCTTAAAGACATAAACGAGATGACAAAAGTCGGTTCTAATGAAAATGTTTCAATTGTTGTACAACTTGATGGATACGGCACAGCAGAAAAGACAGAGCGTCTTTTGATTCAAAAAGATAAAACTGTCAATATTGATCCCTCATTATCAAATAAAAAGCTTGATAGTGGTAACCCGCAAACACTTATTGATTTTTGTACATGGACCATTAATAAGTATCCAGCGAGTCATTATGTATTAGTATTGTGGAATCATGGAAGTGGTATTCTTGATCCGTCACCAGTGCGTTCATGGAGTGTTGCAGACTTTTTTATAAAAAATGAAGTGACTGATAAACTTGAAGTAGATCGGTCTCGTGGATTTATAGAATGGATACGTCGCAGAGGCGTATGTTTTAGTGATACTAATCATTCTTATATTAATGACGAAGGTCTTGGTAGAGCGCTTTATTCCATTACCAAACATCTTGGTAGAAAATTAGACGTTATAGCTTTTGATGCCTGCATGATGGCAATGGCAGAGATTATTGATACAACCCGTTTTTATGCAGATTATCTCATAGGATCTGAAGAAGTCGAACCGGGTGACGGATGGCGTTATTCTGAAGCTCTTTTGCCACTTTCTCAAGGATATATAACTCCGCGAGAATTTGCACAGCATGCAGTTGAAGCATATCGCACTATGTATGTTGGACAGGTAAATGATTTTACTCAATCAGCTATTGATTTGCGTAAATCATATATCTTACTTGATAATATCGATAGGCTTTCTCAACTGTTGCTTCGAGCACTTAATGTGCAAGTTGACGATTCTCTTGAACAAGCAATTTTGGCAAGTCGCGATGGAAAACATTGTTTGAATTTTGCTGAACCAACCTATATTGACCTTTTAAACTTTTACAGAAACCTTATGCTTCTTATGCCTTTTGTAAAATTGGAAACAGGAAACAAATCGCTTCAGGATCAAATTTCAAGAACATTAGAGGCAGGTATTAAACTTATTAATCAAACAGTCATTGCATCTACAGCAGGAGTTAATCTCGCTCGCGCTGGTGGCATTTCTATCTATTTCCCAGTTAAATCAGTTGATCCCTCTTATGAAAAAACTTATTTTGCTAAGGAAAATTCATGGCTTGGGCTTCTTCATTATTTTAACTGAAGGGTTAAGGGGTAATGATTCAAAGGTGGAATTACCTTAGGAATCAAGTATAATAAGGCCTAAACACTCTAGTTTGGGCCTTATATGAATATGAAAAACAAATATATACTCGTTCACGGACCAACAGGGGTTGGTAAAAGCGCTACCATAGAACAAATTGGAGCAACACTTCCTATAGAAATCGTCAATTGTGATGTGGGTCAATTTTATACACCTTTTTCAATTGGTACCGCAAAACCCGACTGGCGATCATCAACTATTGCCCATCATTTGTTTGATGTAATTGATACTCCCGAAAATTTTTCTGTTGTAAAATATAGAGAATTAATTACACAAAAAATGTCTGAAATTAGCAATCGTGGAAACGTCCCTGTTCTTGTAGGTGGATCTGGTTTTTATGGAAAATCATTATTTTTTCCACCATTACAAGATTCTAGCGATTCAAATGTTTCTGATAAAGCTTCATGGGATAAGCTTTATGAACTTGATCCTGAACGTGCAAAAAGCCTTCATAAAAATGATACCTATCGGATTTCTCGTGCCTGTGCAATTATGCAATCAACCGGAAATCTACCTTCTAAACTTACTCCTCATTATGACCCCTTGCCAGGCGATTGTCTGGTAATTTTTTTAACACGCAATCGAGATGAACTTTATTCACGAATTAATTCACGCACTTATCAAATGTTGACAGAAGGATGGATTGAAGAAGTTATGAAACTTCGTGGTACTGAGTGGGAAAGTTTTTTGGAACGAAAAAAACTTATAGGGTATACTGATATTTTGCAGTATTTGAAAGTTGATATTCATGACGAGAATTCAAAAGATCGGCTCATAGAAATCATTCAACGGCGTACTCGTAATTATGCAAAACGACAAGAAACGTTTTGGAAAATGTTTAAACGGTTATTAGAGCCACACTTTGAAAAAAATGCTTCTATGATTGCAGAAGTTAATCTTTCAGATACTCTGCAAAAAGACTTTGTTAAAAAATATCTTATGCAATTTCTATCACAGTAAAGGAGAGACGTGAAAGAAATACATGATAAAGAAAATGGTGGCTTTACAGTCCCACAACATGAAGCAAGTTGGTTTATTGGATTAGGCATTCTATTCATGTTGCTCTCATTTTTAGGAGGATATTTCTGGGGTCAAAAGCGCGCTATCAGTAGATTTTTAAATAAAGTTGAAGAAGAGTCTTTTGCAGATCGAATTACCTATTCACTTTATACACTCACTGGTAAGAGCATTGAAGAAGATCAGAATAATGATGCGTCTGAAGACTCTGAGGAAGAAACCACGTCTGACACCGATGAAAAAGCAGCAGAAGAGCAGCAACAGGTTATAACTGATACAGATACGCCTGAAGTTATTTACTTTGCAAACATAGTAGGTTTTGGAACCTTGCATGCAGCAAATAATTTTGTCCATAAGGTAAATAAAATGGGCATTCCTGTAATGGTAAAAGAACGCTCTAGCCATACTCAGCGTGGAAAAAAAATCGTGTGGTATCAAGTAGTAACACAGGATTATTCTGATAAAAGTGAATTACAAAAAGCACTAGCTGATTTACAACAAAAAGAGCATATTAAAGACATCAAGATTGTAGAAAAAAGAAAGGGCAACGAGGCATGATGATTTCAAAAATTCGCACTGGTATTAAAAGCCAATGGAGTAAAGCATTTTTAATAATTTTACTGGTTGTTGTTTTTGGTGGTATGAGTGTTTTAAAATATGCTAAATACTGGATCACTGGGAGAACTGATGGGGTTGCGTTAGTTAACGGCCAAGAAATAAGCCGTGCTGATTTTGCACAACAAAAATTAGAAATAGAATACATTATCAAAGAAGCACATAAAAACTACGGTGCAATGAGTTCATTCTTTTTACAACATCAGTATGGTATCAATGTACAAAATCCTGATGATTCTGCACTAGACAGACTTATTCATAAAACTTTACTTATGCAAGCCGTTGAAAGATTTCCTTTATATCTTTCTTCTAAAGCTATTCAAAATGCCACAATTGACCCTCAGTCAGGCGTTGCACTTAACCTTACCGATAATGAAAAGCGTGCATTTAAGGAAGAAAAACAGGTTGAACTCTTAAGCTCTCTTATTCAAAATGCTACATGGGTGCCAAAATTTGTAATTGATGAATCTTATGCAAGCAACGTAGTTCCTAAGAAGTTTACTATCGCCACTCTTCCTCTTGAGCATTTTATTAAAGAAGAAGAAGGCAAAGAAATAACAACATCAGAACTACAAAAGTTTTTTGAAGATAATAAAAATAAACTTTATTTCATTCCTGCAAAACGTGCTGGTAATGTTTGGACTTTTGATTCTGCAAAGTTTCCGGTGAATATAAGTGATAAAACTATTGAAGACAAATACAACAAAGAAAAGCACTTAAATTACATTGATAAACCTGCTCAAATTAAGATTCGTGAAATACGATTTGACGATCTTAAAGGGAAAGGTCTCAATCAACTACAAGAGCAAGCAGAAGCGTTTTTAAAAGAAGTCACCGCAAATCCAGCGCTTTTTGAAGAGAAAGGTACTCTGGTAGACTTTTTCTCAAAGGGAAGTAAAAAAAAGGAAGGCGCACTTGAAGTTGCTGCATTTAGATTAAAGACTGATGGAGACATTTCTCCAGTTATTAATCTTGGTGACAAAGGATTTGCTGTTATTCAACGTGTAGCGCGCAAAGAAGCAACCTATAAACCGCTTGCTCAGGTAAAAGATCAGATTAGAAAAACATTATTGAAAAATGAGTTTTCAAATCAATTTAAATTGAAAGCAAATAACTCTAAATCTGATGCACAAGAGCTTAAAACATTTATTGAAAAAAATGGCGGAACTCTTGAACATGTCACCATTCCTTTAAAGGAAAACGATCAAATAGCACGTCGTTTATTTGCGCTTACAAAAGTAAATGATTGCAGTGTTTTTATACAAGAAGGCAAAGGATATATTGTTCAACTTACTGGTATTACTACCAAGCAAACACTTCCGTTTGATATGATTGTTGGACAAGTTAAAAAGGATCTTGCTAAAGAAAAAGCACGCAAATCACTTACTCAAGCAGTTAACAAGATTAAAGCTGAAAACTATGGAAAAGAAAGTTTAAAAGTTCCTGCTTACGCAAAAACTCAAAAAACTGACTGGGTTGATAGAGCAGATCAAGAACAGCTTAAAAAATTGGCTGAACAAGGTCTTCCTCTCAATACACTCTCTATTGAGAAAAAAGGTCTTGTTATGGGCGCTGTAGGCAAAAACGATGGGTATATTGTAAGACTTGATGAGCTTAAATCTGTTGATGAAGCTACAAAAACAACCAAGAAAAAAGAGCTTATCGTCGCTCTTGATCAACGTTTTAAGTCCGTTACAATGGGCTCTTTTATTGCTTCTTTATATAAAAATGCTACAATAGACACCAGCAAAACACCTGATATGGGAAATATTTCTTATGAAATCTAAGTCCTCAAATATAGGGGTAGATGAGGTTAACTCAACATCTACTCAAGAAAATAAAGAAAAGCATAAAGCGCTCGAAGTAACTTTTGCGCAAATAGATAAGCAGTATGGAAAAGGAGCAGTAATGCTTCTTGGCCAGTCTGCAAATGCCAAGGTTGAAGCAATTTCAACAGGTTCGTTTACCCTTGATGAAGCATTGGGAATCGGTGGTTTTCCACGAGGAAGAATCGTAGAAATTTATGGCCCTGAAGCTTCAGGTAAAACGACAATGGCATTACAAGCAATTGCTCATTCTCAAAAAGTGGGCGGGATTTGTGCATTTGTTGACGTAGAGCATGCACTTGATCCTGAATATGCTGGAAAGTTGGGAATTAAAACCCAAGATTTAATCATTTCCCAGCCTGATTATGGTGAGCAGGCGCTTGATATTGTTGAAATGCTTGTAAGATCTGGTGCTATTGATATTATTGTAGTGGATTCGGTTGCGGCTCTTGTACCAAAAGCTGAGCTTGAAGGTGATATGGGTGATACACATGTTGGGCTCCAGGCCCGCTTGATGTCTCAAGCACTTCGTAAGCTCACCCCAGTAGTGCATAAGTCAAAAACTGTTCTTATTTTTATTAACCAAATTCGTCAAAATATTAGCAGCATGGCATTTGGTAATAAAGAAACAACTTCAGGCGGAAACGCTCTTAAGTTTTACGCATCGGTTCGCCTTGATGTACGTAGAATTGCAAGTCTTAAAAAGAATGAAGTGCATTTTGGAAACCGAATCTCGATTAAGATTGCAAAGAATAAGGTTGCTCCACCCTTTAAAAAGGTTGAGCTTGACCTCTTGTTCTCTGAGGGGGTAAGTAGGGAACTAGAAATACTCGATGCGGCAATTGCAAGAGGAGTTATTACTCAGGCAGGCTCATGGTTTGCGTTTGAAGGAGCAAAGATCGCTCAAGGGAGAGATCAGGTGCTTCAACATCTCAAATCTGAAAAAGAGTTTGCGCAACAAGTCTTTGCAAAAGTGTATGGAGCTAAGGTAGTTGAAGGGTAAAGTTGTTTCTACTAGTTGTAAGGAAAAGCCATTAAAAAAAGAGGTCAATTGGATCAACAAAAAAACGATTCTCGCGTTGTTGGTCCTTTAGCTAACGAAGAAATTCGCGCTGAGAAAGTCCAGGTTATTGATGCCGATGGTGTAAACCATGGAGTGGTAGAAAGACGAGTTGCACTTACAATGGCAAAAGATGCAGGACTTGATTTAGTGTTGCTTGCTGACAGTGGTTCGTTCGGAGTTCCTGTTACCAAAATTATGGATATTGGTAAGGAATTGTACAATAGAAAGAAAAAGCAAGCCGAAGCTAAAAAGCATCAAAAAGTGATTTTAATTAAGGAAATAAGAATCCGTCCTAAGATTGGTGAGCATGATTTTCAAACCAAGCTTACTCAAGGGGTCAGATTCTTAGAAGATGGTAATAAGCTAAAAGTGACATTGGTTTTTCGTGGCCGCGAAGCGGTTAATAGAAATGATCAAGGTCGCGAGTTGTTTGATAAAATAGGCAAAACGTTTGAAGAGCACGGTGTGCTCGAACGAATCATCGAGGAAAAAGAGCTCCGAGCTGATTCTGCGTGGTCTAAAGTGTTTTTTATGAAGAAAAAATAGAGGATATTCATGCCTAAAATGAAAACAAACGCTGCTGCAAAAAAGCGTTTTAAGAAGCTCAAGAGTGGTAAGATTAAACGCATGTCTGCGGGACGTCGCCACCTCCTTACTAAGAAAACCAGAAAAACAAAGCGTACATTGCGTAAAAGCGCGTACATTGCAAAATGTGATTACAAGCACATAGCATTGTTGTTGCCAAGTTAAAATATTAGTATAAGGATAGAGAGCCATGACTAGAGTTAAACGTGGTACGGTTACAAAAAAACGCCACAAACGGTTATTAAAACAAACTAAAGGTTTTTGGGGACAACGCAAAAATATTTTTAGACGTGCAAAAGAAACATTACTTCGTGCGATGGCCTATGCATTCATAGGTAGAAAACAAAAGAAGCGTGATATGCGCGGTTTGTTTATTGTTCGTATCAAGGCTGGTGCTCAAAAGCACGATATGTCATACAACCATTTCATGCACGGTTTGAAAAAAGCGGGTGTTACGCTTAACAGAAAAATGTTGAGTCAACTTGCAATCTTTGAACCACAAGGGTTTTCAAAACTTGTTGAAGTAGCAAAAAAAAGCCGTTCTTGACAAGAAATTATCCTTCTCTGTACACTTGATTCCAGTTGTATTTTCCTTAAGAGGAGAAAAAGCGATGGAATTATTAGGAGCTCTCGAAAAAAAACTTGCACATCTGGTAGCACTGATTAAAGAGCTTAGGACAGAGAAGGAATTATTTTTGGTAGAAAATGCTGCTTTAAAAGAGCACATTAACAACCTTGAACAGGCACTTCTCAAGAAAGATGAAGATTTTAAGCGTTGGGACACAGAAAAAACTTTCGCGAGAAAAGCTGTTGATGAATTAATAGCAGATATTGATTCACTGATAGAAAGCGAAAGTAATTAATGCGTAACGAAACCCAAAATGTTTCTATTTTTGAAGAAACGTATTCTATTGTTACAGATGAGTCCGCAGAACTTTTACAACATGCTGCTACATTAGTAGATGAGCGTATGAAAGGTGCTGCGCAAGCAGGTATCCGTGATCAAAAAAAGATTGCTGTACTTGTGGCACTTCAACTGGCGAGTGAGTTGCTCAAAGAAGAGGCTCAATCAGAAGGTGTTCGTGCAACAAACAAAGCAATTATTGAGTGGCTTGAACGTTGTAATGCTGTTTTATCGGACCTCGAGTGACATATAAGTTTCCATTGCTGTTCCCGTATAGTGTATTTAAGTACTTTCTACGGAGCTAATCTTCTTGAGTGTGTACAACGTGTGGTACAGAAATAATCTATTAGTGAACTAAGTGGGAAAAAATGATGATTGATTTTATACTTTATATCGGTAGTGCGGCATCCTTTGCAGCTGCGCTGGCGATATTTTTTTTTGCAAGAAAAAAAATACTTGCTGCTAACGATCTTCTTGGTCGTGCAGATGAAAAATGGAGAAGTGTTAAACGGGATATAGAAAACGAACGTCGTGAAGCACTTCTTAAGATAAAAGATGAAATTTACAAACGCAGAAGCGATTTTGAAATAGAAATGCGCAGAGATAAGCTGGACATTGAAAGACAGCAATCAAAAATTGCTTCAAAATACGAAGCAATTGAAAAAAAAGAAGTTCAGCTTGATGAACTCAAAAATGAGTTACAACAAAAAGAACGTAAAATGTCTCGTTTGAATGAAACACTTCATGCAAACGAAGAAAAATTAAAAGTACTGTATTCAGAACTCATTACTAAACTAGAAAACATGAGTGGTTTAAGTAAAGAGCAGGCAAAAAAAGAACTTGCAGACACTCTTCAAGCTGAAGTACATCTTTCAAATCAAAAATGGATTCAGAAAATTGAAGAAGAATATCGTCAAACAGCCAAAACAAAAGCTGTTGATATCACTGTTACTGCAATGCAGCGCTATACTATAGATCAGGTAGCACAACATTCTTCAAGTGTTATTCATCTTCCTAATGAGAATATGAAGGGCCGTATTATCGGTAAAGAAGGCCGTAATATTAAAGCACTTGAAATGGCAACTGGTATGGAGTTTGTCATTGGAGATATTCCTGAAATCATTACTATCTCAGGATTCAATCCGATTCGCCGTGAAGTGGCTAGAAGAACTTTAGAAAGACTGATTGCAGACGAAAAAATTAACCCAACCAGAATTGAAGAAACCGTTGCTGCTTGCGAAAAAGAAATCGAAGAAATTATTGAAGAATACGGCAAAAACGCAGTTCTTGATTTCAATCTTCAAGGAGTACATCCAGAAATTGTAACCTTGCTTGGTAAGCTTCATTTCAGAACAAGTTTCTCACAAAACGTACTTGATCACTCCCGAGAAGTGGGTATGTTTGCACGTATGATTGCAGAAGAATTGGGCCTTGATGGTCAAATTGCTATGAGAGCAGGACTTTTGCATGATATTGGTAAAGCAGTAACCGCTGAAGTTGAAGGTCCTCATGCTATGATTGGTGGAGATATTGCAAAACGCTGTGGAGAACATCCATTTGTAGTGAACGCAATTGCCGCTCATCATGAAGAAGTTCCTTTTATTTCTATTTACTCACCAATTATTATGATTGCTGATACCATCTCGGCATCACGTCCTGGCGCACGTAAAGAAACACTTGCTGCGTATGTAAAACGTGTTGAGAAGCTTGAAGAAATTGCAACAAGTTTTGATGGCGTTAAAAAAGCATATGCATTGCAAGCAGGCCGTGAAGTACGAGTTATTGTAGAAGAAGATTTTCTGGATGATGAAAAAGCAGCACTGCTTGCGCGTGAAATTGCTGAGAAAATTGAACAGGATATGAATTTTCCTGGTCAAATCAAAGTAAACGTCATCAGGGAAAAACGTACTATTGAATACGCTCGATAAAAAGAGTCTGTTTTGTAAAACCAAGCAGTAGGTACTAGTTTAGCTACCTTGTTAATGGTGCAAACTGGTGCAAAAGGGAAAAGAGTCATGATACTTTTAATAGTATTTTGCTTAATTGGAACCGGCGTATTCATGATCGGTAAACAGATTACGCTTTATGCCGATCCATTTTTTTTGACTGGAGTAAGAATTGTTGCAGGCGGATTGTATTTTCTTGCTTATCAATTTTTTTCTAATCGTCAAAACTTCATTATAAGACGCTCCTGGTTACCTCTTTTAATTGGTTACAGTATTTGCGTTTTTATTCTCGATAGTTTCAGGTTGGTAGGATTGAAATATATTCCTTCGCCTCATGCGGCACTTATTGCAACCACAGCACCTTTTATCGCAGCAATTCTTTCATGGATAGCTTTTAAAGAAAAGATTAATCTAAAAAAAGCCTGTGCCCTTATCTTAGGCTTTGTGGGCGTTATGCCTTTGCTTATCCCTCGAGTTAGTTTTAGTGATACACAATTTACCTATCCGTTTTTTGCCTATGGAATGGTATTTCTTTCTACTGCAGCATTTGTTGTAGGTGGAATTTTTGCCAAAACATTACTAAAGCGTGGTATGCCATTTTTTATGCTTGTCGGAACTGCAATGACAGGCGGGGGATTGCTTGGTTTTGGAGCCTCATTACTTTATGAACCTTGGTATCCTGTACCTATTTCAGATTTTTCAAAAGTGATTGTGCCGATGGTATATCTTATTATTACCCATAGTTTGATTGCCTATCCGCTCTATAACTATCTCATTTCGATTTACCCAATTACCTTCGTTTCCTTTACCCAGTTGATTCTTCCTTTTTTGACAGCGCTTCTGGGTGTAATAATTTCAGGAGAAAAAATAGGGTTTGAATTTTTAACATCATCAATTATTTTAACTATTTCACTCACACTTTTTTACTCTGAAGAATTAAGAGAAGGTCTTATAAAAAAACGTTCACAACCTCTTTAAAAGGTATTTTCATGATTTCTATATTTATTCTTTATGCTTTGTTTGGTAGTACATTTACCATCGGTAAAGAAGCTATTGCACACATTCCGCCAATTTTCTTTATTGGTCTGCGTATGATTTTAGCAGGCATTTTACTTATTGGATTTGTAAAATTTTATCAAAAAAAATCAGTCCGTATAAAATCAAAAGATTTGATTCTCGTGGGACTGGTAGCTTTTTTCCAATTCTATCTTTCTTTTGTTTTAGAATTTGTTGCACTTGATTATTTACCCTCATCAAAAGTTGCACTTCTTTATAATACTTCACCATTTATCACAGCTTTTCTTTCATATTTATTCTTTAGTGAAGTAATGACCTTTAGAAAGTGGATTGGACTGATTGCAAGCTTTCTTGCCTTTATACCCTTAATCATGGAAACAGCTGACGGTAAAGAACTTGCCTTGGGTGCAATCGGTTCATTTTCAATTCCAGAAATTTTGCTACTTACTGCCGTAGTAGCCTCATGTTTGGGATGGATTGCAATGAGACCTTTAACACGAGACCACAGCAATTCCTATATTCTTATTAATGGTGTTGCCATGCTATGGGGCGGTGTTCTTGCATTAGGAACAGCATTCTTTTATGAACCAATTCCTAGCCTTGAATCTCTTGTTTCAACCCCTGTATTAATTTCTATGGGACTATTAATTTTAATTGGAAACGTTATCTGTTTTAACTTATACAGCAAATTATTGCGAACTTATTCGCCAACGCTACTGTCATTTTTTGGTTTTTTTGCACCACTCTTTACAGCACTTTTTAGCTGGTGGTGGTTTGGTGAACATATTTCACCTGCATTTTACCAAACAACAATCCTCGTAATTATAAGCTCTTATTTCTTTTACCAAGAAGAGCTCAAACAAGGATATATCCTGTAATTTAATATTTTAAGTAGTTTTTAAAAATATACCGAGTGTAGTTATTTATACTCGGTATATTTATTTGATCGGCCTTTACATTTTTCTACCGGATATTTTTGAGCATTTTTAGCTATCTTGTTTTCAATAGCCTGAGCCAAATCAATTCCAGTAGCATTGGCAAAACAAAGTGCCAAAACTACAATATCAGCAATTTCATCCTGAACTTCAATCATTTTTTGACTTACTACTTCTTTACTCTCTTTAGAATTACACCACGTAAAAATCTCCATAAGCTCAGCTGCTTCAACTGAAAGTTTCATACTTAGATTTTTTGGAGTGTGAAATTGATTCCATTCTCGTTCATCATTAAATGCTTTTACGACGTTCTTAAGCTGCGCAAAAGTTGTTTTAGAATCATTCATAGTAAGTCCTCTTTTGTACATTTTTTTAAGATTTCGTATACTGTGACGATACTATACATTAAGGTTTTGAGGAATAAAAGTCTTATGAACAAGCTCCCAAATATAAAAACGCACTTTCCTGAATGGTACCAAGAAGTTATTTATCAAGCAGAACTGGTTGACCAGGCACCCGTAAGAGGATGCATGGTCGTAAGACCCTATGGTAATGATATCTGGGAAAGCATTAAAGGGGTCATGGATAAAAAGATCAAAGATACTGGTCATAAGAACGCAATTTTTCCTCTCTTGATACCACAGTCGTTCTTGCAAAAAGAAGCCGATCATATTGAAGGGTTTGCGCCTGAGGTTGCAGTTGTAACCCATGCTGGCGGTAAAGAACTGGCAGAGCCGCTCATTGTAAGGCCAACTTCAGAAACAATTGTGCATTTTATGTTTGCGCGCTGGATTAAATCATGGCGTGATTTACCTTTAAAAATTAATCAATGGGCTAACGTAGTGCGTTGGGAAATGAGACCGCGTGCATTTATAAGAACAACTGAATTCTTTTGGCAAGAAGGCCATACAGCGCATGCTGCTCGCAAAGAAGCTGAAGAAGAAGTTCTTTTAATGTTATCTCATTATAAAGATTTAGCTGAAAACTATTTGGCAATTCCGGTTATCATCGGTCGCAAATCAGAAGGTGAGAAATTTCCTGGCGCAGAGAAAACCTACACCTTTGAAGGGTTTATGCCTGATGGTAAGGCATTGCAAATGGGAACCTCTCATTTGCTTTCTCAAAGCTTTGCTCACGCATTTGAAATGACTTTCCAAGATGAACAAGGAACTGTACAGCATCCATGGCTTACCAGTTGGGGCTGTACTACTCGCCTAGTGGGCGCTTTAGTCATGGTCCATGGTGACGACAAAGGTCTTGTGCTTCCTCCTCGCATTGCGCCAATTCAAGTAGTTATTGTACCAATCTATAAAACAGATGAGGACAAAAAACTTGTCCTTGATAAAGCCCAAGAAATTAAAAATCAGTTAGGAGAGGGTGTTCGTACCCTTATTGACACTGATGACAAAAAAACTCCAGGCAATAAATTCTATCATTGGGAGCTGCGCGGTGTTCCAGTTCGCATAGAGATCGGACCACGAGATCTTCAAAATAATCAGGTTACCTGTGCCGATAGACTAGGAATAAAAGAAGCTGTAAGCCTTGATACTATTATTCAATATATTCCTCAAAAACTCGATGCGCTCCATCACGCTTTGTATGATCGTGCAAAAAACAGACTAACTGAACAATGGATACAACGAGAAACGCTTCAAGAAATTTTAGATGGCTCAGAAGCCACACTCACTCAAACAGGTTTTTGTGAAAGTAGGCCATGCGAAGTAGTTCTTAAAGAACATAAACTTTCAATTCGCTGCCTTCTTGAAGAAGAAAAAAAGCATACTACCTGTTTTAACTGTAAAGCTCCAAGTACCAAAGACGCTATCATAGCTCGTTCATACTAAAAGCTTCTACAGCAAAAAGTAGGCCTTGAAATTAAAGAGGATGAAAGCATAAGTAAGCTGTCGTATAATTTTCTTGTAAAAAGTTTCATCCTTCTTTATCTTTTAGGTATTAATTTTTACTGCATTGGCTAAAAAGGAGAATGCTGTGACCGATCAAACACTTGTTACCCGCTTTGAGAGTTATCTTCTTACAGAACGTCGAGTTGCTCGTAATACCTTTGAAGCTTATAAAAGTGATATTGAGCAGCTCATGTCTTTTTTTGCATCTATACAAAAAAACCTACAAACGGTTACATCCCAAGATCTTAAGGATTTTTTAAAGTTTCTCAAAGAGAGTGGAATTACTGCCCGAAGCATGGCGCGTAAAATATCCTGTATCAAAACTTTTTTTGGATTCTTGCACGATCATTACGATATGAAAAAAATTTCTGATCAGTTAATTTTACCCAAACTGGAACGAAAATTACCCCATCATCTTAATGAAGAAGACATTCAAAAACTTTTGAACTCTGCAGATAAAGATAATTCTTTAACGGGTATACGAAATAAAGTAATGCTTTATCTTCTCTATGTTTCTGGTGCGCGAGTCAGTGAAATAGCAAATCTGAAACTTTCAAATGTGGATTTTTCAAGCAAGTTTCTTCTCATACCAGGAAAAGGGAGCAAAGAGCGCATGGTTCCTGTTCATGAACATATGCTCTCATTATTGCGTCTCTATTTAGATAATGCTTTTCCAGCACTTTTAATTAAAGAAAATCAACGCCTTAATACTGAGTTTCTTTTTCCTACTTATTACAATAAACAGTTACGCCCGATGACACGACAACTTTTTTGGATGTATCTTAAAAAAATAGCCGCTGATGCTGGAATCAAAAAGGAATTATCTCCTCATACTCTTCGTCATTCACTTGCAACCCATCTTCTTAAAAACGGTGCTGATCTACGCTCATTACAGCTACTACTTGGACATGAACAATTGACAACGGTACAGATTTATACGCATGTTGAAACAAGCCACTTGCGTAAAGTATACGATGATAAACACCCCCGTTCATAAAAGAAGTAATTATGCAAAAACCTTCTCGCGTTATGATTTTTGGTAGACCAGGAAGCGGCAAATCAACCCTTGCCGTTAAATTGCATGAACTTACTCAGATACCGCTTTATCATCTTGATCAATATTTTTATCTTCCACAGTGGCAAGAAAGACCCTATGAGGACTTTTTATCAATACAACAATCTCTCGTTGATAAAGATGCATGGATTATAGATGGTAATTGTCTTGATACGCTTGCTATGCGTTATGCTCGCGCAGATGTAATTCTCTATTTTAAGTTACCCCGATGGATTTGCCTGGCTCGAGTATTTAAACGGTTCTTTAAAAACAATAGAAAAGATCCTTTAGCTCAAGGGTGTAAAGAAACGGTTAAATTCAAGCTTTTAAACTACATGTGGAATTTTGAAAAGAAGGTAGAAGAACCTTTAGATAGATTAGAAGAACTGTATCCCTTAAAATCTTTGCTTGTAATTAATTGTTCAGCAGACATTAAAAAGATTGAGGAACATTTTAATGTTTCACTCCGTTAAGAGGCGCTGGAAATTGCTGGCACCTTTTATAGGTATTGTGTCTTTATCTGCATACGACGTTGAAGTGAGAGTACCTGCATTGGATGCGCATTACCTTCCCATTATTCAATCACTCTGGGAAAAATGTCCTTCTAGTATGAAAATTGAAGTAATTAAAAATACCACTTTTTGGGAAAAAATAACTGGTTCAGGCGGACCAAAAATACAATCATATTCTTCATTATTACAAAAAATTCCTTGGCAATTAGGAAGCTTTGTATTTAATGGTAGCATGTGTTCTTATTTAGCTATTGCTTACTTTTTTTATCGGGTGTATCGAGTTGTTACAAAAATAAATAGCTTTTTATCTTGGTGGAATGGAACTTCACAAGAAACAACACTCATTGAAGATGTAGAGAGAATGTTTGTACGAACCGTCAAAAAAGATTCTTTTTACGATGCAAAAGCGGAACTCTTTTATGAAGAATGTGTCCTTTTAGAAGCATATCTTTATATTGAAGAAACACTTTCCTCACTCCATATTAAATGGATGTTTCCGTATAGTAATGTTTTAGAAAAACAGAAAATTAAAAATATTCTTGCTTCCCTGAAAATGATTTCATCCCGTTCAAAAAATCACTCTTATAATCCTACGAGAATCATTTTGCCAAACGAGAGAGAGTGCGCTACACTTATTTAATAAAGATATACATTTAAATTATAAAGAATCACTACACAAAAGGTTTACCATGGCGGAAACGTTTGTTGTCGAACAGAAGCCTCTTCTTGCTATCTTAGCTTCTATGCAGCCTATCTGCTCTAAGCGCACAACACTTGATGCAACAGCTTCAATTTTATTTAATGCTGGACCACGTGAATTGATTCTCAAGAGCACTGACCTTGAAATCAGTTTACAATCTAGTTATCCAACAAAAGGTTCTTCTTTAAACGACACTCAATCGTTTCTTGTTAATGGAAAAAGACTTTTTGATATTGTTAAAGAACTTGATGGTGAAATTACCTGTACATTAAGTAAATCACAACTTTCACTTACTTCTGGCTCAATACGCCTTGCGTTAAATGTTAAAGATTCTCAAGAATTTCCGCCATTCCCAGAGCGTATTGAAAACTTGATGCAGCTTGAATCACGTTTTTTACTTGATTTGCTTGATAAAGTTGCGTTTTTAATTCCTCAAAACAATGCAAATCCTGCGCTTAATGGTCTTTATCTTGAAATTAATGATAAACATCTGGTTATGACCACCACAGACGGACATTGTTTAGCGCAACTGGAAACCGATCGTTATAAACTTGATACTCCACACAACTGGCTTCTTCCTCGTCGTGCGGTGCTTGAACTTAAAAAAATTCTTGAATCTGCATCGGATGAAAATGTCTTTTTAGGAACTTGTGGAAATCAATTAGTATTTTCAGGAGAAACATTTAATTTCTTCACTAAGTTGTTAGTAAATCCTTTCCCTGAATACAAGGCTATTTTAGATAAAAAAGGATTTATGCCTGCAACTATAGATCGTAGTGGATTAGTAAAAACATTACGTCGTTCTTCATGCTTACTTTCTGGACAGTTTATTGCAACCACCTTTGGTTTTAAGGACAATAACGTTGATGTAACTATGCACAACAAAGAGGTAGGAAAACTTGAAGAGCGCTTAACAGTAGGCGAATTACAAAGCGAAGGTCTTGATATCCGCTTTTATGCGCCTTATCTTTTGAGTGGACTTAATGTGTTTTCAGAAGACACTGTACGTTTTTATCTTCAAAGTCCTGCAAAACCTATTATTTTCGAGACCACAGAGCACAGTAAATTTAATCTCATTTACTTAGTAATGCCAGTATCTCCAACCGCAATGCAATCGTGAATGAAAAGTTTTTAGAGTCGCTTCAACTTAAAAATTTTCGTTGCTTTGAATCAAAGGAGTTTTACTTTGAAAAACCTACTATCCTGATTGAAGGGAAAAATGGTTCGGGTAAAACTTCCTTGCTTGAAGCACTTCATTATTTATGTTATTTGCGCTCATTTAGAACACATATTCCCCGTGATATGGCACGATTTGGGACAGAAGGGTTTTTTATAAAAGCACTTTTTAATGGGCAAGAAATTAAAGTAGGCTGCGCAGGAAATAAACGACACGTTAAAATAGATCAGAAAGCAGTTTCCTCTTATCAGGAACTACGACAAGCATACAGAATGGTTACTATCACTGATGATGACCTTGCGCTTGTCAAAGAAGGACCTGATCAAAGACGTTCATTTATTGATCACGCATTAATTCTTTACAATCCTTTCCTTATTGCAACATTTCAACAGTATAAACAAGTTCTTGATAATCGAAACTCACTTTTATATCGAGGTTCTTCAAATACAGAGGAACTTGAGGTATGGACACATAAACTATGGACTCTCTCACAAATTATTCAGCATGAACGCATACAGTTTTTGAATTTATTAAAAAATAATCTTGAAAATCCTTTATCAGAACACTGGAGTGATCGCTCACTCATTCTTGATTATGCACCTAAAAAAACAAATACTTACGGCATCTGGGAAGAATTTTATAAAACGTGGTCCCACTCAATAGTCAAAGAAGAATACCACACAAAACGATCAATATTTGGCACACACCTTGATGATATAACAATTCTCTTTGATGCAAAACCTGCACGTCTTTTTTCATCTCGCGGTCAGCAAAAACTTATCGTATTACTTATCAAAATAGCTCAAATTAGACTCTTAATAGAAAAGCAGGGTGGTACTACTTTTTTGATAGATGATTTTTTTTCAGATTTTGACAAACAGACAATCAATAAACTTATGCAGACTTGTCATGAGCTTAAAACACAACTTATCTTTACGAGCCCTAGCCAAGAGGGATTAGAAACTTCAACTATTCTAAGCTATGATTCACAGAGAATTACGCTTGATATTTAGCAAATAAGCTCGATCTAATCGATATTTTAAAGCTTTTACCAATTGACAACTTGATTCAATTAAACTATCATTATAGTAAATTAATGGGTAAAAAAGCCCTATTAATTAACCTTTTTAGAAAACTAAAAATTTGACATTCCTGCAATTTACGGCATCCTTTGATGTTACCTCGCTACTTTGATAATTTAATCAAAGTGGCATTTAATTAGGCTTCATTACTACTCTCCTTTTTTCCATCGCATTGATTTCGGTCAGTGCGGTGGATTTTTTTTGGACTATTTGAATTTTTAAGGCATTAATCATATCTTAAAAAAAAGGTATTCTTATAAAAAAGGTCTTCATGAAGCTTATTTGTTTTTTATGCATATTTTTTTTAAATGCTATACAAACCTTAAACTCATCACATCGCTTACTGCCCAACCAATCTGAAGCAATCAATACCAATGACTGTTTCTGGCATAAAAGCTTTCCTACGGTGGGGCTTACTTTAAATAAAGCTGTTTTTAATAATGATTATCAATTCTTGCCGCACAGGTTTTTATTAGGCGAGCTTGCGCCTTCGCAAGGAAAATCGATAACGATCGGCATTATTGATACACCTTTTAATAACAGCTCAATAATTACTCATAGCACTCTTATTACCCATTTAATAAAAGAAATTGCACCCCAAGCACAAATACAAATATTTTCTGCCTTTAACCAACAAGGCCAAGGAAGTATTGAGTCACAAATTAAAGCTTTGTTTTCTGTATTACAAAGTAATATTCATCTTATTAATATGAGCTTTAAGATTGCTGATTTTGTAGACACAAAATCAGGCGCATTTGAACTGTTTGAATATATGATACAACTTATTCCTTATTCTATTGCTGCTTCTGGTAACGATGGTGATCCGCATTCATTGCACTATCCTGGTGAAGGTATTGAAGCATATCCTGCGCGCATTGAAACAGTTACTTTTGATGTAGGAGCATTTGAGTGGAACGTAGATTACAAGTGCCCAATTGCGCGTTTTTCACAATACAGTCTCAAAAAACAACTTTGTGTTGGCCCCAAGTCTGTTGCTCCTGGTGTATATAGTATAATGTACAATCCCAACAAAAAACCGATAGATGCTCAGGGGACCTCTTTTGCATCAGCGTTTATAAGTGGATGTATAGCATTAGTGCTTTCTGAATTTAATGATGCACAAAATTTTAGTCGTGAACAGATTCTGCACGTCTGTTATGCATCTCACATAAAGCTTCACAATACTCCTGAATGGACAACTAAAACTGTTTTAGGCACCCTTGATGTACGTACTGCACTTTTTACACTTCATGTATTACAAGAACTTAAAAAAAATAATAATCTCTGGTCGTTGTATACTTTTGAAACTTGGTGTACCGCACTTCAAACACTTCTTTTTGATATGGCTAGCCCTACCACATCATCCTCAAAAAAAGATCTTTCACTTAAAAATAATTTTATGGAATTTTATATAAACAACCGTGAGATTTCTAAAAAAGAAAAACTCCTCAATGATGCTCATTATAATGACTTAAAGACAGCAATACTTTGGTGTACGCATATACTTATGTATGCAGCCGACTATACTTCTATAAAGCCGACAAAAATAAGTGTCAACCTTATTAAAAAGTTACAAAAAATATTTAAAGAACCGGCCTGCACACATAAAAGCTTTGGTATTAAAACTTTAAACTCTCATGCAATAAAAAACACCTCTCGTCCTGTGCAACCTCTGAGCAAACGGGCTATACGGTATTTGGGAAAGACAGATAGTGAAAGATTACAAAATTTAGAAATACCCTATAAGGTATATTGGAGAAATCAATCTCAGATGTTAAAATCAAGGTAGAGTATGAAACAGATCAAAATAAGTTTTCTTCTTTTTTTTATGGTAAATACTGTATCTGCTCAAAATGAATTTCTCTACCCCCTTGAAAGCATTATTGAAGAGGGTATTGAAAAAATGTGTGTTATTCATCAAAAAGGTTCTTCGCTTGAACTTTCAATTTGGAACCCTGAAAATAATCATTCACACAAAGCACTTCTTTCATCTTTTACTCCAGCTGGAGTAAAAGTGCTTCCTAATAAAAAAAGTTTCAGCTTTATCTTTAATGACAAAATTAGAATAAAAAGCTTAGAGAAGCGTTCTCCTAGAACTCTTGATTTTTACGGTCCCTACGACATTACCACAATAGAATGGATTGATGATCAATCATGCTATTTTAGCGCACATGAACGTGATCATGTAAACCTCTTTCATGCAACCTTAGAGGGGGATCTATATCGCCTTACAAATAGCACCAGTTTGCATTATCTTTATCCTCAAAAGGTTGATAACTCTCTCTTTCTAATTGCACGCAATGCTGACAGTTATTCTCTCATGCGTACTGAATATCCAACTGCAAAAATTTATAACCAATGCACGCTTGATAAATACAAAGATACAAATGTTGTTGAGCACATGTTAAAAAATGAAACTACAGAACCAATTACTTTCTCAACAGAACAAATTACTTTCTTAAATGAAAATACTCTTGAATCATTACTGGTAAAAAAAGATCAAGCACTTGCATTCCTTACTATGACTTCATGTACAAGTGGATTTTGTATTGGATATTCAGATTCAATAGAACGGGCCCAAGATACTATGACATTTTCATATTACAGAATAACGTGTCAACCAGAATGGGCTTTAGAAGAACTTTTTACCTTCAACCTACCTTTACATCTCATTCTTCACAAAAAGGGGCATACTCGCCTTTATGAATCGATTATTCCACTTTTACCTTATTATGATGTTCAAACTTCAAGTGTATATTTTGTATCCCTTGAAAATGAGGCATTAGGGTTGGATGTTTATCAGTACAGTCTTGAGACTCATCAAAAAAATCTTTGTCTACGTTCAGAAACCCCTCATAAACATTATTTTACCCCGCGACGATTTGGTAATCGATTATTCTGCGGCGGCTCAATTACAACCGACACAAACACTTTGCCAACAATAACATTAAGCTCACAGGGACAAGAGTTTCACCTTTGCGAGCTTAAAACTTAATACTTAACATAATATCCATTATCACGGTTTAATGTTTCTGTTAAGTACGAGTCTATCGCTCATATGAAACAATAATTACTGGGATTATGTGATCTATGTGTAAATGCGCAATGCGTTGTTCAAAAAGTGGTAACCAGACTTGGTTTAAGAGTTCTTGGGTTGTTTCAATCCATAAAAAATCATAAAAAAAATCTTCGGTAAAAAAACGGGATAATTCGATTGAATTAATAGGATAAGAAAAATGATTCATAATATTAGTTGCATGTAAACAAGGAATAACATCATTAAGAGCAAGATAGCCCACATCATGATACCAACGTAAGGCATCTAAAAGTTGCTTAATAAGGATTCTTCCTGTCTGAATGTCTTTTACTCTAATTGCATGGACTCCAGGTGTAGTAAACGCATTTTGCAGAAATATAAGATCGTTTTCTGAAAACGGAGTGTGAATACTTTTTGAACTTTCAGAAAAAGATACAATTTGTTGCAAAAAGTTAAGTTCATTAAATTCTAGTGTATTCATTTTGAGCCTCCCTTGCCCCAAAACAAGGCCTCACTAATCTACTAAGACTCCTGAACAATGATTCTATAATAATGAATGCTCAAAAAGCAAGATCTGATGGGCTTAATTGCTATTTTTTATAAATGATTAAGAGGATTTTTTTGGTGCCATAATCCACAAAGAGTTACTGCCAAAGCGTCGGTAACATCGTCTCTTTGAGGAGTTTCAATCTTAGGGAAAAAGCGCATAATAACACGTGCCACTTGTTCTTTACTTGCTCCGCCAAATCCTGTCAAAGCTGATTTTACCTGCCGAGGAGCAAACTCATGCAATATGAGTTTGTGCTGTGAAGTTAGAAGATATAAAATTCCACGAAGATAACCCAACTTCATAAAATTCTGAGCATTCTTTCCCAAAAACGGAGTTTCAATTGAAAGATGATCAACTTTATGGGTAATAATTTTCTCATTGAAAAATTCATAAAACATACCGGTACGCTCAATAAGAGTCTTTGTCTGTGGTAGCTTCAAAAAACCGTAGTCCAATAAAAATGCACGGTTGCCTTCCATTTTAATGATGGCATATCCGGCATAACGAAATCCCGGATCAATTCCTAAAACAATCATTACCACCCTTTTTTGTAGTGATCAGTATCCGTCAGTATACTCTTCGAACTTAGTCAATTCTTTTAAGAATGTCAGTTGTACGGTACCGGTCGGTCCATTACGTTGCTTACCAATAATAAGTTCCGCTGATGCAGGACGTTCAGTGTCAGGATTGTATACTGAATCCCGGTATAAAAACATAATTACGTCAGCATCCTGTTCAATGGCTCCAGATTCACGAAGATCTGAAAGCATTGGTCGTTTATCCATACGGCTATCAACCGCACGAGAAAGCTGTGATAAAGCTATAATAGGAATAGCTAGCTCTTTGGCTAATGCTTTAAGAGCTCTTGAAATTTCAGAAACTTCCTGATGTCTGTTTTCGTGACGTTTACCGCTATGCAAAAGTTGTAAATAATCAACAACAAGAAATCCAACATTTTCCTGCTTTTTAAGATGGCGCGCTTTTGCGCGCAATGCCATGATATCAAGACCAGCACTGTCATCAATAAACAATTTTCGCTGCGCAAGACGTGCTGCCACATGGGTTAATTCAACCCATTCATCTGAAGTAATTGTCGCATTTCGAATATTGTGATGCGAAATATTTGATTCTGTTGCAAGTAAACGCAAAGTTAACTGTTCCGCTGACATTTCAAGAGAAAATACACCAACAGTTACGCCCTGCGCTGCGGCATGCGCCGCTATGTTAAGCGCAAGTGCGGTTTTACCCATCGAAGGACGCGCTGCAAGAATAATGAGATCTCCTGCCTGGAAACCTGAAGTCATCTTATCAAGCACACCGTATCCTGATGACACACCGGTAAGACCACCACTATTACTTTTGATATCAGACAAATGCTGAAATGTTTTTTTGAGCCAGATATTAAGTTGCACAAAGTTTTGATTGGTTCGTTGATGTGAAATCTGAAAAATTGTTTTTTCAGCGGTATCTAAAACATCATTAATATCAGCATCATCTTGATTGTAACATCCTGAAATAATCTGTGTGGCTGAGTTAATAAGTTCACGTAATACAGCTTTTTCTTTTACAATTTTTGCATGTTGAGAAATTAATCCAGCATTAGGAATCTCTTCCTGCAAAGCAAAAAGATATACTAAACCCCCAACGTCTTCAAAAATACCTTTTTTTTGTAGTTCATTTTGAAGCGTTACAATATCAATGCGTTCCATTCGCTGTGTAACTTCAAGCATTGCAGTATAAATTGCACTATGCGCTGGAACATAAAAATCCTGTGGCTGTAGGATTTCACTCACTTTTGAAAAATGTTCATCATTCAAAAGCAATGCCCCCAGTACGGCCTTTTCAGCCTCTACCTGACTAGGCAACTGTTTACCTACAATTTGCTCGGACATATTTTTATTGTTGTAATATCTACCTTTTTCCACGCGCATAGCTGCCTATTTCTTTCTTGTAATTATGCTGATTTTGAATGCTCAGAAACAATATTTAACTCAAGCGCAGGCTGCAATTTTGAAGTTAATTTTACAACTACAAAAAAAAGACCTTTTTCCTTAATTGTTTTTTCCATTTTTACTTGGCTTTTTGCAATAGAAACGCCTTCTTTTGCAAGCAGCTCAGCAACTTCAGTAGCATTAACTGAAGCATACAATTTCCCATCATCATGCATTTTTCTTTTAAGAGTTAAACGCATGTTTTTAATTTTCTCAGCCAGCAACGAAGTTTTAGTACATACTTCTTCTTTGTTGTGTTCAACGCGTTTAACACGTGACTCAAAAAAAGATTCATTTTGCGGAGTTATTTTTTCAGCAAGTTTACGTGGTATGAGGAAGTTATCGGCATATCCTTCCTTCACTTTTACAATTTCACCCGCTTTGCCAGTTCCAGCAACAGTTTTGAGTAAATATACTTTCATTGCGATATCCTTTATTGGAAACATAAGTCTTGATTTATGAGTAATACAAGTATACTCGAAAAACAACGTGTTGAAAATTAAAAAAGTAATGTTGAACACTAAAAAAATAACCCAACCGAAACAATATGTTTCCGTTGGGTTAGGGTAATTTTTGTAAAAATTTAATTAAGTTTGAGTAATTTTTGAATACCATACAGAGCAGTACGAGCAATAGATCTGACTCTTTCAGGATTATTTGCATGGTCGTAAATTCCCTGATTTTTTCTATCCTTTAGAAGATAATCAACTCTTGAATCATCTTTAACCAATCTGACTGCTTCTACATTTCCATATTCAATAGCATACATTAAAGCAGTCCACCCAAGATTATCTTGCAGATTTACATCTAGCTTTGGAGATTGCAATAAGCGTTTCACACTTTCATTATTACCATATTGAATTGCATACATTAGTGCAGTTCTTTCATACTTATCCTGTTTATTTATTTCTAATTTTTCTTTTTGCATCAGTTTGTTTACTACTTCAGGATTATTTTCAATAACTGCGTACATTAAGGGGGTCATTCCCACCATATTTTCAGCATTAATATCAGCGTTATTATTAAATAACTCTTGGACTTTTTCAATGTCACCTGATTTTATAGCATCCATTAAATCAGTTCTTCCAAAATCATCAGAATAAGAATGGTGAACTATTATAAGTAAAAATAAAAAAAATATATTTTTCATTTTCATAATTTTAGACTTTCACTTTTAATTTATTTCCAACGACGAGCTATGGTATCACGATTACTATACTTTTCAGCACGAGCTGAATGTTTTTTCATCATTGGACCTTCACCAAAAGCTTTTTCTATAATAGGCATTGGTTTGCTTCGAGAAGATTCCATAAATTTACGATAAACTTTTTTCATAAGTTTTTTCATAAAACTCCTTAGATAGTCTTTAAAAGACTGTAGATACGCTCCATTTCCCCTTTTTAACCTCAATTATTATCATACAAAGAAAAAACGTGCAAACACAACGCTTTTTCTACTTTTATTTCTATCTGAAATATTCAGTTAAGCCTAAAGGTGAGATAAAATAAGCGTAATTCCATCCGACATATACAATCCATCGAGACTCACAAAGTGCCTGAAATCTGGCAGTTTGCAGGAGCGAGTAGTCAAAGCGGGTTTGGCCAAAACACCCGTCATTGATTACCGCGACTGCTGGAATTATTGAAGAATGAAATCGAGTAAGCCAAAAAAGTTCAGAACAAATAACAGGAATAAAGGGTCCTATAGATTTATAAGAAACAAGGGGTGGCAAATTTTTTGAACGAGAAAAATTCCTCCTTTTTGAGAGAAAAAAATTGAAAAAAGTCCTTTTATTAAAACGTTTTTCCTGTATTGTACGTTCAAATGTAGGGATTAAGTGAGACTTGTTATAATTTAGAATTATACGACATTGATCTATCAAAAACACAGAATTGTAAAGTTTATTATTTTTTAACGCATGGCCACTTACTAAAAATAGTTTATTATCCAATGCGTACTCACACCACATCTGTGTACAAAGTCCTTCTTGCACAGGAAATGGAAATACTGATTCAGGTGTAATAAACATCTGAAACTCTGACGTTTGAGCATTCATCATCGTATGACATAATTGTTGGGCAGTTTCTAAGGAATGTGTTCTGGAGTAAGACGGTTTGATATAACACAAACACTTAAACCATTCAGGCTTAATCGGTTTTTTAATAGAAATAAAACTTCCTGCACACAATGGCACTGCTGCAATAAAAGTGAGTATCCAATATGATTTTTTTTCAAAACCTTCTACAAAACTTACCTGTAATGCTATAAGCGCTGTCAGCATCTCTAGCGGATACTTCCATATTGAAGGATGTATTATTCCTGTAACATTAACTAAAGGAATAAGCGGAAACACAAAAGGATACCCCTCAACTCTGCCCAGCGGCCACAGCAGATACCAGTGTATGTAGTATCCATAGATAACGGCACCTACAATCCACCCTACTACTCGATAATTATGTGTTAAAGACTGAGAAAACTTTATCCACAACGCACTATGAAATGCACAATATACAACAAATAATAACGGGTACATTAATCGCATTACACCAATACCATCATTAAAAACTACATAAAAAAGCCCTGCCCCCTGCACTCCAAAAACAATACATCCCCACACAAATCCTTCAAAAAAAGTTATATCAGTACGCTTAGCTGTGTAATACAATAATCCTACATAACAAAAGGTCCCTATAAAGCAGGGAGTCAAAAATGACGCTACAAAAAAAAGTGCGCTCAGAATAACAAAGATATTCATTTTAATACTCTTTATTTGTACGACATACATAATTTTTAGACATCTTTAATGTATACATTTTTTAAACATATCACCCTATCGCTCGGACGCATTCCTTTTTCTTTCCTTAAGCTCTCTGCTAAGATAGTAAAGTATTTCAGCCTTTTAAATGAGGAATATTGAATGAAAGTAGTACAAAAGTTTATCTGGTCTTTGTTTTTGACAGGATCACTCTTTTTTAATTGCCTTGATGCTGCGCAAGCAATGCCAAACTTTGGCAACATGATGGGAAATGGTGGCGGTGGAATGCTTCCTATGCCTACTCCTGAAGAACTTAAGGAAATAGAAGAATTTCTTTCTAAACTGAGTCCTGAAGAGCTTGATCAACTTGCACAATTAGGTGAAGAAATTATTAAAAAAGCAGAAGAAGAAAACATGCCTCTCTTTTTTGATCCGGGAGCTTCTGGACCTGTGCAACCCTCTTTACCTACTCCTGCTATAAAAAAAGATGAAACAAAACCTACTATAAAAGTAGATAAACCTGCTCCTACCGTAAAACGTGGTGTATTAGAAGAAATCCGCGACACATTAGATAACCTTATTAAAACAATTGAATCAATCAGACAGAAAACTTCTTTTGATCAAATGATGGAAGATACTTTCTCTGTACTTGATGATTCAGTGAATAAACTTGTCTATTATCTGCATGTTGTTAACGATAGAAAAATCGCTCCTCATTTAAAGGATGCTGAATTTTCAGATCTCTATAAAAAAGTTTCTGCTCTTGCTGCCGATCTTAAGAAACTTGATACACAATTTGATGTGCCTGAGTTTGGCATTATGACGAAAGCTAAAGAAGCCGAACGCAAAAAGAAAATTAAAAAAAGCGCTCCTGTGTTAAACGCTATCATAAGACGATTCAAAGCAGCGATTGAACAGGAAAGCATCCCAAGCGATCTGATTAAACTTATTGAAAAATATGAACCTGAAGCACTTAAAATAAAAACTACTTTGCAAGATCAAGAAAAAAAAGCGCTTGAATACACTAAAAAAGTTCCGGCAATAACTACCAATAAAGGCGGTCAAGTTCCTGGAGTTTCAACATATCCTGCCGGTGGCTATAACAATTCCCCTACGTCATGGAATGCTCCTGCAGGGCAAGCTGGTTACAATCCTGCTGGACAGCCTCGTCCTTATAGTAACCCACAAGCACAAACAGCTGGAGCTTCTGAAAGAGGTGGTTCTCAAACTTTCCCAATGGGTCCTACAGGACGCGGTAGAAAATCATTATCTGGCGCTCCACGCGGATCATTAAGCCCTTATGACCAAAGAGATCCTGAAGAAGAAGATGAGGATGAAAACAATCCAACCAAAAAAACAACCTCAAAAAAACTGGCAAAAGATTTAGAAATTGACATAAAAAAGCAGGTCGAAGAAGTAAACAACAGTCTTATCCCTTACAAGAGTAAACTTGATAATTACTTTGCAAGTTATGATTCTGCAAAAAATGATCCTGAAGACATTAAGACTGCTCTCAATGAAGTAAATTTCACTCTTAAAAAACTGAAGTCCACTACACAAAAATGGAATACAGCTATTCAAAAAGAAGCAAAAACAGCTAAAGATCTTACCTCTAAAACAAAAGAAATGAATGATTTTTACAATTCTATCAACACCAAAGCGTTACGCGAACTCAAAGATACACTTTCGGTAATAGAGAGCAACAAAGTTAAACTTGAAGGAAACGTAAAAAAGTTCAAAGAGTATATAGACGACTTTGAAAAGAAAATCAAAGGACAAGCTTAACTCTTTAGAAATAGTTACAAACAAAAAGAGGCTTTCGTTTGAAAGCCTCTTTTTGTTTGTATTTGTTAAGTCACGAGTAACACTTATAACTTCTAGCTTGGCAACCCTAATTCTGTTTTTGTGCAACTGCAAACTGACAACGTTTGCACAAGCCGTGTTCATGGTCGCTCGGCTCCCACTGCCAACAACGTGGACACTTACTTCCATCAGCCTTACTTGCTTTTACCATCAACCCATTATCAGAAGCTGTCGCAAACTCTAATGATTCTTCATCGCAAACTTCTTCATCTTCGTAAAAATCATCTTCTAAATCATCAGCTTTAATTACTGTTACTGCTGAAGTAATAAAGTACTCTTTTAAAAGATCTTGCACATTATGACCAGCGTGCTCTACATCAGCCAGCATCTGAACAACTGGCGTGACTTTTTCTTGTGATATGTTCATGACCAGTGTCACTTTCGCTTCTAAAGAATGTTTAATAACAGCCTTTTCACGAAGCGTTTCAAGCGCTTTTAGCACTACAGAACGGACGCCCCGCAATGCTTCCCACTGACCCTCTTTTTTTAGTACTTCATCACTTTTCCAAACACACGGCAAAACTGCAAAATTTTGCAAATGTATCGATCTCTTTTTTTCTTTTTGATAACAATCTGAAAGCTGCTCAGCTGTAAATGACAAAATTGGTGCCATTAACTTAGTGAGCGTATCAATCATATACCAACACACTGTTTGCGCTGAACGACGTGACTGACCATCGGCAACATCGGTATATAAACGATCTTTAATAATATCCAGATAAAACGCACTCAATTCACCTGAAGAATAATCTGCAAAATGATGCTGCACTGCCGTTAAATCATAGTCACGGTACGCTTTTTGCACCGTATCATTAAACTGCGATAATCTATGCAGCGCATACTGATCGATTGGACTGAGTTTTTCAACGGGCAATAAATCAACTGTTGCATCAAAATCGTACAAGTTTGACACTAAAAAGCGACAGGTGTTACGAATTTTTCTAAATACTTCCTTGATATTTTCAAGTAATACTTTTGAAACAACCGCATCACTTTCTGCGTCAATACTTGATGCCCACAAACGCAATCCATCAGTACCTAACTCATTGATCATTTCTTGCGGTGCAACAACGTTTCCAAGCGACTTGGACATTTTATGTCCCTTAACGTCAACCGTGTATCCGTGTGTTGCAATTGTGGCAGTACACATCGTGCCTTCAAGCGCAATACTGGTTAGCAAGGAACTTTGGAACCATCCACGATGTTGATCACTTCCTTCAATATAAATATCTGCAGGATATGATTGTGATGAAAATCCTTTAAGTACTGCAAAATGACTAATCCCTGAATCAAACCACACATCAAGAATATCACCTTCTTTGACAAACTCAGTCGATCCACACGATTTACATGATGCATTATGTGGTAAAATATCTTCTAATTTTACACGATCCCAATACTCAACGCCTTCTTGTGCAATAGCATCAGCAACTTTATTAATCATGGTTGCATCAAAAAATGCTGCGTCACACTTTTTACACAGTGCTGCAACAATGGGAACACCCCAAATTCTTTGACGTGATAAACACCATTCTAAACGTCCGCCAACAGAAGCTTTTAAACGATTTTGTGTACGCGCAGGAATAAATTTTGTTTTCTCTAGTGCTTCCAGTGCACGTTCACGTAAATCATTATGCGCCAAGTTACAGAACCATTGTTTTGTTGCTCTGAAAATTAATCCATTTCTGCAACGCCAACAATGCGGATAACTGTGTTTAATCGATTCTTTGTAAATTAATAAACCACGTTCAGTAAGTGCATTAATTACCCAGCCATGAGCTTTGGTAACTTCTTGTCCTTCTAACTCAACCGGTTTAATTCCAGGGGTGTAACGACCATCTTGTGAAAGCGGTGAAAAAATTTCAATGCCATTTTTTACGCCAATTTCATAATCTTCAGGACCGCATCCAGGAGCACCATGTACACACGCAGTACCATCTTCAAGTCCTACAAACGGTGCACCTAAAATTGCTGACGTTTGTCCTTCAATAAACGGATGCTGTGCAAACCCACCAATCAAATCTTCTGCTTTGCACTCAGCAATAACTTTTTTCTCTACGCCCACTTTTTTACAAATTGCATCAGCAAGTGCAGCCCCCACAACATACAGTCCATTATTGATTTCAATAACTTGATACGATGCTTCAGGTTTTAAAAGAACCATTTTATTAAGTGGCAATGTCCACGGAGTGGTTGTCCAAATTAAGACATGTACTTGTTGAGTAATACCTGCAAAAGCACGCTTTTGTGTTTCTGGTGTTAAAGGAAATGCAACATACAATGAAGGGTCTTTGCGTTCAGCATATTCAATCTCTGCCGTTGCCAAAACTGTTTGGCATGATGCACACCAAGGCACCGTTTTATTTTTGCGTTCAATATATCCACGATGAACAAATTCACCAAAGGCACGAACGGTTGCCGCTTCATACTCAGGAGACATCGTTAAATAAGGATGTTCCCAGTCCATCAAAACACCAAGTTCTTTAAACTGTGCTTTTTGTGCGTCAATCCACTGTTGTGCATACGTACGACATGCTTTTTTAAGATCAGCCGGCGCAAGTCCCGGTTGTTCGGTGGTAACTTTTAGTTCTATAGGAAGACCATGACAATCCCATCCTGGTGTAACAGGAACATGTTTTCCCATCATACGCTGAGATTTGGTAACGATATCTTTTAAAACTTTATTGTAAGCGTGGCCTAAATGGATGTTTCCATTTGCATAGGGAGGCCCATCATGCAGAATGTACTGCTGAGCACCTTTATTGTGCTCAAATGAAGCTTTATAAAGATCCTGAGACTGCCACCGTTCAAGAATTTGAGGATCATCTACAGCAGCTTGTGCACGAATAGGAAAATCGGTCCTTGGAAGGTTGAGAGTCTCTTTAAAACTCACCTTCACGGGCGCTTCCTGATGCTTTAAATCTGCCATAAAATGTTCCTTATCTTCTTTAAAAAGTTCACTACCACGACTTGTTCGAGTATACTCCTTCTGGACATTTTCTCAACCCAAAAAACGAGCCAAAAACCTATGAAAATCAATGTTACCGGGAAAAAAATTGGTATTTGGGGCTTCGGGGAAGTAGGAAAAAGTTCTTTAAGCTTTTTCTCACAATTTCCCTGCTCCCTTTCAGTATGCGACTCACGTGAGCTTAATGGGCATGAACAGGCACTTTTAGAAGGACATAACGCCCGCTTTGTCCCTTACTCCTTACTCCCCCAATTTTTAGAAGCTCATGACTTTATTGTACCAAGCCCGGGCATCAGTCTACATGCCTATCAAGAAATAGATGAAATCAAAGAAAAATTCCTTCATCCGCTCGATATTTTTGCTCAAAATCTGACTAAACCGACTATCGCGGTGACTGGCTCTGTAGGAAAAACTACGACAGTTGCGGTACTAGCCCATCTGCTTAATAAGCTTGGTAAAAAGGCATTAATCGCGGGAAATAGTGGAGTTCCCTTATTTGATGCACTCAGCATTCAAGATCGTTACGATATTATAGTTCTTGAACTTTCAAGCTTCCAGCTCCAATACCAAACGCAGTATCAGGCAGATATTGCTGTTATTACCAACTTTATTCCTAACCATCTTGATCAACATAAAACACTTGAAGAGTATTTGACCGCCAAAGGGCAACTGTTTGCGCGGCAAGCTGAAAATCAAAAAGCGATCATTCCCTTTTCTTTAATGGATACTGTGTGGAATTTCACTAATGGACAAAAAATTACATGGGTTGGTCCTGATGCATATCAAGACATAACTAAAAAATTATCCGACATAACCTGCCATGAAAACATGCAACTGATTTTAGAAGTTCTTGAAACGATGGAATTATCAACAGAAAATGTTGAACAACTTTGTGCCGACTTTAAACCACTTGAGCATCGTGTAGAATTTGTAAAAACAGTCAATGGAATAAGTTTTTATAATGATTCAAAAGCAACGTTAGCTGATTCAACCTTACAAGCGGTTAACCGCTTTGATAAACCGATTTTATTTTTGGGTGGACTGAGTAAAGGTGTTGATCGTGCTCCGCTTGTTAAAGCGCTGCGCAACAAAGTGAAATCAGTTATCTGCTTTGGTAAAGAAGCTGATGATCTGAATGGTTTTTGTAAAAAATACAAAATTGAAAGCACATCACACAAAACACTTGAGCAAGCGTTTGACTACTGCATTACAATTGCTCAAAGTGGAGACACGGTACTCTTTTCACCTTCTGGTTCAAGTTATGATCTCTTTAAAAATTATATTGAACGGGGAAATCGATTTAAAGAATTAATAAAAGATTTAAAATAGATTTAGAATTAATAAAGACCTTGTCTGCTAGCAAGGTCTTTATTTTTACTTTTGAAGCAATTTGACAATATCGCTTGAACGATTATTTTCAACAACAATTTTTAAGCAGTCCTACCAAAGCACCTTATTTCCCTTGGTTCACACTATTTTGATCGTCAACTAACTTCTTAATTTCTGGTGTTGCCTTACTATAAAATATACTAAAAGCGTCTCTGAAATTTGAACTTGTTGATATTTTATTATAATCAATTTGTGCGCCCTTTTTTAAAAGAGCAAGTGCAATTTCAGGTGAGCATCCATTTTCAATAACAATTGTAAGAGCTGTAACACCAAATCTAGCTTGAATAGAAATATCTGCGTTATTATTAAGCAACATTTGTAAGATCTCTTGATTACAGTTGCTTGCAGCAGACATTAACGCAGTCCTCTGGTTACCATCTTGTGCATTAATGTCTACTATTTTGCCATGTAATTTTTTATTTAATAAAAACTCTACCGCCACTTTATCATTATCCTGAACTTTTCTTATTAAAACAGTAGCATTACTACGATCACGAGTGTTGATATCAGCACCTTTTTTAAGAGCTTTTTTTGCATCTTCAAAATCTTTTTTATAAATAGCATTTTTAAAATCAACATCAACTTGCTTGGTTTGATCAGAGTAACCTCCAGGTCTGCCTGCAAAAATTGACTGCCCGCACAATATCAAAAACAACAAAATAAATAACTTATTTTTTACCATTACTGTCCCTTTTTAAAACCATGTAAAACTCTTGCCCCAACGACTGTAAATATAAGTGACTAATTAGAAGTACTGCAATAAAGCTTTGCTACATCTGAATTAAAGACCTTATAAATAATTAATCTAAAAAATGTACTTTTAAAGTATCTAAAGCTTTTCTTGCTCACTCTTTAGAAAATTATATACGTTACTACACGTAATAAAAAAGCACGCACCTGCACTTGTTCTGCATACAGGAGAATTACCTACATGTTTGTCAGAAAAAATCGTCTACGATCAGATTTAAATAGTTTCTTGATTGTGACAGCTGCTCTTATTATTATTGGATTTTTATTTATCTATTCATCAAGTTCAGTCTATGCGCTTGAACGATTTAATGCCCCGCATTATTTTATCAAAAAACAACTTATTGGGCTGATTGTTGGAATTGTAGGATTTCTTTTTGCACGCATACTCTCACTCGATTTTATTGAAGGCATGACCCCCCTCTTTTTTATGGGATCATTGGGGCTCACTGCATTCACCCTACTTTCTCAGTTTGGAATTCGCATTCATGGATCAAGCCGCTGGTTATCACTAGGAGTCACTGATTTACAACCAAGTGAACTTCTTAAAATTGCATTCATTTTGTACATCGCCCGCTTTTTAACCAAAAAAGAAAAACACAAATTTACCTTCACAAAATCCTACCTTCCTTTTTTAATCGTCTGCGCACTAGTCGGGGGTATTTTACTCAAACAACCTGATTTTGGACTCGCAGTGACATTAATCACGACAGCATTTTTGATGTTATTCATTGCAGGGTTTCCCATTAAGCATCTTTTTTTAACACTCTTAGGACTTACGCCAGTCGTGGGACTTCTTGTCTTTACGCAGGCATATCGTTTGCGACGTGTGCTTACTTTTTTAAATCCTTGGAACGACCCACAAGGGGCGGGATTTCAAATTATTCAATCGCTTATTGCAATTGGATCAGGAAACTGGTGGGGAACAGGCATAGCTCATTCAAAACAAAAGTACTTCTATTTGCCGATGCAACACACTGATTTTATCTTTTCAATCATTGCCGAAGAGACCGGTTTTATCGGTTCTTCAATTATTATCCTGCTCTATGTTTTATTTCTCTATTACGGTCTTAAAATCGCGTCACAACTAACCAATCGGTTCCATATTTTTGCATGCACAGGATTTGTTCTTTTAACATCGCTTCAAGCGCTCATTAATATTTTTGTGGCTACAGGATTACTTCCTACTAAAGGAATTGGACTTCCTCTTATTAGTTACGGAAACTCATCGCTTGTATGTACCTGTTTAATGATAGGGCTCATTGTCAATATGGCCAGCAATGAATATGGATATGGTATGAACTCAAAAAGAAAAACTTCCGCTGCATAAAAACAAAAAAATACCGAGCTATCCTTTTTGATAAACTCGGTATTTTAAAGTTTAATTACACAAATAATCTATTTAGATCTTTATTTTTAAGAATCATATATGCACCGACAAGGCCTGCCGGACCCGTTAAAGCATCTACGGTACGCGCTACCCCTTTAAAATCTTCAGATACTTTGTCTAAGGATTCTCTCCGTGCTTTATCAAAATAAGAACTAAAACCCAAGCTCGATAAACCAATAAAGCTATAGGTTAAACCTACCGCTTGCTGGGATGAATTACCTAAAAATACTGCCGGAACCCCTTTTAGAATCATCAGCAATCCCGTAAAACCAAAGGTGCTGTAGCCAAATCCAGATATCCCTACTGAAGCAATGTTTGCCGCATCACTTAAAGGTGTTGCTGACAAAGAACCCATTAAAAAGAGCGTTAAGAAATATTTCTTGTACATATAAAACCTTTAAAACCTTTTATACATTGAGGAATATAATTTTTTATTATAAATTTTTAGCTGCTTTAAAAGCAGCTATTGCTGCTGGCTTTAAAGGCGAATTATACACCGCTGTTCCAGCTCCTGCAATGCCCCAAAACCAACGAGAATCTTTATAGCCTTGACGAGTGTTAAGGTTACATTTAATTTCAAACCATTGACGGCTTTTCTTGGCTGCATAATATGCACCGTATTGTACAGTACCTACTACGGCAAAACTTACAGCCGAATTGATAAGATCTCTACTCATTTCAAAAGAAGATGGCTCATTTGGTTGCAAATCTTCAGACTGATCAGAATTAAGAATCATTGCCACACCTAAAAAACCCAATGCTCCAGTTGCTAGGTTGCAGATACTTCTTGCTCTCAAATTACTCTCGAAAAAAGTAAGTCCATAACCGATTTCAGCTGAAAAATCTTGTGCTGCTTTAGCACCAGTAAAAATTGAACTCATAAAAACAAATGTAAGTATTATTTTCTTATTCATAAAAGTGCCTCTCTAAAAAGTTTTTGATATAGTTGCAAGCAGTATAGAGGCTATTTATAGAAAGTAAAAAAAGAGTGCCAAGCTCACCTTAAATAAGCTCAACACCCTTTAAATATCTTTTTTAGTAAGTGGGAATTACTTCCACTGCATTACAAAATCAATGAGCAAACGGGTACCAACCCCTGTTGCACCAATTCCGCGGTAATACGGAGTATCTGGTACTTCATCAGCGGCCGCTGCAATATCAACGTGCACCCATGGAGTTTCGCCCACAAAGTGACTCAAAAAACATGCGCCATTAGTTGGACCTGCGTAATACTTTGACTTGCCGTCATTATTAATATCAGCAATGTCAGATTTAACCATTACTTTATAACGGTCAATCATCGGCAAACGCCAGGTCGCATCACCAGAAGTTTCACCTGCTTGTTGAACACGCTGTGCCAAATCATCGTCTTGTGTTAAGACACCACTAAAAAATGGTCCGACTGCATGCGATACTGCACCAGTTAAGGTAGCAACATCAATCATTGCTGTGGGTGTAAAATGTTTTGAAGCGTATGCAAGCGCATCAGCAAGAACCAAACGACCTTCAGCGTCAGTGTTACCCACAACTGCAGTTTTACCGTTATAAAAACGAATAATATCACCAGGATGGTTTGCATTGCCACTGACCATGTTTTCAGCAAGTGGAGCAAGTACAACCACGTTAATATCTGGCTTTAATTGAGAAAGTGCAGCGATTGCATTAATAACTGCAGCAGCCCCGGTCATGTCAACCTTCATGGTTTCCATAAATCCGGTTGGTTTTAAATTAAGACCACCGCTGTCAAAGGTAATACCTTTACCTACCAGCGCGAGTGTTGGTGCATTTTTCTTTTTGGCAGTGTATTGCATGATTACCAGTTGAGCATCGTGTTGCGAGCCCATACCAACTGCTTTAATACCGCCCATGCCAAGTTTTTCAATCTCTTTTTCATCAAACACGGTGATTTCAAGATTGTGGTCTTTTGCAAGTTTTTTTGCACGCTTTGCAAGTTCAGGTGGCGTAATAACATTTGCTGGTAAATCTACCCAATGACGTGAACGATTAACCGCCTCTGCGATAATAGTTCCTACACGAGCTCCTTCGTGGGCAGCTTTGTCATCTTTTTTGGGAGCAACAAAAATTATTTGATCAAGTTTATGAACCTTAGCGTCATTGCTAATAAAATCATCAAACTGATATTCTGCCATTAAAAAAGTAGTAGTCATGGTGCGCACCATAAACTCTGTACCATGTCCATAGACTGCAGTTGCAGGTACTTCACATGCCAAAGATGAAATTTTTACTGTTTCAGCCCAGCGCATCGATGCACCAAGTATGCGTCGAAAATCTTCAAGTTCCATATACTTTGCAGTTTTCTTTTTACTGCCAAGTCCAACAAAAAGAAGGTGCTTGATTCCTTCTTTGCTTGAACCTTGAACACTTACGCGTTGTCCAAGTTTTCCTTCAAACTTATTTGTTTTGAATAATGTTTCAAGATGAGGAAAATAAAGTTTTGCAACATCTACAAATTCTTTTTTAAATGAAAAATTTTCGTGTACAAAAAAAAGCAGTCCATCACTCTTTTGAGTAAGTACTGCTTTGTCGCTTATGATACATTTTACCATGGAAGTTCCTTGCGTAGATTGTTAACAATCGCTCCCAAGATCGTATCATACGAATTATAATAAGTAAAAAAGATGCGCCACACTTCATATACGTAACATCTTCAGTTAATTACGCTCTGCAAATGCTGGTATTAAAGCCGGTACAGCAAGAAGAAGTGCTGGCTTTGTTGCAGATACAGTAATACCACCTAACTTTCTTTCAATGCCACGCATGGTCATCGCATCAAGAACATCTCCTGTTGGTACACCATTGGTATCATATAAAATGCCTCCAGGAGAACTATCAGTTGAATATGAAACATATCCTTCTTTTAAAGAATCTCCATAGGTTTCATCTGAAGACAGAACATATAAAAGCGTTCCGGTTGCACTGTCAAAACGGAGTCGATTTACTGCTTTTTCAAGTGCATTACATTTTTGTGTAAGTTCATTAAGTGCTTGTCCACTCTGTTCTTGTAAACTTTTTTCAACCTCAGCACCATTTGCGTATGCCTGTTGTTGAAGCACTGCTGTTTGTTTTTGTAAAGCTTGATCAGGCGTAGCTTGTTGACTTGCACTGTTTGTTTGCAACGCGTTAATTGTTTGTGCTTTATTTTTTTGCACCTGTGCAATTGCTTTGTCATAAAAGTTTTTAATAGTGTCTAACGCACTTGCTTTGTATTGACTATAATCACTATCACCTTGCTTAAGCGCAGACAAATCAACTTTCTGAAGGGAGGAAGAGTTAACCTGTTTAACAAGAGTTAATCCACCCTCATTTGATATAACCAACTTAAGCTTTAAAACCTGTAACAATTTAGCAACATCAGCAGTTACAGTGCTTGGATATTCATAACCATATACTTGTTGTTTAGTAAGTTCATGGTCGTACATAATCATATAATTAATATCATTAGGATATTGAGTACCTGATGAACTCGCGGTAGCACAACCAGGAATTGAAGAAAGCGCAGCGCTCTCAGCACGACATTGTAAAAGCGGAGAAACTGCTTGGACTACACTCAGTGAGGCGGTACGATTTTTATAATCAGCGCCTGTTTTTGCATCAAATCCAAAATATTTTCCGCGATACATAACACCAGTAATTTTACCTTTAGTAGAAGAATTATCACGATTATCAACATATGCGATACTGCGTAAAAACTCTGAATCTGCAATCGAATCCTCTACAAAACTAAGAGCTTGATTACCTTGAGATTTGGCAACGCCAAGATGACTTAATACATAAGAACTGACAAAAGATTCACCTGTCTTAGTAACGACTGGTTTAAAACTACCAATCAACGATTGTTCATCTTGATAAAGCGTCCACTCATCTTTGCCAACATTATAATACGCATCAAGGGTGACTAAAGAACTGGCGCTTGTTACATTGCTCATGCGATAAATCTTTTGAGAAAGCTTCATGCCTTCCTTCTTAAGATCATTAGTTGCTTTTGCAAAATTAGTAGACATACGCGTATCAAGAGTGTCAACACTCATCTGCGCATTCGTTTCAGGATCAGTTATAGTTTGTGCTGGAACAGTTTCATTCCATGTTTTGAGTATTTGGTTAGGCGCTTTAGGATCAACTGCATAGACCGATCCGTCAATTTTATACGTTTGTGGATTGAGGTAAGTAAGATTATAGGTTTTAGTAGCATCACTATATTGATAACTCACTCTACCACTCTGAGTAATAAATTCATTAAACACGAGCGAACTTGCATCAGTAAATGAACCTGAAACGGGAACAACTAATCGCATTTGTCCATCTGAATTTCCCCATACTGTCAAAGGAGCTGTCATTAATGGTGTACCATCTTTGCCTAATGGCAGATAAGTGTCTGTTTGAGTAGATGCTGGTTGCCCGTCTGCACTGTACTCAAATCCTGTTACCAAACTAAGATAAGAGTAACTACCATTAGCACGATTTATTTGTAATAAAATATCTGAAGGACGCTTTTGATCAACGATCTTCATATCTTTTGGTGTAAGATCCTTAGTAGTAGGAGTCTCAAAATTAACAATGTTTTTGTAAAGATAATAAGCAACACCGGTCGATGTTTTTAGTCCTTGTTCTGTATCAACCAACTGCATAAATTTACCATTTTTACCACCACCTAAGGACTTATCATCTGATGACATCGAAAGTGCTGTACGTGCTACTGGAAATGCTTTTGTTTGGGTAGAGCCATCATCTGAAACAATAATACCTTGCGCTAACGCCATTGCTCGGGCAGTTCCTGAGCCAAGCACGCTTTGTGGAATCATTTTTCCATTGGATCCGATTTTACAATGCAAACCGGTTGGAACTTGATTGATAAGCGCATCAGAAGACTTTGCGATATTAAATGCGTAGTAATTAACCGGCTCATCTGTTTTTTGTGCAGATTGATCAATATCTTCTGGGCGAATCTCTTTCAAGAAAAACTGTTGTGTTGCACTGTCATAATACATTCCACGAGAACCTTGCACAGGTTTTAACTGGGAAATATTTGGAAATTTATAGTCATTTGCTCCTGATTGTAATGCTTCAAATACTTTCTGTTGATAACTTTTTTGACCAGATTCCTGTGTTTTCTCTTTTTCAAGTTGTGCAAGTTGGCCATCAACATATTTTTTATTTGCCGCTGAAAGCGCTGATTGCAGTTCTGCTCTAACCGGCGACCCACTTGCCTTTGTTATATAATCAACCATTTGTCTATCAAATCCAAGCAGTGTCATCTTACTTTTATCCAGAGGCAATATTTGATCAGCATACGTTTGCATAGAACCATCTGCTCCCACAAACGCATTTTCTGAACCTGAACGGGTGTATTGTATTGATGAAACAAAACTTAAAATACTACGAGTGGTATTTGAAAGAGGGAAGTTAACCATATCACCATCAGTTGCGACAAAGTAGTCATAAACATCTGGATTATTAAGAGTCCCGTTATAAGCCTGATAGATATAGTTACCATTATTACTATCTTTTCTTTCTATAAACATCATAAACGGGCCAAATACAAAGGGTCCCATTTTATCAGCTGTCTTACCATCCTGCAGAGTATCAACACGAACTTGTAACCCATCAGGTAAAACTTTACGACCAACATTTTTTAAAACACTCTCAATAACATTAACAGGATTAAACGTGTAAGCTTGACCTCTAAAGTTTACAATCGGAATCACTCGTTCAGTGTTGGTGGTTTTGTCAAAACAACGGACGAGAACAGAACCTGTTCCTATATTAACAAGAAGGTTAAGCGACTTATTATTTACAAAATTAGTACCAAGATCAGTTAGCGCACTCAGCAGAATCTCTTGTTGAGCAATAAGCACTTCAAAAGTTTTTCCATCAGCTAAAGCAGGCATTCCGACCGCACGCGCAGTAGACATAAACTCTGATCCTGTTGCATAACGTAATGACGAAGGAAGTTCACTGATACTTAATGCACTTGCTCCTAGCTTGCCAGCAACCCACCATCCTTGAAGGGGCATTCCAACAGGCGAGGTCACTGTATACAAGAATAAATCTTCTGTTAATGAACTTTGATCTGCCGCAATGCTCCATCCTTGTGCTGTAAAATCATGCGGACCTTCTGATAAAATCATACTCCATTTTTTTTCTGGAGTTTGAGTATCCTTAAGCAATGCTTGGCGCCACAAAGTATGAACCTGTGTAAAGGTATAATTTTCTTTTTGAGTATCTTGAGCAACTTTACCTTCTTGGGCAAGCGCTTTTTCAAGTGCAGCCATATCTTCTGTTTCTGGACTTGTAATACCAGTCAGAGCAACCGGCAATATTTCAAGTAATGAAACAGGCAATGTTTTGATATTTTTTTGATTTACACTACTTACAAAAGCACCCTGAGTTGCTTGATCTGTGACTGACTGTACCGTGTAATCATAACGCAATGTTAAGAAATGAAATGGCGACATCTTAACGACATCTGCTTGACTGCGTGTACTGTTAATCGGATTTAAATCTGATTCTACAAACGCCGTTGCAAGAGGAACAGCTTTACCGCCATCCTGAATCTCATACCCATTACTGCAACGTGCTGGATTACTTGCACAAGGGCGCGGTTTGCCCGCAGCATCAGCAACCACAAGATCAGTCACCACACTTTTTGGAAATAAATTATAAGTAGGATCATATACTTTTGAAGTCACTAAACTGATAAGTGCTGTTACTTTTGATGAAATATGAGGCAAGCTCATACCACTTGAAACTTCTGCTTGTGAGCCAAGCGACACGTTTAAATAATTACCGGTAGCATGATTGATCGTAACAGGAATAACATAATCAGGGAGTGTGTGTGCACCTTCTGGACTTGATAATGCATTGTCTATTCTATAAATATAAAGACTTTTAAGAACTTCACGTTTATCGCTTACGTTCATGCCGCTCGATTTTTGATCTTTTTCAGACTGGCCAGCTTTTCCTAATTCTTGAACATTTTTAGTATTCTCAAAAGCAGCATCAATACCTGCATCTATTTTAAGATCAAGTTCTTTTACTAAGTGAGCAGTTAAACCATCTCGCAATACAAATGGACCTTGTGTAATAACATTTTTTGCAAACGAACGCATTGCGCCAATCTGATTTAGCAGTAAGCGTCTTGTACCATATAATGATTGAAAATTACTCATTACTTTATTTGTTACTGTCTCATAATCAGCTGAACCATCTTGTGTACGCAGCAGTGTCGGTTGTGCACCAGGAATAAAGGTTGCACCAGTTACTAAACTTACTAAATACGCAATATCTTTATTAGAAACAAATTCAACAACAGGAGCTCCAATTGCGCCCTCTTTGTTAGAGTTAATATGTGGTACTTGTGCAGGAATGATGTTATTACCTATATCAACAGCAACAAGATAATCCCAGACACAATCTTTTAGTGATGGAGAAACAATCGATTTGATAAATCGTGCAGCAGGAGTGCTATCAGTTTGATAGACGTATACTTGCTGTGCTAATAAATGAGCATCATATACATCTCCACCAACGCCAAGCCCCGCACTATTTCCTGTAATTTTTTCTGTAGGAATAACAGGATTATTTTCTTGCACAATAATTTGCGCGCGCTGACCGTTTTGTAATCCCTTTAGTATATTGTTACCCAGATCACGCTCAGTTCCATTAGTTTCAAACAAATCAGCATAGTGTGACAATGCGTAGGTCATTGCTCCCAATGGCGCAATACCTTGCACATGAATTCCAAATTCAGAAAGATTAATCCCATCTTTAAAAACATCCAATGTTTGTTGTAATAACGGAGAAATATGAGTAGTAGAATCGGGAACAAACAATGCTTGAATTGATGCATCAGTTGCGCCACTAAACCAATGTTTCCCCATACTGTTTGGGTTTATGCTTAAGGTAGATTTTTGTACTCTAATGTCTCCTGATAAAGAACGTACTTTATCATCAAGCATGCTTTGAATAACAAGTTCTTTTCGTGAAGAAGTAGATTCTTTTTCTGAAGAAAGCAATGGATAAACTTTTGTAATAACACCAGCACCATTAATAACAGCACCTGTCTTTAGTTCAATGACATCTGTTACTTTACCAGAGTTAACATAGTCCATTCCAACTTCTTGATATTGATTAAGAGACATAAAGAATCGACGTGACTGTGATTTTAAACCGCTTGCCCATGGTGAGTCAGCATAGATAAAAGTACCACTTAACGGATCTTTAAACATAACCGTTCCTGGTAAAACTTTCATAATGATAGTACCAAATTGTGCACGTGCAGTAATGGTATTATAAAGCGCTGTCGCAGCTTGCTCTTCTTGCATCTGTCTCCATATTTCTCCCGGCAAAGGGAAGATAAGAGCCATACCAACTTGATCACCTAAGAATTTACCAAACCCCTTCACTCCTCGGCCAAGGGTATTCCAAAAACCAAGATGATCGTCAATATAATTAACCATTTCATGCTCAGCAGCAATTTTTGACTCTAGAGCCTCTTTTTGTTTGATTAAAGATTCACGGTCTTCAAATTTTTTAACACGCGTTTCTATTTCTTCTGAAGTTAACTTACCTTCTTTTTGTAAGTTTTCACGAAACTCCTCAGAAGTTTTAGATGCTTTAGTTTGTGTAGACAATTCTTCTTCACGAAGTTTTATAAGTTTTTCTTCTGCAGAAAGACCTTCTAATTCATTTATTTTGGATTTAAACCCTAGTTCTTCATCGAGTCCACGAATCTGTTGTTCAAGATCAGCCGACTGTCTTTCATAACTACTAATACGATCTTTTGACGCTGCACGAGTTTCTTTTAACCGCTCTCTTGTTTTTTGCGCTTCAAAACCCTTTTTTGCTTCCGTAACTTGTTCTTGTGCTTGTGCTCTATTTTCCTGAGCAGCATTTAATTCTTCACGAGCTTTCATGCGAGCGTTCCGTGCTGAATCTAATGCTTCTTGTGATTGCTTAAAAGCTGCTTCTTCTTGTTCAAAAGAAGCGTTTGCACTCTTTTTTGCTTGTAATTCTTTAGTGGTTTTTTCATGCACTGATTGTGCTTTATTAAAATCCTGTTCGGCACTTTTTAACTCTGACTGAGCTTCTTTAACTCGTGCTTCAGTGAGTTTAACTTCAGTTTTTGCTTGTACATAGTCTTCAGTTACTTGTCTAAAACTACCCTCAGGAGCGCCCGCAGAAACACCATCTTTTTTTAAATTTTCTGATGATGGAGGTACTTCTGATAAAGATTCAGAATTGGTAACAGAATCTGTTAAATTTTCTGGTTTATTTAAAGATGATTCTGAAGGAACTGGTTGCATTTCAGCAGGAACTTGGGGAACTTCAAGATTTTGTTCATTAAAACGTGCTGATTGTAGTTGCTCTTCAGCTAGAGTTTGATTTTGAACTTCTAATTGTTGGCCCTCAAGTTGCCCAATCTCACCTTCTGCTTTGTTACCGATACTTTGTAAAGCTTCTTGTTCAAGGGCTTCACGAGATGCTACGCTAGCTGCCTCAGAACTTGGATTAAGATGACCAGCCATTCCCTCTTCAAGGGTTCTTCCAATAGCAGCTTCTTCACCTTCAAGAGCTGCGGCAAACTCGCCTGCCATAATCATTTGAGAACATAAAACAACCAACTGAACTACTAAGAATAAACTTATTTTATTGAAAGGCCTTTTCATGGACATCCCCCTTTTTCACCACCTTTTTACAGTGGTCTCCATCTATTGATATAGTTTCAGGGTAATCAATCAAAGAGCCGATCTACAAGTATTTTAGATAGTCAGCCTTAAATATGCTTATTTATGTAAAAACAATTTATCATTATTTATCGGTAAATTGTTTCATAAAGTCATAAAGCTGTGTTCTATCCATAACATCACTTGTTCTTCCGACCACTTTGCCTCTCTTAAGAACTACAAAGTGAGGAACTGAGGGAGCGTTATAACGTTTTACAATATCAAACGCAATTGCCGCATCAACCTTAAAAAATACTGCTTTTTCTGAAAGCTTTGTTGCCGCCCACTGTACCACCGGCAACATGTGCATACATGAAGGACAGGTTGAAGCATAAAAATCAAGTACAATAAGCTTCTCTGAACCTATGTCTTCAATATATTCATCAAGAACACCTGTTGAAGTAATAGACTCAACTTCAATCTTATTATCAAGCTGTGGATCAAAAAAGAATGGCTCCAGTTTTTGAGCCACTTGCCCATTAAAACCAATATCACTGAGCCACCACATGGCATCAAGACCAGCCTTAATGCCATCTCCAGCTGCAACGCCTGCCTGTTTATAACGAGGATCAGAAACATCTCCTGCAGCAAAAACCCCTGCTAACGAAGTTTCTTGAGTACGGCCTTTTAAGGTGACATATCCCATAGAGTCAGTTTGAACGTAGTCTTTAACCATATGACTATTAGGACTATGACCAATTGCTAAAAAGACTCCTCGTACATTTTCCCAGAAATCTCTTGCCTTAGTTTCTGTATTAACAATGTCAACGCCACTGACATGGCCATCAACGCCATGAATCTTAGTAACTGCATAATTATACATTACTTTAACGTTAGAGCACTGCTTAAGCCTTTCTGCCATTGCTGGAGACGCCCTCATTACAGAACCTCGAACAAGCATTCTTACTTCACGAGCATATGCAGAGAGCTCTAAACATTCTTCTACGGCAGAATCTCCACCACCAATAACAACAACTGTATCACCCTTATGATAAGGAGCATCACAAATTGCACAGGTGGTTACTCCATGCCCCCAGTATTCACTTTCACCAGGAACGTTTAACTTTTTAGGAGTTGCCCCTGTTCCTACAAAAAGAGAAAGTGCATGAAGGGTCTTTCCTTCTTCTGTTTTGACTGTATAAGGCCACGAGCTTAAATCAATACTTACCGCCGCATCGCTGACCATAATAGCCCCAAAACGAGCAGCCTGAATCTCAAAATCTTTTACTACCTCTGCACCACGAATTTTCCTGATTGCTGGCCAGTTTTCAATATAAGAAGTACCAGTTAACTGGCCCCCTGGTTGATTACCTTTTAAAACAACGGTTCTAATACGTGTCCGAGCCCCATAAAGTGCAGCCGCCAAAGAAGCTGGACCTGAACCCAAAACAAGAAAGGGAACAAGATTGTCCATCCCTATTATTTTATCGATATTAATATCGCCTGCCTCAACAGAAGGTCCTCTTTTTACTTTTGCAGCTTGATTACTATGCGGGTAATACTTCCAAAAAAAGCCTCCTGCAGCCCCTATAAAAAGAACTACCCCTAACAATGCTGCCAGCTTTTTTTCCGTAATGAACATTCGCTCCTCCGTATCCACGATGAAAACACGAGATTTTGGTTTATTGTGCGCCAGTATATCAAAAAGAATTAATAAAGATGACCTTATTTTATAAAAGTCGCTAAAGGGTCTTTGACAAGCCCTTACTGGTCACGTATTCTTTAAATACTTTTCATAAAAAAATGACGGCTCTCAAAGCCATAAAATAGGGGTGTTTTTATGCTGTTAACTCGGATGTTAAATAAGCTTATTAAGAAAATTTTTTTTATAGCGCTCTGTACTCTTTCTTTCAATTCAACCTACGCATTACTGCCAATGAGAATGGGGCTAGAAAATCAAGCGTCCGCCTTAGATGAAGACAAAGTGCTTCAAGCTCGAGTCCTTCAACAAATTGACGCTCTCTTACTGTTTATTCCTTCAGCCGGCTCACGCCTACAAACACTCAAGCTTTCAAAAGAAAAAGTAACTGAAATTAGAGAAATGCTTACCGATCTTCAAAAAAGTTTACAACTTCACAAAGCACGCGCAACATTCAATGCAGACAAAGAAAAACTGGCAAAACTTTCACTTTTGCTCAATGGTCTTACCAAAGCAATCCATGTATCTCTAACAAAATCATTTTCAAAAATGCCAGATGTCAATCCCGCAGACATCAATCGATCGATCAAAGAGATAACGCCCGAACAAATGAATCAGTTGATGGAAGAAACTGAGAAAAATTTAAATGACTTTCAGCACCTTGTTAACAACATGGGAAAAAACATTTTTAATCGTTGGTACACCAAAGCATCAGACTGGTGGAATAAACCCTTATTTACAATTTCTTCATTCAGCCAAAAAAACGCTCAAGTCTATCCCTGGTCAATTGTTAAACGCGCATTTTCTTACAGTGGCACTATTGCTTTAACAGTACACAATTTACCTGAAGCGCAGCTGCAATCAATTTCAAACAGTTACGTACGATCATGGGCACTTGCCATTAAAGGATTAGTCGGCGATTCTCCTATTGCAACTCAAATAAGCAAACATGAAAAATATCATGAAGTAAAAGTCGACGAAGATTATGGGTGGACAATTGGAGGAACCACTCTTCCACACAATACTTCACAAGAAAAAATTATATATGAAGACGGCTTAAATCCAATTGATCAACAAGGATTACCTCTTGCCTATTATATGACTACCCCTGAAGGAAGAACTTGGAACGAAAAATCCTATATATCGCTTACTATTGAAAACGGAAAAATTACTCCTAAAAAAGCTTTAGAAGATGGAAAAAGATATTTTGTTGATGCTGGCAACGGTATGACGATCCCTTTTAATAACACAGATGCCGAGATAATTTTAGGATCTCTCCAATTTAAAGGTCGCACTCTATTTGAACCATTCCCAGTACCAAAAGAAAGTCTCGTAAGAAGCTTCTTTGGTGAAACAACAAACAAAAAAACATACAGAGAACTTCTAGAAATCTTAAACAATAAAACTATTGCTCAAGATTTCGAAAAATTTACAAGAGCTACAATGATAACAGACACTTCTAATGGACGTGTTCTTCAAGAATTTGAACCCGGCAGATTTAGATTCCTTGGAACTAACATTCCAGCTATACCATCTTCTGACACTCTAAATAATCCAAATCGTATACTTCCAACTTTCAATGCCTGGAATAAAGATTTTCAATGGGAAGGTAAAACAATCGATCCCCTTCTTGTTAATCAAACTAATAAAGGCGAGCTCGCTCAATCTGTTGATAGCTCTGAGCCATTTGATAAATCTCCTCGCACTGGTGTTCTTAACTTTATCCGTAATAACTTGAGTTTTCTTGCTCATATTGATTTTAAAGCTAATTTTTTAAACGTCGCAGTAGGACCATTTGTTGCAAAACAAATTTACGATGACATTAAAATTCTTAAGGAAGAACTTCCCCTTGTTGCTGCTAACGTGCATAGAAAATTACGTGGTGAACAAGGAACATTCGTAAAAGCAAACGAACAAGAAACACCAAAAGAAACATTCGATGATATCGTAGGAAGAGAAGATATCAAAAAACAACTCCAACCTATTATTGATTTTGTTTCAAATCCAGAACGCAGCATTCAAGAAGGAATTGCAATTCCTCGCGGCTACCTTTTTGCGGGTGAACCTCAAACTGGTAAAAGTTTAATGGCTAAAGCTGTAGCAGGAGAAATTGCTAAAGCACTTACCGCTCAAGGTAAAAAAGAATGTAAATTCTGGGCGCTTGATGTTGGATTTCTTATGACTAATGGTATTGGTTATTGCGTGGAATATATTAAGGCATATAACCTTGCTCCATGTGTACTTTTCTTAGATGAATTTGATTTAACCGGTGCTCAACGTAATGAAAATAAAAAATTCTTAGCAGATGCTTTAACTGCTATTAATGGATACACAACTTCCTCTGATTTAAGTGAACTTATTATCTTCATTATTGCAACCAATAGACCAGAACATATCGACTATGCAATTCGTGCAGATGGTCGTTGTGGCACTATGATCTACTTTGAAAATCCTTATTATGATGCGCGAAAAAACTTTTTCAAAAGCTTCTTTGAAAAAAGATTTTTTGACCTCAATAATTTTGATCTTGATGTCTTAGCACAAGAAACGGAAGCCTGTTCCTATAGCACACTTACAAAGATTATCGAACAGACTGCAAGCATTGCAAAAAACAAAGCTGAAATACCATCACAAAAACATGCAAATGAAGCTCTTGATATCGTAGTGCGAAAAGTAATTGCCGACGCTGATGAAATTCCTCAAGAAAAACGTCAAGTCATTGCTGCTCGCTATGGGGCTAAAGCACTTGCGTCAGTCACCTTATCGCCAGAGAAGAAATTCACTGGTGTCAGCATTATGAAAATGACTGAGAAAATTAAGGAAAAACACGTACTACAACATTATGAAGCCGTCGCTGATGCTGATGAAAAAACAGGTGTTCGTTTTGGTGGAATCTTTAGTTACCACAGTATTGATACCTATCATCTGATTTCAAATGCAGAACGTATTAAAGAGTGTAAAATTGCTATTGCAGGAACAGTAGGCCAAAAAGTACTTGGGCTTGATTATATTGCATATGGAGAAGATGAAACAGAAGCACTTACAATCGCACGACGTATCATCTTTAATGGATGTGATGAAAAACTATTACCTCGCAAAATAAGAGAACAAAAACTAGAGCAAGCATATTTGCTTGTGGAACACTGTCGCAAAGAGATGGAAGAACTCATTGAATCTCGCAAGCAAGAGTTTGCGCACTTTGTAGACCTTCTACAACGTCGTCAGGTGCTGCGTGCAAGTGACGTGAAACAATGCTTTAAATTGAATAACTTTGATTTAATCAGCGATTATTTTGCTACACAAAAACCTGGTCATCCTGACGCTCAACCTTCTAGTGTTTCTTTCACTCAAGCTTCAAGTGAACTAAGTGGTCCAAGCAATCTTCCTGAATATACCACAGAAGATGAAGAACTTGATGCAATTGAGGAAGAAGAAGAAGAAGAGAACCAATCAATTGCCGGTCACACGATTTCTAGAGTTGCAAATGTTTCTCAAGATATTGCACGCGAAGAAGAAAAGAATAAGCAAGAAGAAAACCGTCAGAGCCAAGATCAGTTAAACGACGAGTAAATCTTCTTTCATTAAAATAACTGATAGTTAAAAAAAAGCCTTTGAGGTTCATTCTTCAAGGGCTTTTTTTATGACTTTCATAGCACATCTTTTTCAATTTAAGCTCGAAAACTCTGATGCCTTGCAGTGATAGTATTCTTTTTTATACAGTAAACATGTAGGGGAAAGTATCTAAATGGTGGGGGAGGCTCTCATGAAAAAATTTTTATTCTTTATCTTCTTTTGTATTATTGCGATCAATGATGGAAAAATAAAAGCAGCACAAATTTCGTTAGACCAACAGTTAACAGGACTTACCAATGCACTTGCCACTAAAAACTATTTTTCAGCCTCAGAGGCTCTTAAAAATCTTACTGCCATTCTGAAAACAAAGGTACAATTTTCCCTTAAAGGTGGGGAATCGAGCTTTTACACCTATGTTTCTAAGAGTGTTGATGTTGGTGATGTTATGAGACCTGATGTTCAGAAAGCACTCCATGAAGTGTTTGACTGTATCGACAAGGTCCAAAAAGTAATAGATGAAATTTCTAATGTTTACCGAACAAACTCTTTGTTACTTACACAAAATATTAGCAACACAATGAGGCTCAACCAAATAAATCTCAAAGAAATCCTCTCAAAGCAGATCCAAAACTCAAACCCAGCAGTCAGAGGATTTGAGATGCTTGGATTTAATCTCCTAGTAATGACCGCCTATCAAGAGTTTACGTCTGTTGCGTATCAATTTATAAGAGATGTTCTGCGTGCACAAACTGACTACATTCTCTTTGAACGATATACACCTAAAAAATAAATTGTGACTTTAAAAGAGTTCTCGTTTTTTACAGGGGGTAAAAATCTATGAATAAATCTCTTATCTATAGTTTTCTTTGTATTATTGCAATCAACGATGGCAAAATAAAAGCCGGTCAAATTGACGGCGCAACAATTAATGAAAAACAACAGGTAGAACTCTTAAAAAATGCTCTTACTCAAAACAAACTGAATGATGCGCATGATGCACTCAAAAAACTAACGGCAAGACTTAAATTTAAAGCGTATTCTACTTTAAATGATAAATCTGCAGGGCTTTATACCTATCTTAAAACACCACCTGAACAACAAAAACTTATAAAAGATTCCACTGAAAAAATATTACACGAAATGTATGAATTTATTGAGAGCGTTAAAGCAGTGATGGATCCTGCTCTTGAAGTTGCAAAAAGTCATGCTACTTTACTTGCAACAATGATGAATACTTATAAAGATGGTCCAGAGATGGCACTCAAAGAAACGCTTTCAAAGCAACTGCCAGCATCAAACCCTGTAGTAACCGTATTTGATACGTTACAATTTAATACACTTACTAAACTGTACTATGAAGAGTTTGTAACGGTAGCAAATCAGTTTGTCAGAGATGTTATGCGAGCAACAATCGACTTTGTAACTTTTGGTGGCCATAAAGCTTAGCCTTCAATTAAATCTATGCGTTCCTGATATTTTCCACCAATAAAGTCAGTCGAAAGCCATGCTTGAACCATTGCAACCGCATCTTCAGAGCTTACAAAATCTGCAGGAATAACAAGAATGTTTGCATTATTGTGTCGTCGTGAAAGCTTTGCCACTTCAATATTCCAAGCAAGAGCAGCGTATATACCAGAAAATCGGTTGGCTGCAATCGACATCCCGATTCCGCTGCCACATAACAAAACTCCCCGTTGCGCTCTTTCGGAACGCAACGAGTCAACAACTTTTTTCACAAACACAGGAAAATCACAACGTACCGGCGAATCACACCCCACATCATTCCACTTATATTCAGACAGAGACATAAGAATGTCCTGCTTATGAGAAAATCCGCGGTGATCAGCTCCAATAACAAGATTCATGAAATCTGCTCTTGGCTATCCATTTCTGGAGCAGATGTTGCCGATTCTTCTTTTGGCAAATCCCATGCAACGGCTGAATGATATTTAGGAGTGCTGCACACCAGTTCTATACGTGAAACACCCTCAAGAATATCTCGACCTTCAGTGTCTTGACGCTCGAAACGAATTTCATACGGACGTTTATGATTGGTCAAACGTTTTCCAAAAAATCTGTTGTATTCTGGAGAAAGCTCAATAGCTTTTATTTCAAGTGGTTGATACGCAACATCACCGATTTTTAGATAAATTGACCAGACAGCCGGCTTAAGGTTTAAAGGAACCTGATGAGTACTCAGTACATAAAATGAAACAAAGTGTTCATTAGTTTTAAGTTGTCTACGCAGGAAAGTTAAATGAGCCTCTTGAGAACGGCCATGCATTGAACTAAATAGTTTTGAATACGCATCACGAATATCATCAGAAAGAAACAAAATATCAAACAACGCAACCGTCTCAAATTGGTCGTAAATTTTTATAGATCGCATGTATTTATCAACTGTAGCTTTATGGTCAGCGTGCTGCTTTCCTTGATCAAATGTTTCATTAGCCCAGTCAACTACTCCCCCACAGCCAGGAAGCAAAACCATGCTCACGACTATGCATGCATGCATGAACACCTTCATACTCGTACCTCTTTGTTATATACTTGTCACATTTAGTAGTACCAGTTAGCGTAAAAAAAATGATGCTACTTTACAAGGTAAATTCTATGAGCATGAAAATTGCACGTTTCTTAGCATGGCGCTATATCACCGGTACAAGCGACTCAAACCGCATTAGTACCGTGGCAAAAATCTCTTTCTTAAGTGTTTTTACTGGAACAGCCTGCCTGGCTCTTGCAGTTTTTATTATGGCCGGGTTTGAACAGGTCCTTGCAGAAAAAATGCAAAACATTTATCCGCAACTCGTTCTTTCTGCTCCCAGCGACGGATGTTTTGACTATAAAGAACTAGAAAAACTTTTACATACACGCTATGAGGGGAAAATAACCCATACCGCTCCAGCTCACACAAAGCGCGTTATTTTACGATCAAAAAACTCATCTGCAACCTCAGTGGCAAACTTAAAAGCTATTGATCCTGATGCCGAGCCGCGTGTTTCTTCTCTTGAAAAAAAAGTACGTAATGTTTCTTTAAAAAATGCGCTTGTTGATAAAAAAATAATTATTGGCACAAAACTGGCAGACTATCATAATCTTTCAGTCGGTGATGAATGCAGCCTTTTGTTTTGCGCTGATGAACAATCAGCTTCAGATGCACAATCATTTGAAACAGTACACGTAACTATTGGCGGCATTATGGATACGGGCATCATGCAATATGATAAATTTACCCTCATCTGTTCTCTTGCCATGGCACGCAAAGACCTGTCCGATGAAAGCATTACCCAAATTGGATTGAAACTTACACCAAGCACTGATGATGTTGCACTTGCACACACACTAGCAGATGATTTGGGCGTCGAATGCGATTCCTGGAAAACACTTTATCCGGCACTTGTTTCAGTTACTAAGCTTGAAAAATATGTGATGTTTTTGCTACTCATCTTGGTAACGCTAATTGCAAGCGCCAATATTATCGCACTCATTTTTATGCAGATCACTCAGAAAAAAACCGACATTGCTCTTCTTAAAGTAATGGGCATGAATCACTCAAGCGTAACTGCAATTTTTGTTTTTATGGGGACAATCTTAGCCTCGTGTGCAGCGTTTAGTGGACTGTGTGCAGCACTACTTATTGGAATACTTCTTGAACAATATCCTTTTATCACTCTTCCTGATGCCTATCTATGTACCCATTTACCCATTTATATTGAATGGCCTCTAGTTATCCTCATTTTTGCAGTCATTATTGTAATTAGTATGTGTGCCTCATTATTTGCAGCATACTCAACACGGTATATCAACTGCTCAACAACTCTTAGGTTTGAAGGATAGTGTTTTTTAAAAAAGGGGATTTTTATGAAGCAGTCAACCTTACACTCATGGGACCTGAACGGAAAACGCGTTATTGTAAGAGCTGATCTTAACGTTGCACGAAATAAAGAAGGCGCACTTCTTGATGATTTCAGACTTGAAGCAGTGTGCCCTACCTTGTCTTTAATCGTAAAAAAAGGCGGAACTGTTACTCTGTTAGGCCATTCTGGCAGGCCCACCCAAAAAATCTCTACCCTCTCACTTCTGCCCATCTGTGAATGGTTTGAAAAAAAAGGTTTCTCAGTAGCATTTGCTCCAGATATAAAAACAGCCCAACATCTCTGTGCTAAAAATACAGTTCAAATTGTAGTCCTTGAAAATATTCGTTTTTTCCCTGAAGAAAACGCCTGCAATCTTGAGTTTGCACAACAACTTGCACGCTTAGGAACCTATTTTGTACAAGATGCTTTTGGTTCACTTCATCGTGCAAGCGCTTCAATAAGTATTCTTCATTCTCTTTTTCCTTCTTCCCGTAAAACTATCGGCCTTCTGGTTGAACAAGAATTAAAAACTCTTTCAACGATTATTAACAATCCGCAAAAACCATTTACTTTAATCATTGGTGGTGGCAAACCTGAAACTAAAATTCCTTTAATTCGTGCATTACTTGACCATCTATCAACGATTTTGCTCTGTCCGGCTTTGGTGTTTACTTTTTTAAAAGCGGTTGGTATTGAAACAGGATCATCTTTTGTTGATGATGCACAATGTGATAATGCTCTTGCCATTATTAACGAAGCAAAAAAAAGAGAAATTACCTTAGTAACTCCTCTTGATTATGTAGTAACGACAGGAACTCTGACAAAGCCGTTTCCTCTTTTGACTACCCGCAACATAAATACAAATCAAACAGGCATTTCAGTCGGACCAGAAACCATTGCACTGTTTAAAAAACATCTGGGCCTTGCTCGTACCATACTTTTTAATGGGGCGCCTGGCCTTAAAGAACATCCAGAAACCCTTGAAGCCTCTCGCTGTATTTTCCAAGTATTACAACTGAGCAGTGCTCATAAAATCATTGGTGGTGGAGATACAGTGGCACTTGCTCGTTATTTTAAATACAACGACCCAACAGGATTTCTTTCAACTGGTGGTGGTTCCACCCTTGCCTACCTGAGTGGGCAGCGATTGCCCGGATTGTGGTAAAAGAGGTTCTTTTAAAGGTGGTGTATAAAGAGCGGCATAACGCTTTCGTTTAAGCATTGCAACACGCGCCTGACGGCGAGCTTTGTTTATTCGATAGTCCATAAACCGATCTACACATAAAAACAATGCTACAAACATTAACGCCCTTTTCATGCTACTCTCCAAATGCGTGTTTTGTTTTAAAACACTATAACACTCCTGGATAGTATTCTACTTGTAAAATAATACTAATTGCAATATTAACACAGTATTTTTTACAAACTGATATTCTGTACAGATGGTATAGAACGCTGTTTTATTGCAAAAAAGGAATAAATGACTATCATAGTGCTCAAATACTACTTTTTGCATCAATACGACTCTATAATCAATCGATTGAAAATATATGAAAAGACTATTATTTTTGAGTTTATTAGGACTTTCTTTAAGCACACTTATTAAAGGTGCAATTCCCGCTGAAGAATGTAAAAATCCAGAAATGACTGCAAAAGTTAAAAGCGCTCACTACACAGAAAAATCAATAATAGCGGCACTCAAATACGCAACTATTGTCTGTCACACTGATAAAACCTACCACTCAGAATTTCAAGAATTAGTTGATTATGAAAAATGCGCTCTTGTAAAACAATTTTTAATGACTGCGCTCCTCTCACTTACTCCTGACGTCAATTCAAAAACTGATATTCCAAAAGCACTTGCTGAAATAAGTGAAGAACACAGTTTTATAGTACGAAATTTTAAAATTTGGGATTTAGTAGAGAAACTACGACAACTTGAATCTCTTGAAAACGAATTAGAAGACCTTATTCCTGGTCTTAAGCCATAAAAATGTCCGGTATTTAAAACACAACAGTCGCCTCAATCTCTGCCAAATTGCAGACCGGGGCGATTGTGTTTTTAGAAATATAAAAAGTTAGCTTAAAAAACCGGACAGAATCCAAAAAGATAAAGACTATCTTTAAGAAATTCATCAACCACTTCACGATCCTGTTCGTCTGAAAGCTCAAAAATTAACAGTCCATGATTGTCATGTTTCATTTTCCATACATGGTGATCGGGTTTTTCAAGACCAAGCTCTTTTGAAAGTTTTTCAGCAAGCTCGTCAATTTTATGATTATTTCTCTGCACACTGGCATTCTCAAATGCACGAACTGTTTTGTTAAATGAAGCGGTTTGCATATGATTATCAAATGTTTTATTATCATCCCAATGGTTTTGATCAGGATAAGCTTCAGTACGAGAATAGCCTGCGACGCCTTTGAGTTTGTCAAAGTCAGGATTGTCCACAAAATATGCGGCTTTGCTTAGATTAAAACATTCTGGAGCAGCCAAATGATGTAACACATATTCAGTCAGGTTATGACTGCCATGTTTATTAATCATCTGTTTGGGAATGTTACAGATACAACGAGAAAGTTCACTCTTGCGTTGCTCTTTATTCTTTTTACTCATCGTTCACTCCCTTCTTAGCATGGTAGTGTGTTGATAAGTGATTGATACAAGCACACTGTTTAGCACTCTTTTCACTAAAGATGGTATCTGTTTAAAAGCTTAAAATGCAAGAGATTATTTACTTATAATCCTATTTTATATATTACTAAGAAAGTTAATTAAGCCCTTAGTACATAACATTTTCAGGGGATGTACGTGCAAAATATAATGTTATTGTTGAGCTTTATGATGATGCTCAATCCGTTGCTGATAAATGCCCGTAGTGCCTTACGCAAAAGAGATCCGCTGTGCCCTTCTATTACTACTCGATGGGCAGGCCAAAACTCTAAAACTTATTTTTTGCGTGATTCAAACCTTGAAATAACACCAATTTTTCATTTGTATGACCAAGTATTTTTTGAAGAGAACCTTCTTCCACCAGGGCAAATTTCATTCAGACACGATACACAGCATTCAGTAAGCGGAAAAGAACTTTCTGGTATGATTGAAAATCTACTACAGGAAGTCTATCGAGGGAAAAAAACCTATACTAATTTTGAAGTTCTTAAAAATCGTGATTTCAACGTCAGTAAACAAGCCGGACTTCTTGTGGTACGCTGTAAAAAATACCCCTTTGTCGTAAAACTGTTTATGGAAACTCCTCGTAGTTTTATACGCCCGTATAATAAAGGCTTTGAACCAGCATGCTTCTTTATTATCGGAGGCGGTGCCACACGCCATTTTATTGGATTTACCCGTGTAAAAAATCTTCATGCTATTCAAAAACGCATCAAAAAAAGTCCTTATTGGTCTGAGCGTGTAGACACACCTCGCAAATGGTTCTGGCAGCCTGAAAAACCAAAAACCTTGGAAATAACAGGCTATAATATTGGTGGTTATGAAAAACTCACCGTAAACGTTCCTGGTGTCTATGCAATTGTAACTGACGAAGTAAAATTCGAACGAGATTTTTCTATTTTTAGTGCAGAAGATAGAGCAATAGCAATTGATCTGTGTAACTACCTCCTTTGTCGCATTGATCCACACATTACAAACTTCTTAATTGAAAAAGATACCAAAAAAATTGCAATCATCGATACTGAACATTTTCCTTCTTTGGTAGGGTTCAAGAAACGACCTCGTATTACCAGTTATACCTCCTGGTACCTCCATCTGTTTTTTAAATTCATTAAAGATCGTTTCTGTAGAACCAAAAAGGACAGGCGCAATTTGCAACTGCATCCAACTCCACCGTTCTCTATGCCTTAACTTCTTTAGCACCAAACAAGCGGTCTTTTACGCCTGCAAGTTTGCTGCCCATAGATTTAGCATATGATTTTGTGGTGTCCCACCAGGTTGATGATTGATTATTTTGAGAATCACGATACTGAATAAGCACTGCATAACGATTTAAAAAAAGACGTACTTTTTTAGTATCAGAACCTGTATCTTCAAGATCCAATACAAACGGCTCGATTTGCTTATACCAATCAGGATGAGATTTTTCAAGATGAGGCAATGCTGCTGAACGAAGCTTGCGGAGTCGTGAATGTTTTGATTGGCGACGAGTGCGGGCCTGTTTTTCAAGAAACTTACTATAGTATCCACGAAACTCAATTTTTTCATCCTCATTGTCTGCACAACGCTCAAGAAACTGATCCAGAGAGTCATCAAATACTGAACGGGAAATTTCTGATACTCCAGAAACTTGAAATGGAAGATTTTTTGAAATAAGAAAAGTTGGAATTCCAGCTATTAAAAAAGTTGTGAGAAAGAAAATATGATTTTTCACGGTAAGCGCTCCTTCTTAACGTGAAATAGCCTCCTCAAGAGATTGGACCGCACTTTTGAGGGCAGGATCGCACTCTAACCCTTTTTGTACTTTATCAAATGCATGAATCACTGTTGAATGGTCTCTTCTTCCTAAGAACGTACCTATCTCACGTAACGATTTATCAGTCATCTTCTTCATAAGATACATAGCAACCTGACGCGCTAAAGACAACTCTTTTGCCCTATTATTAGAACGAAGGTCAGTCAATCGGTAAGAATAATGCTCACAGACCACCTCTGCAATTTTGGTAAAATCAATTTTATGAGTTTTGCGTTCAACCTTTTGACCACCCAAAACACGATGGGCTAATTCAAGAGTAATCGGTTGTTTTGTTAAAGACGCAAATGCAAGCACTCTTACTAACGATCCTTCAAGCTCTCTCACATTTGATTCTGCATACTGAGCAATATATTCAGCAAGCGCATCATCAATCATTTCACCATGAACTGCCGCCTTCTTTTTTAAAATCGCTATTTTAGTTTCAAGCGGTGGTTTGTGAATATCTGTTACCAAACCCCACTCAAGACGCGATCGTAACCGTTCAGCAAGCCCCGTAATATGCCGAGGAAAAATATCACTCGAAAACACAATCTGTTTATGTGCCTCATGAAGCGTATTAAAGATATGGAAAAACGCTTCCTGCGTCTGTTCTTTATTAGAAATAAACTGAATGTCATCAATGAGTAAAACATCTAATTCACGATACTTCTGTTGAAATTCATGAAATTTATTAAATCGAATCCCATTAATAAACTCATTCACAAATCGATCAGCGGTTTGATAGAGAACCACACATTTTGGATGCTTTTCCAGCAACGCATTACCTATTGCGTGCAAGAGATGTGTTTTACCAAGCCCTGAGCCGCCGTAAATAAAAAGTGGGTTATAAAGGCGTCCTGGTTCGTCTGCGACCGCACGAGCTGCTGCATAGGCAAGCGAGTTGCTTGGCCCTACTACAAACGAGTCAAATTTATAGGTTGGATTAAGCCGTGTGTATCCTGTATTGGTTTTACGGACCAATTCATGTTTTATCTCATGAGAAACATTACTTAGTTTTGCGGGAATAATGGTTGCAAGGGAATCTTTTACCGGCTGATCAGACTGGCTTACTTTACTTAAAAATACAACCTTAAGGCCTGCGGTATTAAATAACCGTCCCAAATGATGTTCAAAAAGCTTAGTATAACGTGACTGTATCCACTCTTTTACAAAAGTATTGGGGGCTTCTATGTATAATGTTTTGCTATCAAGATCCCATTGTTGCACGGCAACAGCTTTCAACCATGTTTCAACAACACGGCTTCCCACCTCTTCGCGCACAATTGTAAGAAAATCTTGCCAAATATCAGCAAACACTGGGTACCCCTAAAAGTAATTCTTATTAAAAGAGGTTTAAGTACTATCACCATAAATTTTATATGGAAAGGATTGTATCATCATTTTTTTTAAAAAAACAGATTTATACTGATGTTATACCATATTGAAAAAAGCGTCGACACCTTTGCAAATTCCTAGAGCAAGATCTTTTTGATAAGAGCTTTTTTGTAACAAAAGCGCCTCTTCTTGATTAGTTAAAAAACCCAGTTCAACCAAAATAGAAGGCATTTCAGAACCTAAAAGTAACTGTGCAACTTTATGTTTAACCTTTCGATCAACCACTGAGGTGTTTTTTATTTTTGCAGTCTCAAGAACATTTTTATGTACTGCTTGAGCAAGCTGCATACTTTGTTCAAAAACAACTGAATCAATTTCCTGCAAAATACCAATTGTGTCTTTGTTTGCTTGCTGGTAGTGAGTCGTAAACATATCAGGAATATGACAAAAAGTTTCTATCCCTGAAGCTTCTGCTCGTGCAGCCGCATTAGTATGAATAGAAATAAGAATGCCTGCATTTTTGCAGGCATGAATACGTGCTGTTCTTTCATCAAGAGCCAGTGATTCATCACCCTCTCTAACTAAGCAGACCTGATACCCCTTTTTTTTTAAAAGTTTTGCAACCTTCTGACCAATCTGACGATTCATTTCTTTTTCAAGAAGAACTCCATTAGTAAATCCATGATCATCCCCACCATGACCAAAATCAAGGATAACCGTAGGAAGCTCTGTAAACGCAGTACGACGAATACGCTCTGTCGATGCTTTCACATTGACCTGCTGCAAAAGACTTTGATTATGAAAGTTAAAAACAACACCTTCATCACCGGTGATAGATTTAAATGATTGATATTCAAAACCATGAAGTTGTGGATAATAACTCACGGTAAACTGAATACCCTTAACAGGAGTGGTAACCTGATTAACCTTGATACAATAATCCTGCGTACATGTTTCATTATTCAATCGAGCAATCGCTGACTTGCTTTCTTTTTTAATCGTTGCATGAGGCACAAAAAAAACGAGCTTTAAAGGCTCGCCATTAGCTATTTTCTCTTCATCAAGTTCACGCGGTATATAGGTACACACAGGATTACCTGAAAAAAGAAATACCGCCTTACTACTCAGCTTTCCCTCATGCTGAAACACTTTAGTAAGCGCGCATTCTCTGCCCATCGAGCCTGAAACATGATGCTCCATATGCGCAAGTGCAGATGATGTACTTAACACCACTAAGCATGCAACTAGCCACTTTAATCCCATGAAAAATACCTCCTCGTTTATAACCAACCATCCACTCTCAGACTAGTACATTTATTTTCTAATAGTCAATATAATGAGTGGGTTCAAACGGTTAGGTAAGCTTATTTTACTGAAAGATATCTAAGAAAGGTCAACTAGTAAATGAGGTTTGTAAGTCATACGACGAGAACGTTCCCATGCAGTCACAAATTCGTGAATATCATAAGCCATAAAAACTTCTTCTTCTGTTTCAAAAGCTGGGTCATGGCATAATACTTTCTGTTCTTGCTCATCCCATCCTACAACCAACAGAAGATGTCCCCCTAAATAAGGACGCGGTGCATCTTTAAGAGGGCCCCTGACGCTGACTACCACAGGAATTTTTTTACGTAAAATATCATACAACTCTGTAAAAGAATTCAGACGGGTGGCATAAAATAATACTTTTTCATCGCAATGTTCATAAGCATGAGCAGTATTGAATGTCCAATTTCCAAACTGATTAAGCCCATCGTCATAAACGTAGTTAGCAAACTGTAAGGGATCTATTTTTCTTCCTTTTAGAGCACCTACCATCATACTGGTAGAAGTGGGTGAACATAATGAATCAGCCCGTGGATGATCAACGAGAAATTGTGATGCCAGGGGTATTCCTTTTAATACAAATGTTTCAAGCCCACGGCCCCGATCTGCATATTTTTCTGAAATAAATTCTCCGGAATGAGAGACTGAAGCAATAAGCGCCTTGACTAAAGAAAGGTCTTGAGGCTCTTGAGTAAGAACTTTTATGCGAAAGGCGTCAGCGTTTTTGTGATTTCGTAATTCAAGACGGGCATAACAAAATTCAGATCCTTCATTCTTTGATTGAAATGATCGTTGAATCCCATTTCCCCACTCCACCATTTTATGCCAGTCATACCATTTTTTAGTTTTTGCATCACGAACTTGTATATAAAAACTAAAAAAACCCCGAGCGGGGCGAACTGCATTCCAGGAAAAAATTAATTGAGTAAAAGGAATCGTATCAACACTAGTAAAAACTACTTCTTTTTTATGACCATTATTAATCATCTGGCCACTTGAATAAACTTCTTTATACGTTGATGTCCACATATTATCCTCAGCCGATCTATCAGCTCTTGCGGTAACTACAAAGCATAAGATAATAACACGAACCAACATCTTCACTTTTGCTCCCCATTCTTGTTATTGCGGTAAAATAAGTTTAACCTCTAGATGGTAGTTTTTGCAATAGTTAAAGAGTTACTTCAAACTTACAAAGGCTTATTATGAAATCTCGTATAACGCTTTTAATTTTGGCTTTTTTAATCCAAAAACTACATGCAGCAACCCCAAACGCTTTTTGTCATTATCCAGTAGTTGATTTAGTCGGCCACTCAGCCAGCGAAGCACGGGCACATCACCCACACATTTACTCTTATGATCATTTGCCTTGTTCAGGAAATCAATCAAATAAAGAACTTTCTCGCATTACACAGCTTCTTTTTAATGAACCAGTACAAATCCTAGAAGAAACTGCTCATGAAGTAAAAATAAAGATTTTTCATTGGTATCATCAGATCGGAAATCCTACTCAAAAAGTGGATACTTATTTTGCTCCCAAAAAATATTTCACTCGATTTGCCGATCTTACGGTGCAAGATAGAGCTGCTCTTCCTTCTTTTATTAGTTTTTCAAAAGCTACAATCCCCATTCATAACACCGTTACCTTGCTTGAGGGTTATTATGATAAAAAAACTCACCTGACGTATTCTGCCGGTACTCGATTTTGTAAAGCACAAGACCAACCTAAAGATACCTTTGTTGCAGTATATAGATACAATAATCACACAAAAAAAACAGACACTTTATTACTGCCTCAAGATCTTTGCCTGACACAACTGCCCACAACAGCCACAGAACAACGAGAACTTTTCATAGAAATTTTAAGAAAATGGACAGATAACCAGGACGGCGTGGTACCTTATGTACTAGGAGGCGCCAGTGTTGGCATAAGACATCCTGACAATGACATCGTTATTAAAAAACCTAAAAACATGACACTTTACTATCGCTCAAAAAGTAAAAAAAGGCCTTATTACGGTCTTGATTGTTCTCACATGATTGCACGCGCTGCTCAAATAGTAGGTATTAATGTATTTGTAAAAAACACAAGCACCTTAAGAGCAACTTTCCCCGCTTTAAAGGAAAATGAGGAAATAGAAAATGGGGATATTTTAGTATGGCGTGGACACACCGTGGTAATAAGCGATGTAAAAAAAGGACTCATGATTGAATCTCGCGGGTATCCTCATGGCTATGGAAAAATGCAGGAAATTCCTCTCTCAGAGCAGTTTAAAGGAATTGAAACAGTCGATCAATTACGTAATGCCTACTTTACCAAAAAGAAAATTATTCGTTTAGACAAAGCAGGCAATACCGTACAAATTATTGATGATCTGGTGATCATAAAACTTCCAGTTGAATAACTACCTTAGTTCCACAGTAGCGTGAGCATTGCTCATCGTTTTTGAACATACAAAGACCCTGTTAGCATAGTCTAATTGAGCATATTCCTCTAAACGTTGTTTATGATATTTAACTGCGCTATTAAAATCAGGACCCTTAAAAAATCCATGCATAAAACAACCTAGCCCTTTTTGGTAATAGCGTGTGTCATTTTGTAGATCTGCAATAAAAACTGTGGCTTGTTGTTGGTTTTCACCTTCAAATTTGTTATCACAAGATGCTAAATGAGAAACAGCTTCGCATGAAAAACTATTAAAAGGTGTATTTGAAACCTCATTTTTTCTTGCCCAAAGCGCAGCCATTAAACCTGTTGTTTTTTCAAGTTCTAAAAGTTCTTGTTTACGAATCTGTAAAGTTTTTTCAATTTGCCCCTTACACTCAGCTCTTTTTGTTTCATCTGTATCACTCTTTTGATCTACTGAAAGAGTCGTGACAATACGCTGAGCAAAAGACTTTTTTTGAGCTTCTTCTTTATCTGATTGCACTCGCCAATCCTGCAAAGTATTTAAAGCACTGTTATCATCAGAAGTAAGTCTAAAAAACTTATTCTCAAACTCATTACGATACTTATCTGGGTAAGCAGATCTGTAATCATAAGTGAATTTGTTAGCCAATTTATTAAGAGTCCATGCACCCCATAAACCAAAAGGTATTCTCGCTAAGTAAGAATGCTGAGTTTGTTGCAATTTATATGTAGCAAAAGCACAAGTAGCAAATGTAAAAATTGCACACTTACCTTGCATATTATAAGCAGCAGAAACACCAGTCCCTACTTTCTTACTGTTATTGACACAAAATACACCCGCTGTTTTAAAACTATTTTTAACAGTTCCTGAAGCTGAATTCAAAACTGGTCCCATAAAGGAAATGGTTGCTGACCCTGCTTGATTCACGCCAGCATAAACTCGACTAAAAAAACCATCACCGGCAATTAAAGGTAAATTTATTGCAGTTGCCATACAAAAAGATAAAACTATTTTATTAATAAAATTCATTTGAAACACCTCCATTAATAAGCTCTTAACGCTTATATGATATATCCTTAGAATACCATTGAAGGGTTCAACCGGTCAAAAGCCCCCTTGAGCTTATTATAATTTAACGAGCTTATTTATTCTTGAGTCCCATAAGGGGTTTGGGTTAATAGCGACTGGCGCAAAGCTGAAGCATTTGTTTTTGAGCCTAAAGTAATAAAACCTTTTACTATCTGATTTTTAAAAACAATGTGCTCAAAGAGCTCTGAGGTTTGATATAACTTAGAATTATACGACACGTCTAGCTCTTTAAGGCTTCCCGCGCACCACAATTTAATACCAAAAAAAGAGGTACTTGTCGTAGTAGTCGTTCCGGGATATTTTTTTTCGGTGCCTGCCATATTTGTAGCTGCATACATACCTTGCTGAACTGCATCTGGCCATGCACAACTACGAATTTTTTGATGAGTAAATACGTCTGTGACTTGTGCGACATCACCTGCAACAAAAATAGACGGATCATTTGTTTGTAAAAACTCATTGGTAACTACTGCACCGTGTTCTACTGCAAGCCCTGCATGATGAGCAAGCTCACTATTTGGCCGCACACCTAATGCGCACACAACCAAATCAGTTTCTAATTGTTGCCCATTTTCAAGAACTACCTGAGTAATGGTGCCGTTGACATTTACTACATGATCAACACTTACTCCGCTGAGCAACTCAACTCCCGCTACGTTCATTGCGTTATGGACAAATTCTGCTGCTTTTAAAGTAAGTTGGCGAGGCATCACCTGTGATTCTCGTTCAATCACAGTCACTTTAATACCGCGCAAACGTAACGAGTCTGCACATTCAAGACCACTCAGTCCACCACCGATAACAACTGCTCGTTTAGCATTTTGCTCAGTACAGTACTGCAATAATAGTTGAGCATCATTGAGTGTATGAAACTGAAACAGATTACATGCACCTTCAAAACCTTTAATTGCTGGCATATGCATTGAACTTCCTACTGCCAATAAAAGCTGAGTATAGTCAACAACGGTTCCATCACTACATTGAACCTGTTTTTTTTGGCGATCAATTGAAATAACAGACACACCCAATTTAAAGCTTAAAAGTGGATTTTCAAAAAACGATTGTTGCTTAAGAAAAACCTGTTGTTCTGTTTTTACACCTGAAAGATAATCAGCTAAGAAACATTTATTATAAGGCAGTTCTTGCTCTTGCGTAATACATACGATGGGAGATTCAGAAGATAATTTCATGAAAGTAGTAATGGCACTTATGCCTGCTGCTGATGCACCAATAACGACAAACTGTTGTTTCATACTACTTTCCCTGTAAGAACTGATTCGTGCCCGACTGGAGTCGAACCAGTGGCCTACAGATTAGGAATCTGTCGCTCTATCCTACTGAGCTACGGGCACATCGCAACTTTTAATATTAAAAGAATACCTTATCAGCATTTTTTAGCTAGATGAAAAAAGCAAAATCAACTTAAATTAAAAACTAAAGAAATAAAGAGTTTAAGACTTATGAGAGCAAAAACCGGCTAAAAAAAAGCCAGACGAGGCTACCAAGTAGCAAAGACTGGTGCGCCCGGTAGGACTCGAACCTACAACCGACGGATTCGAAGTCCGGCACTCTATCCAATTGAGCTACGGGCGCATGTAATCCGAATAATACGTGGAGAAATTATACCAAAAAAACAGAATAAGGCTAATTTTTAAACTTTTCTGCCTTTACCTTTTGTATTGGCTTCATATACTAAGACTTTACGCAACTCAAAATCAGCAAGGAGTGCGGCTGTTATGAAAAAAAAGATACTATCAAAAACCTTATTTTTGATAACTTTAATATTCCTATTGGGCGGTTGTACAAAAAAAGCCAAAAAAACAATCGTCGTTCACCAACCACATCCAACACCCTTAAAAAATAGTTCTGATGAGTCGACGCATTGTGAAAAAACGTGCATTCCTTATAAACCTTTCTTTAAAACTGCTTCAAAAAAAACACACCTTTTGCCCTTGACAGTTAAGCATGCAATTAAAGATAAAATAGCTGCACAAACTGCCAGCGAAGCCCCTAGAACTGTTCATCCGCGCAAAACAGCTCAACCTGCAGCACATTCTTTATCTGACCTAGAAATAAATCTCACTCATCTTTTTACTACACTTGAAAATCTTCACGTAAAACTAATACAAGACGAAGAACGCGATGAGCATGAAAAAAATATTTTAACTACACGAATTGAAAAACTTATTTTGCACGTTGATAACATTCGCCATTACCTTGACAACGGTGCACCAATTGATGAAGGAATGTTTGGAGCTACACGTAAAAGTGCTTATAAAATTTATCAAAGAACTGCTACCAGAAAAGTTGCAACACTCAAGGCAAAAGTAGAAGAATTGGTAAGAGAAATAAGCTAATAGTAAACTCTTAAAAATTTATTACTTATCAATTAACTTTGCGCGGGAGAAATAGCCAAGAAACTCTTTATTACCAGTGGTACCCGTAATAGGTGATTCGGTTGTACCGTGATGGATAAACCCTTTTTGGGTAATACCGTTGACCACACGTTCAATCACCTCTTGGTGTACAGCAGGATCTTTAATCAGGCCGCCTTTACCTACCTGTTCTTGTCGCGCTTCAAATTGTGGTTTAATAAGAACAATTAATCGAGCAGTGTCTTTCATAACAGCGCATACTGCGTCGATTACTTTAAGTACCGAGATAAATGAGAGATCAAGTGTTACTAAGTCTACCTTTTCAGGCAGAGATTCGACATATCTTAAATTGGTCCGCTCCATAACCACAACACGTGGATCGGTGCGTATTTTTTCATGAACTTGACCATAACCTACATCAACACCATAAACACGCTGTGCACCGTTTTGTAGTAAACAGTCAGTAAATCCACCGGTTGAAAGACCCGCGTCCATAACAAGCAAATTACGTACATCAATCTCAAAAAATGCTAATGCTTCTTCTAGTTTAAAACCTGCACGACACACATATTTAGGAATTTCTTCATCGAGTGAAAGCGGTGCAAGCTCATCAATCAATTGCCCTGATTTTAAAAAAACCTTTCCATCAACTTTTACTTTGCCCTGCATAATAAAGCTTTGCACCTGATTACGCGTTAAGTGAGGAAATTTTTCGAGTACTAATTTATCAAGTCTTTGTTTGATAGCCATACACCGCCCTTTGTGTCAGTTAAATCACCCCTTATGGAGTGACAGAAGTTCTTTAATAAATGGTGATAATGGATACTGATAGGTCGCTGAAAGTTTTTCTTCATCCTTAAATACCTTCTTTAACGAAAGTACAAAGAACACACCTTCTGACGTTTTAAATGTCACAAACTCATCATTAACGCATTTTTTAAGAATATTACGTAACTCATCAAGAGTGGTAACCTCTTTCCCATTTATCTCTGTAATAATTGAACCTTCGTGAAGTATTTCAAGACGTTGCACCTGTGAATTTGGAACAATATGCGTCACAATCAACGCTGGTTTTGTTTGTTGTTCAAATTCCATATAGCGCGCAAGACTTGGTGCATTATTAATGAGAATTGGTAAATGATTCAAACACAACTGTTGCAATAACATTCCACCAAAAATTTCATATTTTATTTCTTCATAACCAGGAAAAATTTTATGAACCGGTAAGAGTTCAGAAAAACCGAATTTAAATTTCAGTTCTTTTTTAACACCACTACGATAGAGAACAATCGTAATTGCTTGACCAATTTCAAGTCGTGATACATAGTCAACAACAGAGACTTTGTCTTCACTCCACGAAACGCGTAAATCACCGTACACATCAATCTTGTGACCATTAATTTCATAGATCATATCACCAGCTTTAACACCAGCTTTATATAATGGACTGCCAGTATAAACATCCACCACATAACATCCACCAGGAAGTGGGTTATTAAGATACTGTGTAAGCTCTTGGCTTCCGTTGTTAAATAAAACACCCAAGAATGGTCTACGCAGCACTCCACCCTTTTTTAAATCATTTAAAATAAGTTTGAGTTCATTGACGGGAATAATATAGCCAACATTTTGTGCTTCCAAAATTCCTGCACAAGAAATACCAATAACTTCACCACTCAAGTTTACCGCTGGACCACCTGAACTACCCGGATTAATCGGAGCACTAATCTGAATTAAATGCCTACCGCCAATATGTTCGCGGCCACTCACCACACCTGAACTGCTTTTTACTGATGTTTGTGAGTTACCAAGTGGATAACCCAACGCTAGAACTTCATCAGATCGATTAATCAAATCAGAATCACCTAATTTCAAAAACGGAACTGCCCCAAGGTGTTCTTTAATTAATCCTAGTCCTTCTTGAGAAACTTTTAAAAGAGCGATATCTCGCTCAGGACTTGTTCCCACAAGAGTCACATCAATAATAACTTTTCCTAATGAAGGAACTTTAATCCAAATTGCTTGAGTTTCATCAATAACATGATGATTGGTGATGATAAAACCATCTTCACTAATAAAAAAACCTGTTCCAAACCCACCAGCCTGTTTAGGTGTTTTATAAGGTTGTAACAGATTTACTTCAGCAGTTTGAGCAATAATACGAACGACAGTGTCTTTTATAAGCCCTTGTACATTTGCCCACGGTTGCTGAGCAACAACTTTTTCAACAACATGTACTTCCTTTTGACTCGGCTGTGATGCTTGCTCCAACGAACTTATAACATTTTGATGTGCGTCAAAAAGAGCAACCTGGTTGCGATAAAGTAAACCCGCACCACCAATAATTAAGCCCACAAAAAGTAGGCACAATATGCTATTAAGTCTCGTGTTCATTATATCCCTCGTCGTACAATAAAAAATATGACTACCGTTTTTGGCAAGTGTACTCCGTTTCAAAACAAAACACTACTTTGTCAATAATAGAACCGCTAGGCCTTACTGTAGCTTAAAACATACACAAAAATAGTAAGATTTTTTTACATACATAAGCTCACTCAGTGGAATTAAGGGGTCAAAACTTGGGGATTTATGGATTTATGGTATAGTAAGGGCATCAGCGATTAAGCTTAACCAAAAGGATTATTATGTCTTTCCCCGTTACTCCGACGCTCGATACGATTGTTGCACTGTGTAAACGCAGAGGCTTTGTATTCCCTGCCGCCGAAATTTATGGTGGTATCAATGGGGTGTATGATTTCGGGCATCTTGGCACTTTAATGAAAAATAATATCCGTACTACATGGCTTAAGTCGCTTACTAATCCACGCGGGGAAATCGTTCAGATTGAAGGTTCACTCCTTGCTCCAGAAGCGGTCTGGAAAGCATCAGGGCACGTTGAAGGCTTTCACGATCCGATGGTTGATTGTAAAGCATGTAAAAAAAGATTTCGCGCTGATGAACTTGATTTAAACAAAGGGTGTCCTTCATGTGGAAATAATGACTGGACCGAGATCCGTCAATTTAACATGATGTTTAAAACACAGGTTGGCGCAAACCAGGATTCTGGTTCAATTGCTTACCTACGACCTGAAACTGCCCAAGCAATTTATATCAACTTCAAAAATGTCATGACAACCAGTCGCTCAAAAATCCCATTTGGTATTGCTCAAATTGGTAAATCATTTAGAAATGAAATTACTCCAAAACAGTTTTTATTCCGTATGCGTGAATTTGAGCAAATGGAAATGCAATGGTTTTGTAAAGCAGAAACTGCACCGCAAGAACTTCAAAACTGGACTGCTCAACGTCTTGCATTTTATAAATCCATTGGACTGACCATGGATAAAATTCGTACTCGCGATCACGCAGCTGATGAACTTGCACACTATTCTACCAACTGCACTGATGTTGAATATCAGTTTCCTTTTGGATGGAAAGAACTTGAAGGAATTGCACACCGCGGCTGTTATGACTTAACTCAACACAGCACCCATTCTGGAAAAGATCTTGGTGTGTTTGATGAAGCTACCAAAGAATCATACGTACCCAACGTTGTGGAATGTTCAATTGGCGTTGATCGACTCTTTTTAACACTTCTTTTTGACGCATACTACGAAGATGTTGTTGAAGGTGAAACTCGTGTAGTCCTTAAACTTGATAAAAAAATTGCTCCTATCAAAGCCGCATTTTTACCACTTATTAAAAAGCTCGAAGAACCGGCACAAAAGCTTTATCAATCGTTTTTAGAACGTGGAATAAGCGTTCAATATGATGCGTCTGGATCGATTGGAAAACGCTATCGCCGTCAAGATGAAATTGGAACACCTTTCTGTATTACCTATGACTTTGAGTCAGAACAAGACCATTGCGTTACCGTTCGCCACCGTGATACTACCAAGCAGGAACGAATTGCGATTGATAAATTAGCAGAGTACCTTGCATTATAAAAACAGGTATCATGATAATAATTCACAATAATGTTCTGGTAGTTCTTGGTTTTGGTTTATTAGTCTTACAATAAAACAAGGCTCTTTCCATGCTTCATATAAGAAATCATTTTTTCTCACCAAGTCGTACAATTCTGCTGTCAATGGCATTTGCCATTTTAGGAGGAACGGCATTATTAATGTTGCCCGGTATGACCACCAAAGCAGTCTCAACGCTTGACCTGCTTTTTACTGCGACTTCAGCTATCTGTGTGACAGGGTTTTTAACAGTTCCTCTTTCAAGTTTTACCCCTTTAGGTCACTCAGTGATCATGATTCTTATTCAGATTGGGGGCTTGGGTCTTATTACCCTTACGCTTTTTATTATTTCGCTCTTTACTAATCTGGGTCTTGCAACACAGGTTATGGCAGGCGAGATGCTTGATCTTGAAACATGGAGCGGTGCGCGAAGAATTCTTGTTTTTATTATTGCACTTACACTTTTATGTGAAGTGGGTGGCGCGCTTTTACTTTTCCAATCATTTAAACATCAGTTTCCTTTTTATACCGCTGTTTTTTATTCGGTATTTCATAGTATCTCTGCATTTTGTAATTCAGGATTTACTATTTTTCCTGAAGGAATGCTCAATTACACCCACGACTACCTTGTACTTGCGACCACTAGTGGACTTATTTTAATGGGAAGTATTGGTTTTATTACCTTAAAAGAACTGTTTTTGTGGTGGGCTCCGTGGCAAGAACGAACACGCAAAGTGTTCTCTCTTCAAACACGCATCATCGTGCATTATATGGTTATTTTAACTATTGGCAGCACAATTTTGTTTTGGCTTCTTGAACGTCAAGGAACCTTTGCTCACATGTCTTTTGGTGAGCAGATCATGAACTCATTTTTTACCGCAGTCAGTTCTCGCGGGGCAGGATTTTTAACAGTTTATGGACGCGAACTGCAATACGCATCGCTCTTAATTTTAATGATTAACTCGTTTATTGGTGCAGCTCCGGGCTCAACCGGTAGTGGTATTAAAGTCACCACACTCGCACTTTTTATGGCCACCATTCATTCAGCAATCCAAGGAAAACATTCTGTCGATATTAAAGGTCGCAGAATTATGAAAGATCAGATCTATAAAGCGCTCGCAATTGTTGCGCTCAGCTTACTGTGGATTTTGCTGGTTACCTTCTGTTTACTTATTACAGAACGTAGTTGGCAATTTCTTGATATTTTACTCGAAACAGTTAACGCATTTACCACGCTGGGTGTAAGTATTGGAATTACACCGTATCTTTCTATTTTAGGAAAGCTTCTTATTATTGTAACAATGTTTATCGGTAGAATCGGTTCATTAACGCTTATGATTGCCCTGCGCACGCGCACTGAGCGTACAGAGTTTTCATATCCTGAAGAACGAGTAATGATAAGCTAATAAAGGATTATATGAAGGTATGTGTTATTGGTCTTGGTCGTTTTGGTTACAGCCTTGCAACGACGCTTGCCGAAAAAAGTAATATCGAAGTACTTGCAATTGACAGTAACGAATCAATTGTTTCTTCAATCCGTGATTCAGTCACACAGGCAATCTGTATGCGTATTGCAGACGAAGATGATTTGCGTTCTGTTGGTGTTGAAGAAATGGATTTAGTGATTGTTGCAACCGGTGAAAACTTTGCTCAATCTATTTTAATTACCGCACTTCTAAAAAAACGACTCAATGTTCAACGAGTTATTGCACGGTCAATTAATACAATTCACCAAGATATCTTAAAACTCATTGGTGCTGATGAAACAGTTATTCCAGAGTTTGAGATTGGAATCAGACTTGCAGAACGTTTAAGTTCTCCATTCCAACAGTTTTACAGAATCACTCATCAATTTTCTATGAGTCAGATCCCTGCTCCTGCAAGCTTTGCGGGTAACTCTGTAGAAGATCTTGATCTGTTTACTCGCTATGAAACACATTGTATCGGTTTAAAGCGCAGTGAAGACTTTTCGCCCATAGCTCCCGATCATGTCATTCAAGAAAACGATGTGTTGTTGCTTGTGGGTAAAGAATCAGATTTGAAAAAAATTGCACGACTGTAAAAGTTACCTGCAAAAAAAGTAATATAAACAAAAAAAGACACAGCTTTAAAACTGTGTCTTTTAATTTTTGTAAGAATGAATCAATCAGCGATTATTACGCGATTGTTTCAATACGCACAACAGTGTAATCCTGACGATGTCCACGTTTTACACGAGCCTTTTTACGGCGTTTAAAACGGAAAGCAATCACTTTAGGACCTTGTGTGTGCTTAACAATAGAAGCGGTGATTGGACCTTGCAAAACTGGCATACCAATTTGCATATCGGTATCACTGAGCTTTCTGAAAAGTACTTCCTTAAACTCTACCTTATCCCCCGCATTTCCCTCTAGTTTTTCCACTGCAACGGTTTTGCCTTCAATACCTTGGTATTGCTTACCGCCAGTTTGGAAAATCGCATAACGCGCGAATTGCGCTACATCTGCCATAATAGTATACCCTTTTCAAGCGCTACAAATAAGTTGTTAGCAAATTTTTAATTTTCCCCTTAAGGAGCTCTAAGTGTAACAGAACTTTTTTTCTTTGTCTTGCCCAATTAGTAAAAAAAAGCCCCCTATGCTATAATCCCCACAGCATTTAGCAAAAAAGTTAAGCTACAAATGATAAAAAATAAGCTTGACTACCATGCTTAGGGGATCACTATGGTGCATAAGAATCTTTTTTATTTCATCTTTCTAGTAGGCTCTTTTACTCAACCATTCCAGCTTAAAGCTTATCAGTCTAGCCCTATCCAGCGAAAGCTGATTGAATTAATTGATCAAACAGTTGCAGCTCACCGTTATTGGACAAGTCTGAAATATACCCCCGTTAAGCGCGCACTGACACGTACTCCTTTTGATTGGGCATCTGTTTCATGGAAAAATGAGATTACCGTCAGACTCGATGCAATTAATGCTCTTGAGTATGCTCTTGCACAACAACTCTGCCAGGATCCCGATGAGAGATCTGAAGAGTTACAAAATCTTATAAACCACGCAAAAGAGGTCCTTAACACCCACGGAGCACGATCCCACTTTTCACGTAATTGGCTGACTTATACTGTTGGAGCAGTTGCCGCTGCTGTAGGTGCTTATAAACTTAATACTTATCTTGATAGTAAAACAGTTATTATTCTACCTGATTCAATTGATATGGAAGCACTTCGTGAAAAATTAATTAATGGAAACGTAAAAACTGAAGCTTATCGCTATAACAATACAAATCAAGTTTTTATAAATCTTTCAGACAGATCTCAAGCTACACAAATCCTTCAACAACAAATGATTCCCTTAGAAGACTGTCAATTTAAAACCGCTTCGCCTGAAATCTTTATTGGACAACTTTATGATCTACAAGGACAAGACGTAATTAGTAAATTCTGTACAACTCATATTACCAATCCCCTTAAACAACTATGGGTAAACTTTAAAGAACCTGCTTCACAGGACGTTATCACACATCATGAAAACGTTCAGGATCTTGAAATAAAAACACGAGACATCCTTCAAAAAGCTTTAACTGAAGGATATTACGATGAGATTTTCACACCAGAAGAATGTAGTTCAAAAACTCTCAATACTCTACGCTCTACCAAAGAAATGTTTGGAATGATCCAAAAAGTATTTGATAAAGCAATATATTCTCAAGAAGTCTGGATTGGAGAACTTGAAAAAATAGGATCTGTAGCTACTCAAGTAGCGTCAAACACTACTACAAGACTTACTAACGCGATAACGCCTCGTTTTTTAACCAGTCCTCGACCCCAGACTCCCTCTGTTCAGTACAGCATTTCTTCATGGATTCAGGCAGCTCTGACTAATATGAAATTAACAAAAAACAAAATGGAAATTGTTGCCGATAAAGTAGAAAAAGGCACTCGAACTAACGTTGAAATAGCTATGATGGCACCGGCCGCACTTGCTGCTTATACACTTTACAATGGGTGCAAAGCAGTGACGCATTCAATTTCTACCAAAAACACCAAACCATTTAAGCAAGATCTTGTCAGCTGCGAACGAATTTTAAATCAGCAGCGCTCTCAAAAAGAACTGTCTGACTATCACAAAGGTATGATTATCTATTGGGTGACAAAACTTGCATCATACAGCAGCACAATCCCCACCGATTACCAGGTACGCTTTGAAGCTGATATTACTGATTTAAAGTCGACAGAGCTGACGATTGAACAAAAATACCACACCGTGTATGCAATGATGAGAGATTACGCGTTCTTATCCTGAAGTTGTTCTTTCAGTTCCCACAACAGATCAAATGCTTTTTTGGGCGATAAGGTATCGTAATCAATCTCTCTGACGCGAGAAAGAAGTTTTAAAGAACGAAGCTGTTCGTGATTTTGCAAAGCTGATTCAGGGGTACGGTATGCGGGAGTAATAGTCTGCATTGGTTGCGATGAAAGTTCCTGCTCGATTGAGCGTGCACGTTCAATAACAGATGATGGAATATGAGCAAGTTTTGCTACCTCAAGACCAAACGATCCATCGGCAACCCCACGAATAATTTTGTGTAAAAACACAATGCCTTCAGGAGTTGAAGAGCTTGCTGCATAGTAACTTACAATACCGGCAAACTGATCTTGTAGCTTTGTAAGCTCATGATAATGTGTTGCAAAAAGACAGCGTGCTTTAACCGTTGTAAAAAGATATTCAATGATTGCTTGCGCCAGAGCAAGTCCATCAAAGGTACTCGTTCCTCGTCCAACTTCATCAAGAATAACTAAACTATTTTGAGTAGCACTTTGACAAATATGTGCTGTTTCTTCCATTTCTACTAAAAAGGTACTTTTTCCTTCGGCAACATTATCAGACGCACCGATACGAGTAAAAATACGATCAATAATGGGAAGCGATGCACTGCGTGCCGGCACAAACGAACCGCACTGCGCCATAATAACTATTTGAGCAACCTGACGCAGGTAGGTAGATTTACCACCCATGTTAGGTCCTGTGATAATCCATAACGATTCTTGCTCAGTTAAATTCGTATCATTAGCAACAAATGCTGATCCTAATTTTTGTGCAACAACCGGATGTTTACCTTCGCTTACGACAATATCACGGCTCTCATGAAACACCGGTCTGACGTAGCCCCGTTCATACGCACATACTGCAAATGATAAAAGCGCATCACACTGTGCAACAGCATGCATCATTTTACGAATATCACTTACATACGGAACTACCTGCTGTTTAACATGCTCAAACAGTTCCTGTTCCAGCGCAGTAATTTGACTGTGGGCAGTAGTAATGTCATTTTCAAGTTGTTGAAGCTCAGGGCAGGTATAGCGTTCTCGATTGGCCAGCGTTTGACGTCGCTTGTAACGATCATGCGGAACTAAATCCATGTTTGCCTGAGTAATTTCTATGTAATAACCGTGCACACTATTAAAACGAATTTTGAGTGAGTTAATACCGGTGGCTGCCTGTTCTTTTTGTTCAAGCGCAACGAGTGACTGACGTACATTGTTTACCAGATCACGCAGGTAATCAAGCTGCTCATTAAATCCTTTTTTAATAATTCCTTCAGACGCAGCATCATCATGAAGCGCTGATTCAAGTAACTGCACAAGCATCGTAAAATCTGAAAACGAATGGCTCAGCATCGTTAAAAACGCCGGCGCATCAGACTGTGCCAATAAAACTTTAATCTGGGGAATTGAAATTAAAATACGATGCAAATGCATATAATCGTGAACCTGCGCACGACCTAATGCAATACGTCCAACTATCCGTTCGCCATCACCTAAGCTTTTAAGTACTGCTTGCAAAGAGCTCATCAATCGATAGTTACGAGAAAAATAGTCCACTGCATCCAAACGATGATCAATCATTTTTTGTGAAATAAGTGGTCGCACTAACCATTTTTTAAGGGTGCGCGAACCCATGGGAGTCACCGCCTGATCAAGCGTTGCAAGAAGTGTGTTTGCTCGACCACCTTCTTGTAAATTAGTAAGCAGTTCAAGATTTTTTTGACTTGCTCCATCAATAATTAAAAAATCATCGGGCTCATAAAAATAGATCTGATGAAATGTTTCAAGTGCTGCTACGTTTGTGCGTTTAACATGGCTATACACTAAATTGAGTGCCTGCGTTAACGCAGACGACTGTTGAATTTTTTCTTGTGTTTGAGCTGATAAGCGCGTACGTGCCCATTCAAGCATCGTGTCATCGGTAGCTACACTACTGGTAAAATAACCCTGCTTTTTAAAATAACTGGTAAGCCCAGCATAATTTTGTTGAGTAAGTAAAACTTCATCAGGAAAAAATCGATGCAATTCTGCCTCAAGCGTTTTATGTGACCCTGCTGGCACCACCGTTGCATACACTTGCGCAGTTAATAATTCTGCAAACAAAAGTCCCCATTGTCCTTCAACTTCTGCAAACGAACACAGATAAGAAGCAGATTTTTCATCAAGTAATTTGACATCAGTTAAAGTTCCTGGCGTTAAAACTTGTGTCACGCCACGCTTAACTATTTTTCCTGGTGCAGGCTGCTCAAGCTGATCGCAAATAGCAACACAAAAACCGCCTTTAACTAATTTGTGTAAATAATGATCAAGTGCATGCAGCGGAACGCCACACAGCGGAATTGGTTCACCTTTATAAGTGCCCCGCTTGGTAAGCGCAATACCTAAAAAAGAGGACGCATTTTTGGCATCATCAAAAAAAAGTTCATAAAAATCCCCCACCTGAAAAAGCATAAGCGCTTCAGGATACTGAATTTTAAGGTCATGGTATTGCTGCATTAAAGGAGTCATTGTTTCTATAGTCATAATCAAAAAGAGTACACATTTTTATAAAAAAAGATAAGCGGAATTTCACCTTAAGTGCGCATTAATCACTATAAACACTATACTTTTAGCATCATTAACAGATAAACTTTAAATTATACAAAGGAGGTTACTATGAAAAAATCACATATTCTTATTTTGATATCGGTTGTCACACTCTTGGTTGCAGGATTACTGATTTATAGAAATTATCAAATCTCAGAGTCTTTGGGCGAAAATAGTCTTATTGACGCAAGAAGAGAACTAAAAAATACTATGCAAGAACAGAAAAAACTGACAAGAGAACAAAATCGTCTGACAAAAATGCAAATGAGACAATTTAACCGCGACAAAAAACAGCTTGAAAAACAACAAAGAAAGCTCCTTAAACAAGAAAGCGCTCTTACAAAAGACGTAGAAGAATCTGATACTCAACCAGACAACGCTTACAGCTCTCTCTCAAACGAATAAGTTAAAAAATAAAAAGGATGTTAACGATGAAAAAATTACTCTTTTTTTTAGTTGGGTTGATTCTAAACACTCATAATCTATTAGCCGTACCTTTAACAGGCTGTAGAGATGTTACCCATCAAAATGGTATTCCTGCTGGTCCTTACCAGCAGAATTGTTGTAACTGCAAATTTGAAAATAACATTCTTTCATGTCAAAGCTGTCAAGGTGACAGACTAAAGTACAATCCCAGCCTTACAGTAAACAAGTCTAATAGCGGTGAAATTGCTGTTAACAGTGAAGGGAACTTAGAATATAGACCTTCAACAAACTCAATTTTTTCTACTTATTCCCCCCACAAAAAAAGCTCTGCCAAAGGAAGATCATTCCGTAGAAATTTATTAAAATAATAATAATATAAGCTCCACCAACTAAATGAGCGTGCAGAGCGTGAACAAATCAGTTATACTATAGGTCACTATGGTTTAATGAGGATTTCATGAAAAAAGATGTACGCTTAAATGTCTACTTGTCACACGCTGGTGTGTGTTCAAGAAGAGCCGCCGATGAGCTTATTAAAGCTGGCGAAATTACGATCAATCACGCAATCATTATCAATCCTGGCTACAAGGTCCAGGCTAAAGATACTGTTCGCTATAAAAAGCAGGTAATAACCCAACCTGCAGCCGAGTCGCTTACCATTGCGCTTAATAAGCCTTTGGGCTATGTCACTACGGTGTCTGATGACAAAGGACGTAAAACGGTACTTGATCTACTAGGCAAAGAACTTAATGAAGTTCGCCTTTATCCTATTGGTCGACTTGATATCAATACTACCGGAATTATTTTGCTGACCAACGATGGCGATCTTACCCAAAAATTGGCCCACCCTCGTTATAATGCAAAAAAAATGTATCAAGTTACTCTTGATAAACCACTGTCAGATGCAGATTTTGCCACTATCAAAAAAGGTCTTTATCTTAAGGACGGCAAGGCAAAAACAGATGATATTCAAATTGGCTTTCATGCCTATACCGTGCGTATTACTTTGCACAGTGGAAAAAACAGAATTGTACGAAGAATTTTTGAAACACTAAACTACACCGTTAAAAAACTTGATCGCGTGAGCTTTGCTGGAATTTCAAAACGAGGAATTAGGCTCGGTCATTACCGTGCGCTTACTAAAGCAGAACTTGAATCGCTCAAACAGTTTTAATCAATTATTTTTTACTACTAGTTTTTAAGAACATAAAAAAGGGTGCGTTTGCACCCTTTAATTTTTAATAAAACATTTTTTATTGTTTGTATTGCGCAAAATCCTCTACAGAAAATGGTTTCCCATCTACTCTTCTGTAAGTTCTTTCAAAAATATTTTTTTGAATTAAACGTAACGGATTATCCCCTTGCTTAACAATGTAAGCACCCTGTAACGCTTCTTGATCGCTCGCTGCAGGTCCTTCAAAAGTTACATGCCCTTCAACATAAAAAGCTTTGCATACATCTCTCGCATCTCGCTTGAAAAAACCTAACGGTTGCTCTTCAGTTCCTAGCATTAAATCTACTCGTTCAGGAAAGGCTGGAGTCATATTTGCTTTAATAAAAACAACGTCACTATCATAGATGTCTTGGTATCCCATTTTTTTTATGCGCTGAATAATATTTTGAATATTAGCAAGACTTAAATAACCTTGAGTTTTAAGGCTCTGAATATGCTTTAAAATAGTTTCGGCATTTTCAGGAGTTACTTCATTTACAATAATAACACCACTTCCGTCTACTTTTACTATTTGATCTGACTCTTTAGCGTTTTTAAATTTTACGCCTTTATTAAAACTTAACGGTTTACCATCCCATGTGGTCATACCTTCAGTTGAATCAGCTTTTTCTAAATCTTCCTCGTTAAGCTTATTAATTCCTATAACTACTTTTGAAGCATTAGAAAACACATCAGTACTGCTTTTTTCTATCTGTTGTTTAGCTTGTTCTTGAGTGATATGGGTAATTGCTTGCGAATGTCCAAAAACTGCAAAAATACATAAAAGTAACTTTTTCATAATTAATTCTCCATTTATTTAAACTATCTATTTATAAGTTCTTATAATTGAGGATATCAATTACTAATAAAGAAAATCAATAAAATCAAGTATTAAAAATAGTGAGAATAGGCTTAAATAAAGCAAACTAAGTATTTATAAGAAAGAAATTTATTAAGATACATTTTTAGTTAAAAATTTCTATTTTATCCCTTAATTTAATCTTATTTAAAGGTGGACTTAATTTCAGATAAAGAAGGTTTAAAGTGAATTAAGAACTAAGTTTTCACGTTCATAATCCATAAATGTTTTCAGACTAAGTTTGATATCACTCTCAAAAGAAATAATTTCTGAGTGCATATGTACTGCCTGTTCACACTGTTTTTGAAATTCTGTTTCATGTTTACATTCAGCAAGATTTTTTCCAAAAGAATCACAAAACTGTTCCAACGCTTTTTGCATATCTTGAGCAATTTTTTCCATTTTAACTGCAGTAAAAATATGCTCTGTTTCTTCTTGATCACGGCGGTAACGCATATACCCAATTATTTTTGAAATATCTTGTACCAATAAACAAATGTGCGTTTCAATCATCTCAATTTTATGTCCTCTTCGCACAGAATTATGAATAACAGGAAGATGATCGAGCTCAGCTTTTATATGATTAAAATAATCATCTTGCCCAGTAAAATGCGTATGACGCGAAAGAAACCAACCACAATTAGTACTCGTGTTAAACCAATAATCTAAACGCATTGCATATTTATTAAAAATATAACCCGCACACTGCGCTGCAAGTACTTCGCCCCATAGTTTTCCTATATAAACTCCATAGGCGCTCCATCCCATTGCATCGGTTGAGACAGGAATTGAAGGCTGATAGGTAGAAATCTTTTTGATAGTGGTATAGCCATAAAAAACAACCGCTGCTGCTGCTGTTGTTAATAATGCTGCCTGTTTATAACGAGCTGCACTGACAAGTGAGGGCATCTCTTGATGATAGACAGCAATACGAGAATCATCATACCCAAAATGTTCTGCTGCATTACTATAACTAACTGATAAAAAGAGAGCCAACAGGCTCAGACGCCCTAAATTTTTCATTGTCTGTGTACCCTTAATTAACTTTAATACCCCATTTGGAACATGTTTTCCACATGATTTATGCAGTAATAAGAATACCAAATTTATTTAAAGATAGATAATGCTCACGCCTGGCAGCCTGTTTTAAGCTAAAAATCCATCAAAAGGTTCAATTTAAAATTCTAAAATGAGTGTTACAGGGCCATCGTTAAGCAAACTCACCTGCATATCAGCCCCAAATACTCCCGTCTGAACTTTAGGATATAATTTTTTAACCGCCTGACAAAAATATTCAAACAATCGCTCAGCCTGGTCGGGCGCCATTGCCTCAACAAAAGAAGGCCTATTACCCTGTTTTACTGACCCATAAAGTGTAAATTGTGACACAAGTAAAATTGTACCTGAAATGTCTTTAAGCGACGCATTTATAGGTTTAAGCTCATCTTTAAAAATACGCAATGCCAATAATTTTTTTGCCGCAGCGTCAGCGGTTGCTGGCGTATCAGTATGAGTCAATCCAACCAACACGAGCATTCCTTCATCACAAGAGGCTACTACGCGACCTTCAATTTCTACGGCAGCACGACTAACGCGCTGTACCACTAATCTCATAGTTTTTTATCCTTACTTGATTGATGGAAGAACCTTACGCAAGTAGGTTGCGGTATGACTTTCTTTAACGAGTGCAACCTGACGCGGAGTACCTTTTGCAATAATAGTACCGCCTCCACTACCACCTTCTGGACCTAAATCAATAATGTAATCAACGGTTTTAAGCACATCGAGATTGTGTTCAATAACAATCATCGAGTTACCTTTGTTTACTAATTTATTAAGCACTAAAAGCAGTTTTTCAATATCACTGCTATGAAGACCGGTAGTTGGTTCATCAAGAATATAAAGAGTATTGTGACCACGTTTTGCAAGTTCATCAACAAGTTTAATACGTTGCGCTTCACCGCCTGAAAGAGTCGGAGACGGTTGGCCAAGTTTTAAATATTCAAGACCCACATCGCACATTAATTGCAAACGTTTTGCAATATCTTTGTGTGCTGCAAAAAACTCAAGCGCTTCACGTGCAGTCATTTCAAGAACTTGGGCAATGTTTTTTTGTTTATAGGTAATTTGTAAGGTCTCTTGATTGTAACGTTTACCTTTACAGGTTTTACATTCAGTCGTTACATCTGCCAAAAAGTGCATTGAAACAGTAATCTCACCGTCGCCTTTACACTCAAAGCAACGACCCTCTGGTCTATTAAAACTAAAACGTCCCACATTAAATCCACGCACCTGACTTCCAGGCAACGCAGCAAACAATGTTCTCATTTTATCAAACACACCAAGATAGGTTGCAGGATTTGATCGTGAAGTGCGACCAATTGGCGCTTGATCAATAACAACGAGTGATTCAAGAACCTGTGCCCCTTCAAGATCAGGATCATTGTCAGTTGAAGATGATTTTCTGCTGAGCGCACGTTCAAGCAAGGGAACAAGCTCTTCCATAATCAAGGTACTTTTTCCAGAACCTGAAACTCCTGAAACCCCGCAGATAACACCTAAGGGAAACTGTACCGTTAAATTTTTAAGATTATGTTTAGTTGCATGACGCAAGGTCAAAAAACCGCTCGGTTGACGCACCATTTTAGGAACAAGAATTGCACGTTTTCCACTTAAATATGATCCAGTGAGTGAGTTAATATTACGCGCAAGCACTTCAGGAGATCCGCACGCTGTCACCTGTCCACCATGAATACCTGCTGCAGGACCCATATCAATGACATAATCTGCTGCGTTAATAGTATCTGTATCATGTTCTACAACCACCACCGTATTACCTTGATCACGCAAGTTTTTGAGTGTTGCAATTAAACGATCATTATCACGTTGATGAAGTCCAATACTTGGTTCATCAAGGACATAAAGCACTCCGCTGAGCGCTGAACCAATTTGTGTTGCCAAACGAATACGTTGGCCCTCTCCGCCAGACAACGTACGAGCTGAACGATTAAGTGTCAGATAAGAAAGTCCGACGTTTGATAAAAACTGTAAACGCTTGGTTATTTCTTTTAAAAGCGGTTGCGCAACTGCTTGAGAGGTTGGACTTACATGCAGGTTCTGACAAAAGCGTAATGCGTCATCAATAGAAAGTTCACACATATCAAAAATATTTTTCTGATTGATAAACACTGACAGTGCAAACTTATTTAAACGACGCCCATTACACCCTGAACAGGTATGTTCTTTTGCATGCTTTCCAAAAAAGTCTGGATAGTTTGATTTCCAGTGATCGACATCACCTTTTTGCCACGGCCATTCTGAAATAGTTCCCAGTCCTGAACATCCTTTACACGCACCCATTGGTGAGTTAAAAGAAAAGAATCGTGGTTCCATTTCAGGAAATGATTGTGCACAGTTTAAACACACACGATGCGATGAATAAAGATACTCTTTTTCATCGACTGTGACTTTAACAAGCCCATCTGAAAGTTTACCTGCTTGTTCAATACTTTCTTGCAAACGTGGCTTTTCATCAGGCTCAACAGTAATGGCATCAATAACAATATCGATATCATGCTTGTATGTTTTACCCAAATTTAAATCTTTAATAGTTTGCTCGTCAGTGACTTTATACATTACGCCATCAATTTTAAACCGGTAATATCCCTGCTTAAAAAATCCGAGTAATTTTTGTTTAAACTCACCTTTTTCTTGGCGAGCAATTGGAGCAGAAATAACAAGAGTAGTATGCTCAAAGGTAGCAAGCACCATGTGTGCAATGCTTTCAGATGAATGTGCTCCTATTGCTGTCCCACAATCAGGACACTGCACATCCCCAATGCGCGCAAAAAGTACTCGTAAGTAATCATAAATCTCAGTAATAGTGCCAACGGTTGAACGAGGATTTGCACCCACTGTTTTTTGTTCAATAGCAATTGAAGGACAGAGCCCCTCGATGCTATCAACATCAGGCTTTTTGGCGACACCCAAAAATTGACGTGCGTACGCAGACAAAGATTCAGTGTAACGACGCTTTCCCTCGGTATATAAAATATCTAATGCAAGAGAACTTTTACCTGACCCTGAAGGGCCTGTAATAACTGTTAATGTATCTTTTGGAATTTCGACTGTGATGTTTTTAAGATTATGTTCACGCGCGCCAACAACCTTAATTCGAGATTTGTTTTCATGTTCCATGAGACATCCCCCACGTAACGCATGCCACTCTGACATGCTCTTTTTTTATAATTTATCGTCAATCTTTTATTCTATCAGAAAGATAAAATAGAGATACCCTGGCCTGACTAGAGTAACTTTATAAAAATAAATTTTAGCGAATATAAGCTGAAATAAAACAGTCTGAACTGTGATCAAGAAGCTCAGTAAGGAACTTTTTAAGCAGACGGGCATGAGCTACCTGTTCTTGATCAATATCGTTACATGCAAGAGCTTCTTCGATTCGATCGCGCACTAACAGGCATATGTCACAGACTCTTAATGCGTCTTGACGAGAGACATCATGGCCACTAACAAAAGAACATTCATCATGCATAAGCTGTTGATAAAATGATGAATTAAAGGGACTCATGAGTCCGCAAGTATTTTTGCGAGTCAAGGTGTTTAGCGGGAAAATATACTCAAGTACTTCAAGGGCATTAATAAGCTCAGAATGATTAAATTCTTGTGCTATACGACCGGTCAATGAATTTTCACATATAAGGTCAGCTAGATGTTTAACCTGCAAAAGACAAATAAGACCTACACATTGTGCTGATTTGTTATGCTGGAAAGAACTGTGATTTGAATGACCTTCAGCTTTAAAAATAGTCATACCGCAGACTAAGCTGATAAGGACAATTAACAGAGACTTTTTCATAGAGTAGTCCTTGCACAAAAAACCTCAATAAGTCCTTATTATAAAGATTTTGGAGAAAAATCAAACTAGAAAAAAGTCATCTGACTACATTTAAGCTCATCAGAAATACTATAAATTTTTTATTTACTCTATCTACTTTATAGCCTTTTACAAAAAGGTCATTTCAACCTAAAATTAATAAAGTGTTATAAATACTTATAAATAACATCTATATAAATACACCCTTATTATTAATCTTTTAAGCTTGTACTAAATGAATCCTTATTAAACAATGCTCCGGTTTTATAAAAAGTTGAAACGATTAAATCTTAACTAAGCCAATTGAAAATAGAGGTATTTGTGCACAAAAAAACTATTAATATTTTTTATTTTTTATTATTTGGTCTAACAATAAAAATCCAAAGTGGCCAAAATGAATTATTTTTTGAGAAAAAAGCACTCTCTCCTAATATTGGTTTGTATGACCTTATAATTGAAAATCCTCAAGCAGCTCTTCAACATGCAACTAGCTGCTTTTTAGAATTTGATAAAAATTCTTGGAAAGTGTTTACAGATATTTTAAAGAGTGAAGATCAAAGTTTTATCAAAAAAAAACTTGCTCTTCTTAGACAGTTAGAAGGTCAATATTTAAGACAAAAACCCTTACTTTGCGCTTACAGAGTGTGGATTTCCTAAAAGTTTCACAGAGTGTCCTCTTAGCCGAACACTAAACCCTCACTTTAGGTTAAAATTCGAAGACGAAACTATAAAAAGATTTCTAGAGTATAAAAAATCAAATAAGAATTTTAATTATGTAAGTTTTGGTTTTGGAAATGGATTTCAAGATGTAAGAATATTGGCTCGTTTACTAAGGGAAAAATTTACTTACACTGAATTAAATATTTGGTGTATTGATAAGACATTTAGCCCTTTTAATGGAGTTAAAGAATACTTTAAAAAAGACTATGAATTTTCTTACGATACCCCTACTGATGCAATAGCTTTGGTTGAATCAAGCAAAGTAGAAGATGTAAGAAAATATTGCGAACTTAATAGAAGCTTTGTTCAAGAATTTAAACCGATGGCAGATCAAGAGATCTTAGAAGCTGCAATGTATAAATTAATACATCTTAAGCAACTGTATCAGCAAACCAAAGCTACTCTTGAAAAAATAAATCCTAAAGTTACAGTGAATATATTCTTTCACCACTGCGTACAAAGCTATCAATCTTATTTAGAAACTAAACCCTTAGAGACTGATTCTAATATTTTTACTCCAGATTGCTTAGTTACTGCCGATACCAATGATGTTTGTAGCCAAGAAAAACTTGGATCTATGCCTGATTGGCAAAATTTATGCCAAAACACCTTGAAAGCAAACAATAAAGCCATTTGTTTAGCTTTAAGAACCGATGATAAAAAAGAAAAAGATCATGACGCTATTCTTGAAGAATTTCTTGTTTCTGAAAATGAAGATGGCCAAAAAACTTTTAAAGTGATCAAAACAGTTATACCTTTTGACCTTGGAAAGGTGTAAAGCATTTTGATTTGCAGATAATACAAAGTAAATTAGTCTTTTTACACATCATGTAAATATTTTTAAAGTACTTATATTGTTTGGACAAAAAACTTTATGTTCATAATTTACCTGACCAAAAATATTTTTTTATCTCTTGATACACCCTAAAGAAATTTTCTACTGATATGATTTTATAACCTGTATAGCCCATGATGGAGATATTTTTGGTTCTAATCTTACTACCATATGTATGCAGTCTTTTGGAATCTCTAATTTCATAATCTCACTGTAGTAATCGTAAGCTATTTTTCAAATTATACCCTTTAATCCATTTGTGTACGGTTCTAAAAAAACTTTATGCCGATATTTTGAAATTCATACAAAATGATACATGATCCTGAACACATACCTCCAATTACAAACCAAGCTCCCAAGATTTTCGCTTGGCTCTCTGAACTTTTCATAATTCATAAAATAAGTGTCTTTTTACAAAAAAAAATTATTTTTATAATTACAATAATAAATATTAATTAAATAAGGGTTTTTATGTACACATCATTACTTGCTAGCTGTGCTTTTATTATACTATTTAGCTCAAATAATCTATTAGGAACAGAAGAGCATCCACTAACGCCTAGCACTCGTGAATTACGAAAATTACGAAAAGACCAACATAAAATTATTATTGATGCTTTATCAAAGGTAGATGCTTTATCAAAGGTAGATGTTTTATTAAAGGTCGATGCTACAAATGCTTTAATAAATCCTCAAGAGCATTTAAAGCGTTCTTGGGAGACTCAAAAATCTTTTAGAGGACAAGCTCAACCTATTGCTAAAAAATTATTTACAACATTAGAAGATATCAAAAAAAAATTACAAGAAATTCAAGAAACGGCACAGAAACATTCACAAAAATATCCGTATTTTAAGATCAGCGAATGCTTTGTAGAAGAATGTTCATTAAACAGAAGAATAACCGATCTAAGATCTCAATTTGAAACAACTGTTATTAAAACTCCACCCGTTTCACCTGAAAAACCAGTCGAATATGTCGGCTTTGCTAGTGGACAGGGTTTTTTAGATGTCAGAATTATTAGTGGTCTTAAAACAGTGCATCAGTTTACTCATATTAATGTTCACCTTATTGACCGTATCTATATAAATAGTCCACTTAGAAAAGCATATCCCGAATATTCTCTTACCTTAGATTCGCTTTTAGATGCTCCCTTCCTAAAAGATGAAAAACTTCAAGAAAGAACTAATTTTATAAAACAATTACACGAAATCTTTCCAGAATTAAGAGACTCATCAGATCTACATGTTTTGCATGCAGGTATGTTAGAGCTCGCCTCGAGTGCACTATTATTCACCCAAATAAAAACTTTTCTCTCACATACTCTTTTTGACACAACTATTAATCTTTTTCTTCATTCAACAGTTGAAGATTATCTTTCAACCCCAGATATATTTCCTGATTATATGATTGCAGCAGATATAGAAGGGTCTTTGGTAGATATAATGACAGAATCAAGAAAAAAATGGAAAATGCTTTGCGAACAAGGACTTAAAAAAAATCCTAAAGCCTATTGCAGTATATTAGAAAAACCAATAATTTAAAAATAAGGTTAATAAGAATAATTTATAATCAGTATTTAGTAAGAAAAAAGACTTTAATTAATCAACAGCCTTAATTTTTTTGATTTTTTAAAAAAGAGCTCGTATAATAAGTGTCTCTTTGAAAAACTTTCAGTATTGCCTTTTAATGGTATACTTGAGAATGTGCTGGTGAGTATAGCTCAGTTGGTAGAGCACCAGACTGTGGCTCTGGGGGTCGTGGGTTCGAGCCCCACTACTCACCCCATCTTTTCTTTCATCTAAAACATGAGATTAAAGATGGTCGGTGAGAACACTCTGCAATGAGATGTACACAGCACATAAAAAAATTAAGTAGTCGGGATGTGGCGCAATCGGTAGCGTACTCGCTTTGGGAGCGAGGGGTTGCCAGTTCGAGTCTGGCCATCCCGACCAGCTTTTTTCAGTTTATTTATTTTCCCATTCATCCTTTTTTCGATCGTTATATAATTTGTCTCATTCTCTCATTTTTTCTTTTACTGTCGGTAGTTGCGTTGCACGCATAATTTTGTTGTACTGTTTTCATGAAATTTCGCCTATGAAATAAAAACTGCATACAATAATTGCTGGTTTCAAATCATTCAGGAGTAGTGCATGAAGCGTTTAAGTGGGTATATCTTTTTGGTATCTTTCTTAAAGATCAATGCTGGTCAATTTAAACCGACCAAAACTATCTATACCAAAGATGGTATAAAAATTGCTCAGGAAACACTCTACAAAAGCGACTTGTGCGAGTTTAGTCACACTCTCATAAAAGATAAACTGGTTACCATTACAACCCACACAAATAAACAAATAACCGAGTCCTGCACAAAAGAAAGAACTACTCAAACCAAAGTTGTTGCATGCCTTATTTATCGAAACTTCATAAATGCTCTTGAACATGCAAGAATTAAATCACTAAAAATTTATGTTGATGTTATTTCTGACACTAAAAAAACAGAGTAAGGAAACGCTCATGAAACACTTATTTTTTTTAAGCTTCTTTTTTTTAAATTTTACTATTTTTACCAGTGAACCAATTGATTACATGATTTATTACTACAAAAACAATCCCGATTATTCAAAGCGAGAAATTGCTCTCTATGTGAAATATTCTAATGGAACAGAAAGTTTTACTACCCAATTAGATTCTCCAAAACCCATAATTACCACAAGCAAAACAGCCTCTCGCATTAAAAAGTCTGCCCAGCTGGAACAACAATCGGCATCCTTAGCTTATCATTACACACTTAATGCTATTAATTATGCCAAAATACGTGCCCTTAAAATTTATATGGATATGAACTGCGATAGTAAAGAAACAAAAAGCAATTTAAGGTCATGAAAATTTATTGTGAGTTAATTTCCTTAGTTCCACTTTTATAAATAAATCAAAAATTAAGCTTAAAGGCTTTTTTTGTGCCCCGTATAGACTTGTTAAAGGTTAAAAAACACTCGATTTTTTTAACGATTCTGCTATGCTTTTAAATGATCTAATAGTGCTTTTAAAAATAATCCCTTACCTTTTTTATACTCATTTCAAGCATGCAGAACGGTTACTAAAAATTATCTGTTACTTTATCTAAATGTTTTACGGAGGCTCTCTTATGAAAAATTCTTTTATTCTAAAAATAGTAGCACTTGCTCTATTGATTACTGTATCAGCTCAAGCGAGTGAAAGTGCAGAACTTAGCTCATCGCCAAAAGAAAGCTATTCTTTATTACTTTCTAGTGGATGCACTATGGAGGTAACACCTGGCAAGTTTAAAGGCGACGATGTTTCAATCGTTACTTATAAAAAAAACGATACCTCTGTGACAGTTATACGAGCAGTAGTAAATAGTGCATCACCTTACCCAAATAGTTCTTTAGGCAAAGCAGTTGCTCCTGTAAAAATATCACAAAGTGGAAAAGAAACTACAGTATCTGCAGAAGATTTCAATTCAGTACCATCTAGTCCTTTTACTACAGCTACTTCATTTTTTCCTGCAAAGTAATATCACTAAAAATAGATGTTACAAAAGGAAGCTATCCTTAAAATAACAGCCAGTAAAATACCAAATTAAATAAAAAATGACTTGCAAAGAGTATCTACTTTTTACAAGTCATTTTTTATGTTAAAAATCAAAATTAGTAGCCCGCTTTTAATATTTTTTGCATACTGCTCATACATCTTTAAAGGAGCTGCAGTATTGTGGAAACAATGAAAAGACAACTTAATTCGTTTGACTGGATCAGTTTTGGACTCATGACTTCGCTTGTGATGATTGGACTTCTTTTTGTCTATAGCGCCACCAGTACTGAAACAGTTTTGTATTCTGCATTTTTACAAAAACAGTTTTTTGGAGTTCTTTCGGGGCTTTTACTGTATTTTGTATTCTGTTTTTCTGATTACCGCATCACCTCACAATTGGGGTATTTTGCCTATTTTGCGGTAGTACTTCTTCTGATTTACACTTTACTTCGTGGAAAGATCGGAATGGGAGCACAGCGATGGATTGATTTGGGATTTGTAAGATTTCAAGCGTCTGAAGTTGCCAAACTTTTTTTCCCCGCATTTTTTACTCACTATCTTTACACTGAAAAAGATGTCCCCGTGTATACGTTTTCTACCTTTATGCCTATTTTGAGTATTCTGGTAGTCAGCTGTTTGTTAATTCTTAAACAACCTGATTTGGGCACCTGTTTGTTGGTATTTTTTTCTGGCCTTGTTTTATTATGGCTCGTGGGAATTAACAAAAAGTTTTTTAAATGGGGATTTGTACTCTGCCTTTTAGGCGCACCCATTGGATGGAAAATATTAAAACCTTACCAGAAACAACGGGTCATGGTGTTTTTAGGAGCAGGCGATCCACGAAAAGATCGTTATCATATTGAACAATCAAAAATTGCTATTGGGTCAGGCGGACTGTTTGGAAAGGGACTCAAAAAAGGAACACAAACACAACTTCTTTTTTTACCTGAAAGCCGTACTGACTTTATTTTTGCGGTACTGTGTGAAGAATGGGGATTTCTGGGTGCACTGTTGTTACTACTGTTGTACACCCTTTTATTTTGTCGACTTCTTTATAAAATTCTTTCTATAAAACCTTATTTTGCACAGCTGCTAGCGCTTGGCCTTATTATTTCTATCATGCTTTCCTGTTTTATTAACATTGCAATGGTAGGCGGCCTGCTTCCTGTGGTTGGCATTCCACTCCCACTCATTAGTTATGGGGTAACCTCATTATGGATTACCCTTGCAAGTTTAGGATGGATTCAAGGGATTATTATGCGTGCGTCATAATCATTTTTGAACCGCAGACTGAGTCTCAAAGGTTTTTTCAAGATAGTCTGCAATTGCACTATATTCTTCACCTAGTGCACGAGTACGAGGCGCAGCAAAGCTATCAATCTTAAAACCACCTTGTTGAGTAAGCAGTTCAACCATTCCTAAATTATTATGATAAATTGCAACCTCAAGAACGTTTTTCCATTCCCCTTCTTCATCGGCACCCCCACTGATAGTAGCATCAGCACCATACGTGAGTAAAAGCTGGGCACACTCTACACTGTTTTTTTCAACAGCAACAAATAAAGGATTTTTGTACTCATCATTTTGATTGCTTTGCACGATAATTGCTTGTGCAGAGGTCCCTGCCACTTGAGTAAGTAATGCTGTCAATTGAGAAAGTGTTGTATGTTGTGCGACAACATCTGTTGAAGGACTACATTGATTAACCAATGCAAAAATAGATGTTTTGAGTGTTTCAATATACTTTTGTACTGCTTTATTTGAAATCATTCCTTCTGAAATCTTTGCACCTTTTTCAAGAAGAAATTTCACAATCTGATTATAACCTTCAGAAGGATTTTTAACGCGAGCGCTTTCACTTACTCCAATGACAGCTTCAAGCAATGATTTTCCTGCATACAAAGGTGCTACATCTTTTAAAATAAGAGCATTGACCTCAACAGCATAGGTTTTAAAAATATCCTCAAAAAGACCGCTGTGCGCTTGTTGTGCAAGGGTTAGAAGTAACGCGTGAACAATCAAATCCTGTGAAACTTTTGTCATTTGAACTTTGACACCATCAATCACTGTACCCAGTAATGCACGACTAACAGCATCACCGCTCAACAATTGTTTAAAAAATGATGAATCGCCTGCGGTCACAACTGACAACAAAGATGCCTGATTTAATTTCTTGGTAGCAATCAATGATTTTACCGCGTCTGCATTTTCTTTTTGCAATGCGTAAAGCAAAAGTGGAACTGAAGAACTTGTCACTAATACATTAAGATCTGCATCATGCATAACCAACGCATCAAAAATATCTTTATCCCAATGATTTAAACATACCAATAAAGCAGGACCAGATTGATCGTCAGACATTGCACCACTTGCTGCACTTGGTGTAACAGTACCGTTTACATTAATTTTTTGATCTTTTTTACCACCGGTAAGAAGACGTATCACTTCCTCTTTATTTTGTTGAGCAATTGCACCAAATAAATCTGAAAGCGTTCCTAAAAATGCTGTTCCCATATCTGAATCTTTGGTAATCATTCCTATTGTTTGACTACGATCAAACACTGCACTTTGCAACTGAGCTCCTGTAAAATCTGTGGCGCGCAGATCTGCACCAATAAATGAAACAGGTTTATCAAGATCAGTTTTTGTTTTATCAAAACGTGCTTTTTGGCAAAGCGCCCCATTAAACGTAGCACCTGAAAGATCTGCTCCGGTTAACTGCGCTTCCTCAAGATTTGACCAGTAAGAAGTTTTACCACTTTGAAATGTTGCAAACTGAGTGCCACGTAACTTTGCATTTGAAAGATTAGATTTCTTAAAATTAACACCACTCAAATTCAAACCAGTTAAATCTGCTCCTTCAAGTCCATGAGTGAGGCCAGAAAAATTAAGATCTTTTTCTGCAATAAGTTCACGTTTATTATTCGCTTGAGAAATTTTTTTCAATTGTTCAATGATAAGATCTTGCAATGGTTGTTGTACAACAGAAACAGTAAAAACTGTTGAATTTAATCCGCACGCCAGAACAAAAAACGCCCAGAAACTTTTTTTCATATTTGTACCTTTCTTTACCACGGTAACATATCAATTTTTTGCGCAATGCCTGCTTCTCTTACCGGCTCTTTTACAAACGCAACAGTTTTTGCAAACCAGTTTTGCGCCTCAGATTGTGCTTGGGCTGAAGGAATCAATTCAGTCATATCAAGCACTACCACAAAACGTTGTCCAATAAAATACTGTGCATAGCCGTTACTCCCAACTCCTTGCATACTACGTTCAACCAATGAAAGTTGTTTACTGAGCATGTAAGAAGGATTTTTACAAAACGCAAGATACGCTGAACTTGCATACCCTTCGCCTTGCGCAGGATCAGGAAACGCATCAACTAAACCTTGTGCTTTTTGTTTGATGGTTTGTACAAACTCTTTAATACGAGTAAATACGGCACTCATATCAAACAGCTGTCCTGAAGTAGACGTAACAACATCACACCGTGTTGCATTTTTAACACCGCTTGCACGTTCTTTTTCTAACTGCTGTTTTTTGTCTTCCTGACATACCGTGGTAGTCACTGCTTGCGCAACCCACGGCTTTACCCCGTAAGCCATTGAAGGACACATAACAATATCAGGCACCACGCCCGTCATAACACCAGCGACACCCTTATTGTTATTGATTATTGAAAGTGAACCGATACCCCATTGTGATGTGGTTGGCACTTTAACTTCATAGGCAATTTGAGCATCCCATTGCGCATGCAGTGTAAACCAACTTAATAAAAGTAATCCGCTATATCGTAATTTCATATTCCCCCCTTTACACACCTACAGTACTGACTAATTGGATTGTTTTGGTTTCAACAGAAACAACATCCTGCGTACTACCAGCCCCACTGAGTAAAGACAACATCTTGTCTGTTACCATCTGATCTGCTGTCAGGTACTGTTTTTTAAGAATTAAAATATTTTTTATAAGAGCATCTTGCATAGTAAAATCTGTTGCCCATTTGTACTGTAATACACCTTTATATTTTACAAAATGTTGATTGATGGCAGGAATACTGAGGCTTTTAGAATCTGCAGAAAGTAACCCTTGCGTAGTTGTTTTTGGCGCACGTGCATTTTGTGCATCTGGGAAAACCAACTCGTTATACAACACAAACGGTGCTTGAACCAAAAGATCAGTGGTAAAAGGCACCATCATCTGTGATCCGCTTTCATGAGCAAGATACGACAACCCATACTGCAACGGATTAAGACGCGCAAGACCTACAATCTTAAAAGTTGGTTGAGCATTAACAGTTCCTGAAACTCCTGTTTCATTAAGAGCATGAACAATGACTGCCCACGGAAATGCCGCGTCTTTTGCAAAAAATTGTTGCACTGATTCAGATGATGAAACTTCACTATGTAGATTATACGCCGTATCAACAAGTGAAATTGAAACCGGCACAGAATCACCGGTTGATTCTTTGTACTGATATCCACCAGAACCCTCTTGAACACGAATCTGTGATGAAGCATTAATGAGCGTACCTTTTGATGAAGTTAGACGAAGAGAAACTGCACGATACTTTAAACCTGAATATTCATTAACTCCTGCAGCGTTCCACACATCAACACCACCTGCTACTTTCAAAACTGCTGTAGAAAAAGGAGCATTTTTATCAAACTTTGAAGGAATAAACGTATCAAACACATTATCACTGGTGACAAATACCGGTGCTTCTTGGACACGACCTTGATTAATGACTATAACACCATAAAATGTATCAATCGGTTGCGGGTTATACACCGCTTTACCTGAAGAAGGAGCGGTATAAAGCACACGCACATAACGCGCCATTGAAGAAAGTTTACCGCACAGTTGTGGCAATGAACTCATTTTGCCCATCTTGCGCGAACCTTTTGCCATAAATGAGCCTTCATTGACAAGCACAGCTGAAGGGTCTTCAACTCCCGCAATGCAATGAACTCCAAGCATCAACCCCGCATGCGTAAACAGAACCTCTTCAAGTACTGCTCGATCAACAAGAGGATCTCCTACTGTCTGTTTTTTTATAACAGTTTGTGTGTGTAGTGGAGTAACTTCTTTAAATAATTGAAGAAATTTATCAGAAGAAACTGAATCAATGAGTCCAGCCTGAAAAGCGCGTACCAATGGTCCACCTGATCGTTCTGTATCTTTTGCAGTGCGATGCACGTTGTTAGCAGTAATGGTAGAACCTCCTGCAGTCATATCAAGCACGACAGAAAAAATCTGATCCGGAAAATAAGATGCAACATCTACTGAACCAAATAAACGTTGTGCCGCTGCATTGACTGATTGCCCTGTCGGCCCTTCCTGACTAGCAACTGCACAAAATTTCAAATACGGAACACTTAAAAAGTCATGTCCCTTTTTTTCATCCGGAGTAAGTTGCGCACGCACGGTGCCAAGAAAATCTAACTGTTGCTTTACCTGCGCATACAGCTGAGCAGAACCGTCTGATTGTTGCGATGGGAAAGTTGATTCTGTTTTTTTAAGCGTTACGTATTTGTCTTCAAGATTTTTAAGTAACACCTGTACTGACTCATCGGCCGATCCTTGGTCAGATGATACGGCACTGTTTGTAGTCGCACCAATTGCAGCAAACGTAATACCCTGACATTCTTCTGCTTTTGAACTTGTTGTCCCTGCAAGTTCACCCAGTGCACACAGATTAACCGATCCCAAAACTGATGCTGGATTCCAATAAGAAACCCCATACGATAAACTCGGACATACATAACATTTTTGCGCAGTTCCTGAAAGCGTTCCTGCCGCCCCATTATTATTAGTAATAGTCATACCAACGAGAGACTGACTATCACATGCCCCATCAGCTACCGACCCATTTCCGGTAACAATTCCCCACGAGCTGTTTGCGCCTACCGTCACTGCATAAGAAACAGTGTCTGCAAATGGTGCGTAACTGTGTTGCATGTATCCACACAAAACAAACACGCTCATACTTATAATTCTTCTTTTCATACCCTCTCCTTGGCCCGTTTTCAGATTAGATAATCAAAATATCTGAGCGCGATTTTACAGGAACATCTTGACCATTTTCTTTAACTGTTCCAACAATAAAACTATATAACGTTTTGGCATCAATTTCTGATTGTTTAAAACCAACTGATGTTGCCACAGCACTATTTCCAGCAAGAGCTTGTTGTATCTGAAACTGTGTTCCCCAAGAATAAGATAAAGCGCCATGCCATTTTATTAATGCTGGAGAAAGTGGAGCAATTCCTTGACCATTTTGTTCTCCTAATGGCAGCGATACTCGAATAGCAGTCTCTTTACATGACCCAAATGCTACTAACTTTTCAAGCGAAGAACCTGCAAAAAGCGGTGTTGAAGCAAGAGTAGTGCCTAACAATTCAAACCCGTTAAATAACAGCGCTGAACTAAAAGTATAAGGCAGTACATTTTTTTCAGGTTGATAAAGCAACGGAAAATCTTTGGGATTAAGTTGTATAAAACCTTTGACAACAAGGGAAGGTTGCAAATCTGCACCCGCTGCAGTTTTTTGATTAACTATATGCACCAAAACTGCCCATGGAAAATTTTGTAAATTTTTAAAAAATGATTCTACGCTAGAGGGTAGGACACTCTCTTTCCCGTTGATTAAAAAACGAGGAACAGTTCCTAAACCCTGTTCTAGAGAAATAGTAAACGGTTGCTGTGTTGAGGAAAGCGCTGCATTACCCTGATCATCAGTCATGACACACGAAACAGTACGTGATTTTTGAGATGCATTCCATCGATCGACACCGCCAAGAACCGGGATAACTCCCGATTTAAATGAAGAAATAAACACCGGATTACTATTTTGAGCAGTAAGCTGTGCACCCGCTTTTATCCAATAAATTGATTGCGCATCAGAACCGGTTACCTGCCCGCCGTTTTGAGAAAAATTTTCTGGAGCTTGATAAGAACCGTACCATCCTGTATTGACTGCAATAACTCCATAAAAAGTATCTAGGGGACTGAGCTTTGTGCCTTTTTGATCAAGCGTAAGACCTAACCCTCGAATATAACGACTGGTAGAAAATAACGTCGCACACCCTTTACTGAGCGTCACTGAATCAGTCGGATTGGTTTGTACTAAGCTTTCAGGCACACCTGCAGACATAAAAGGCGCAACTGAAATAACGTCCTCTTTGGTGCGGTCAACCCCGGCGCATACCGGTAGTTCCATTAAAAGACCAAGATGTGCATACAATGCTTCAAGTAACAATGCCCGATCTTGGACAAGCGTTCCAAACAAACCTTTTTTGTATGCGTCATCAATTTGCGCTGCAGCGTTTGCAGCAGCATAAGGACCATAAAGATTAATAAGACGTTGTACATCAGCTGCAGTTACAACTCCAGCACCGTCAAGTAATGCCTGCGATGAATTAATTTTGGCACCCTCAGCGTCAATAGAAAAAAAGAACATAGAAATAATAATAAAAGACTTTAAAGATGATACGTTTCCCATAATTCCCCCTTAAAAACAGTCGTTATAAATAAGGGTAATACAGGAACATTCCTCAATAAAAGAGATCGATAAGATAGGCTTAAAAAAGCTCCTAAAAGAAAAAGTCCAACACCATAACGATGTCGGACTTTAAATTGTCTAAGAAATTTCTAAGTTATTCAACTTCTTCAATTCTTGGACCGCTATTCATATTCATTTCTTTTTCAAGACGATCGGCAATCTGTTTTTCTACTGCCGCTTCTTCTGCTGGAGTTTTTGGAGCTTCGCGGTTAATCCCCACCATATTTAAGAACCCAGTCCATGCTTTTGATGCACCTTGTTTCATTAAAGATGGAAGACTACGAATTAATTCTGCCATTTGAACAGCCACAGCTTTAGTTAACTGCTGTCTTGCTTCTCTTACAGCATTCATGGTCTCTTTTCTTGCCATTTGTAACTCTTTATGTGTTTCATCAAGTTGGGCTTTAAAATCGTCAGTTATATCTTTTTTAAAAAGTTCCACTTCATTACGCAATTCATTAACAGTATCAGTACCCATTTGTTTCATTGAGCCTGTAAAATTACCTATAGTATTAGAATTAGCGCCTGTAGGTCTGGCAGCATTAGGATTATAAACCTCAATTGCACCAGGGTTAACATCAGAGTGTTCAACAGTTACAAAATCATTTTCCATGTTATCGTTGCCGCGAACTGCCATTTGACCCGCAAACATACCTGCTGGTGCTGACAATAAAAGCGCTAGTAATAATTTCTTCATAATAACCTCCTTAATTTGGTTCCCTTTTGAGTATCCATTCACTACTGATAGTAACCAACTAGTCAGGTCAAAATCAACAATTTTTTCCAATTGCATGATTTCAGGCTTATTATGACGTTAAAAAAATTCAATCACATTTCTGACAAGCTTATTTCAATCAAGGTAAATATAACCTTTACCATACCCCTTGCCTTTTTTAAGGTAATTTTCGGTTAAATCCTCACAACGAGCCCATTTATAGGTCGGATTGCCTGTCTGAGAATCAATAGTAATAATAAGACGGCCATAATCCCCCAGATCATCATTACCATTACGCAATTTAAGCCAGATATTAAGGACCACTCGTGATTCTTTTTGATCATAAACCATAACGCCTACAGAACCATCTTCTGCATAAATATAAATATCACATGCGCGTGTTATGGCTCCAACATTCCATTGCATCCGATACGGCAATGCTGAAGTTTTTCGTTTCCATGGAGTAATTAAAAAAGGAACAGCGGTATCTTTCTTTACTGCTTTTTTAAAATCTTCAATGTGTTTTGTGACCTGCCAGGTATGTTCGGTTTTATTTTGAAAAGTAAGTTGTGGTGAATCTTTAATGGGTACTGGCAAAAGCCAGGCAACAATAGCACGATCAAGCGCTTGAGGATCTGCAGGTTCAATGAGTGCTTTGGTTGCTTTGCAACTTTGTGCGTAATCAAACATTATTACTTCTGATTGCGCAACAAGACCACTGACAAAAAAAGTTATCAAACCACTCATCATTTTTATATTCATACTACGCTTCCTTTTTAAAAAACTTTCTCCTTTTACAGTACAGACGATTGAGTCGCCGGTTCAAGGGTTACCTGATAACAGGGTTATCCACAGGAGTTGAGCTTTTTTCTTTGCAACCCAGACAAAATAAGCCATACTACTGTGCATGGAAGAATTACATGAATTAAATCTTGTCTCGTTACATGAAGCTGTTGAAGAAAAACAGTTTGATTTTATCCCTAAAGGATTTGATGAGTATCTGGGACAAGAAGAACTAAAAAACAAACTCAAGGTCTATACCCAAGCGGCAAAAATGCGTAAAGAGCCGCTCGATCATTTATTGCTTTTTGGTCCACCAGGACTTGGTAAAACCACCCTTTCTCAAATTATGGCACAGGTAATGGGCGTCGGCATAAAAATATGTAGCGGCCCCATGATGGAGCGCACGGGCGATCTTGTTGCTATTCTTTCAAGCCTTGATTCGCATGATATTTTATTTATCGATGAAATTCATCGCATGCCCACAGCGGTTGAAGAAGTGCTTTACAGCGCGATGGAACATTTCCGTGTTGATGTCATTATTGGTCAAGGTGCTGGTGCAAAATCAATTAATTTGCCTATTCATCCCTTTACCCTCATTGGCGCAACAACCCAAAGTGGAAAACTTTCGGCACCACTCCGTAGCCGTTTTGGGATTATTGAACGAATTGATTTTTATACAGAAAAAGATCTTCAACTGATTATTCAACAAACTGCACGGTTTCTTAATCTCACGCTAGAAGATGATGCTGCACTTAGAATTGCACGATCAGCACGAGGAACGCCACGTATTGCAAAAAAATTATTACGGCGCGTGCGTGACTTTGCGCAGGTCCATAACCACCCTGTTGTAAACGATGAACTGACACGCCAAGCGCTGACCTTTTTAGGTATTGATGACGATGGTCTAAGTATCATTGATAACCTGCTTTTAAAAACAATGATCGATCACTTTCAAGGAGGACCGGCTGGCCTTGAAACACTTTCTTCAATTATTGGAGAGGATAAGGACACGCTTGAGGCTGTCTATGAACCATTTCTTTTACGGATGGGATACTTAGAAAAAACACCACGGGGTCGACAAATCAGTTATAAAAAGTTACCATTTTTAAGAAAAAAATACTTCGGACAGGATATGTTGATCTAAAGGGGCAAGGAGTTTTACCGATGGCAGGTCATTCAAAATGGGCCAATATTAAACATAAAAAAGCTAAAGAAGATGCGGCTCGTGGAAAATCGTTTACAAAACTAGTAAAAGAAATCACTGTTGCTGCCAAAGAAGGCGGCGATCTGATAGGCAATCCACGCTTGAGAACATTAGTTGATAAAGCTAAATCTATCAACATGCCTCAAGACAATATTAAACGCGCAATTCAAAAAGGTACTGGTGAACTTCCTGGTGTCTCCTATGAAGCATTCACCTACGAAGGATATGGTCCTAATGGTATTGCAGTCATAGTTGAAGTACTTACCGATAATAAAAACCGTGCTGCCGCTGAACTTCGTCACACATTCTCACGTACAGGCGGGAACCTTTCTGAAAACGGTTCTGTCAGCTGGATGTTCTCTCAAAAAGGGGTCATCAAAGGAACTGGTTTAAAACTTTCAGAAGACGAACTTCTTGAAGCACTCCTTGATTTTGATGTTGATGACATTGAAAAATCTGAAGATCTTTTTATCATTACCTGTGCATCAAAAGCTCTTGGTGAAGTACGCGACGAGCTCGTACGCTTAGGAATGAAAGTTGATGATGCAAATATTGAATGGGTTGCAAAAGATCCAACAGATCTTGATGACTCACAAAGTGAAAGCGTTATTGAATTTCTTGAAGCGCTCGATGAACTTGATGATATTCAAAACGTGTACTCAAATCTTGCTTAAAAAAGCTGTTAATCCCTTTCTTAGTAGACTGTTGACAAGAGACAGTGCTCATTCATAACTTTGACCGTAAAAGTTTACGTGTCAGAGAAACTTTTACAAAAAATATAAAGACGCGGTAGAACTCTGCCGCGTCTTTGCATGTAATGAAATCTCACCTAAGAAAGGAATGTATGAAGCATATCAGTTTTTGTGCGGTGGCTCTTTGCATTATGGCAACCCCACTGGCAACTCATTCAACTGTTATAACTAACCGATCAGTCGCTACACCTGGAAGCACCCTTGCCAACTTTGTGTATATGACTCCGGTTGCAGAATGTGATTTTAGAAATACTGGCGAAACAACTCTTAAGAAAACTTTTACCATTTCAAACCCTGGACACTACGTACTTGTACAAGATATTGGCTTTGCAGCAAGTTCTGCAGACCAGAATGCAATTTATATTAACTCAAGCAATGTAACGCTCGATCTTGGTGGCAGAACACTTTATAACAACGGTGTTGGAACAACAATGACCGGGGTAAGTATCAACACAGGTCTTAAAAACATTACTCTTAAAAATGGTAACATTGTCGGATTTAGCGAGTATGGTATTGAAACAGCAGACTGCCGCAATCTACGTATAGAAAATCTCAGTATTGGTGAATGTGCATACAGTGGAATTTATTTAGGAGGCACAAGTACCTCTGCAGATGTCTCTGAAGCAATTATTAATAATTGTATCATTTCCCACTGTAACAGAGCCTCAGGAGCTTCAACTGCTCTTTCTATCAATTTTGGGTACAACATTATTATTTCAAATACTCTGGTTGGAAGAACTATTACCACCACTTCAGGCGACGTAAAAGGCTTGTATCTTGCAAACTCAAGAAACGTAACAGTTACCAACTGTGATTTTGGTTCTAATTCATCAGCAGGATCTGCCTATGGTGCGTATATTGAGAACTGTAGACATGTTGCATTGAGCGACTGCACATCAGGCGTTAATAATGCTGCAAGTGGAAATAGTGGTTATGGTTTTTATGTCACCGCAACAAGCTATGATATCTCTTTTAAAACATGTACCGCTCATAGTAACTACGGTGCTGGCACAGGAAGTGGTTACGGTTTTTATATCAATGGGGGCTACAATACTTCATTTGTAGATTGCACCGCAAACTCAAACTATTCTTCAGGAACAGGCCACGGATATGGATTTTATCTGACTACCGCTTATCAATCTTATTTTGAAAACTGTCGCGCTTCTTACAACAATGCTGGTGCAACTGGTGCTTGTGGCTGCGGTTTCTATCAAACAAGTTCAGACAAAACTATTTATAAAAATTGTACCTCAGTTGGTAACAAAGCTGGATCTGGCGCTTCGGGTATAACACAAGGTGGACATGGATTTGTTACTGCAAGTGGATTTTCATCACTCTACCAAGAATGTGTTGCAACTGGTAACGTGACTGACACATCTGGAACAAACTCAACAAGTGCTGGTTTTTTTGCTTACGCTGAAACAGACACTGCCTGGATAACCTGTGAGGCCCGTGCAAATGGAAGTGATTCAATTACTAAAAATGCGGCAGGTTTTTTTCTTGATGACACAACAGCTTCATGCGTTCGCTGTATTCTTAAAGGATGCTCTTCATTTGGACACAGAACAAGCGGTGGAACTGCGTACGGATTTTTTGATGATGCATCAGCAACAAGTACACTCATAATCGATTGTCTTGCATTTGGTAACGAAACAGCAAATTATTATCTTACTGAAGGTACAGGTTCAAGTAACGTAAGCCTCAACAGTTCAGTTACCAATAAAACTATAGCAAACATAACATCAAGACCACCTTTTCAGAACGCAACCATAACTTCAGCAGTATAAAGTAGATAAAATTTTGCATAAAAAAGGGCCTGTTTTTCTAGGCCCTTTTTAAGAAAGTCATCATGAAAAAATTATCTGTGATTATAATTCTAACTACTTGTATTTTGTCTCTTCAAGCAACACGCATTGGCTCTCCTACAACAATAACATTAGGAAATATTTTCTTACCTTCTACCACAACAAGTATCACTTCTAACTCTTTTGGAAATTCAACAAATCTTACCTATTCTATTTTGGAAGCAGGACGCTATCAGCTAAGAGATAGTATTATTTTCAATCCTTCAACAGCAAAAACTAGCATTTACATTAATAGCAATGACGTCATCCTTGATCTTGGGGGCCAAACACTTACACTAAAACGTGATAATGCTACTGAAAATATACTCGGTATTGAAATTGCAAGTAACTGCAGCAATGTAACAATTAGAAATGGTCAAATTACAGGCTTTTCTGGAGAGTCAATTAAGATAGGATTAGGATGCACAAATATTATTATTGAAAACATACATATTAATAATGCAAAAAACACCGGAATTGTTTTTGCAGGAACACAAAACAATAAAATCATAAGCTGCAGTCTTAAAAATATACTTATTGCAAATATCTCTGGTCTAGGTAACAGCACTTTAAAAGCATACGGTATAAAAATTACTCACGCTGAAGGTATTACAATCGAAGACAGTAAAATAATTGGAATGCGTACTGGAAGCACACAAAATGACAGCTACGGATGCCATATTACCAACTCAAAAAATATTGTTTTAAATGATGTACACTCAGGCAGCCACGACGGTGCTGAATGTTGTGCTTTTTACGTAAAAAACAGTTCGATAATACAAATGAACAATTGTGAAGCTGCCGGCTGCACAAGTTATACAAATTCTACCACAGGTGCAAGTGGATTTTGCTTTAATTCATCTAATGGATGCATTCTTGATGAATGTATTTCAATCGGACACACAGGAAAATACAGTTCTTACGGAACTCGTTTTTCGTCTTGTACCGGTATTATTATGAAAAAATGCAATTCACTCGGCAACCAACTCTCCTCTGACAACGTAGAAAACTCCCATTGCTGTGGATTTTATTCTGAACAAGGAAGCGGCAACACTTGGCATAATTGTGAAGCATCAAGTAATAGCGGAGGATCTGCTGACGGTTCATTTGTTGCAGGATTCCTATTAGATAATGGTGAATGTCAATCAACCATAACTCATTGCATAGCCCAAAGTAATGGTGATTTAACATTTACAGCACGCTCGTATGGCTTTTGGTTATCTAATGCTACGGCAGACATCAATCATTGCCACATCAAAGATTGCTCTGCTCTTAATAATTGCTCAGGAACGCAAGGCGGTGCAATTGGATTTTATGATGATAGAGTCGACTCAACGTTAAATCTTTTTGTTGATAACTATGCATATGGCAATCTTGGTTCTACTACCACTACCAACTACAACGTTACCATTGCCCCTCCTGGGGTATTTAATTTAACCGATGCAAACAGTGGAAACATTTTAGACCTTGCAAGCAAACCTTTGTATTACAATATAAGTATTACTAATTAGTTGTGAAATTATACCCCTTATTGTCTTTGTTTCTAAAGTACAAGGTTTCTTTACAAAGATACTCTGCACGTGGTACCAACAAAGAGTCTTACAGACTTGAAATAACTAAGGAATTACAATGAAGCGTGAAAGTATATTTTTGCTCTGTACATGCTTGAGTTTTACTCCATTGATGTCTCTCAATGTGGCACAAAAAGCACGTGGTACAACTGAAGCAGTACGTGCCGCAAGTACCACTACCGGCACCACAACTACAACTACAAACTCTACAGGGCCTAGAGGGACTGGTACAATCGATACTAAAATTAGCGGCAGCCACGTAGCATCAACTACTTATGCTGCTTCAACAGCGGGTAAAAGTATTAAACTCACTGAAGCTGTTGCATTTAGTGGAACAAGCGGTTCTGCAATTAACGTCACAGAAAGTAACGTTACCATTGATTTAGATGGAAGAACTATTAGTTATGGTGGGGCTAGTTCAGGCATTCATGGAATTACTGTTGCTCCTGGAGTTAAAAATACCACTATTAAAAATGGTACAATTTCTGGTTTTACCGGATCAGGTATTTATGCAGTGGGCACCTCTGGAAGTAAAATACAAAATCTTACTATTAAAAATATTCTCATTACTAACTGCTCTAATGGTATGACACTTGATTATATTGTATACGCGGATATTAGGGATTGTATCAACTATGCAAACACTACCTCATCAGGAGCGATTCATGGTATTAAATTAGCAAATAGTTTATGTGCCACAGTTACCAGCTGCACCGCTAATTACAACACTACCTTAAGTGGAAGTGCGTACGGATTTTATTTTAGTGCCAATCAAAACTGTTTTTTGACCGATTGTGAAGGATCACTCAATAGCGGCACAGCAGAAACCTCAGGTTTTTATATTACAGGTTGTTCAGCTCATAACCGAATTCATAATTGCCGATCATATGCAAACATCTGCTCAGCTGCATCATGTAATGGGTTTCTGATTGAGTCCTGCTCTAAACTGTTTATTGAAGAAAGTAGCTCAACCTATAATCAACCTGGATCTGGTAACTATTCCTATGGCTTTAAACTTGCCTCTTCAAGTCAAATAATAGTAGAAGGTAACACTGCCGATCGAAATACTTATGGATTTTATGATAATGAAAATGGTGGAAGTTTTACTAATATATTTACCAGCAATACAGCACGCCAAAACAGTACCAGTGATTACTTGCGACCAAACGGAGTCGCACTTAATTCTCTCCAAATTAGTGCCAAGTTTTTACGACAAGGACACGCTATTTCTCCCCTTGATAACATCAGTATACGCACGCCCTAGTTATCATTTTAAACACCATACATCCTAGTTCTTGAGCAGACTCTATGCTTATGTTACTATGCGATCATTAAAAAGTAGGAGTGCGATGAAGCGTTTATTGTATACAATTTTCACAATTGTACTGCTTTGTGCCCAGCAGTTGCCCGTGCGTTGCATTGAAAATTATTCTTTTATTAATGAAAATCAACTGAAAGAAGGCGAACAAAAAGCACACGCATTTGCACAACAACTTGCCACTCTTTCAAACAATTCTCAAGAATTTTGCGAGCAAAACGTCACACAACAGCTCCAGGCTATGCGCCATCAGCAAAATCTTTTTAAAAAAGAAACCTCCTATTTAAAAGAAAAACAGCAGACGACACAGCTCGCACAAAATACTCCTTTTTTTTCATTCTCAACAGCCTTTACCAGTGAGTTATGGTATGGTGCAAATTTAGAACTTTTAAATGATCATAATCCCTATGACAACTATTCTTTTGCACAAACAATCTTTGATATTGAATGGAAAACTCGACGCTCACAATGGCACGAAATCTTACAACCCGTAGAATTAAAATGCACTGCACGATTTAAAGGCATTATGGGTAATGTTGGAGCGTATACCCAATCATCAGAAAATTTTATTAAAATCGGAAAAGCGCTTACCGAAACCGATCACTCCCATTCGATCAACAGGCTTCTTTTATGGGCACGAGAACTGTATCTTAAGTATTATTACAATGACCTGGTTCCTTCTTCGTTTTTCCAGGTGGGGATTTTTCCTTTTCATATTGGACACGGATTTTCACTCGGAGATGCTCACTATATAGGATGCACACTTCCTGGACAAATGAGTCAAAACGTCGTTGATCAGTTCAGACCTGGAGCACTCTTTTCTGCAGGGCTTTTTGATAATATCGTTACTTTGCAAGCATACGCTGCACTCATAACTACTAAGAGCGAATCTTTAAGTGCTACTGCCTCATTAGAAAATGCAGAAAGTCTTGAGTCCGGACACAAAGCATATAGAGGACCTTTTAAAAAGAATCTGGTAATGGCAGCTCAAAGCATTTACGATATTGCACGTGATCCATCAGGACAAAAAGTTTTTAACGTTACTCCCTATTGCATCTTTCAAAATGATAACAATACCGCTCTAGAATTTCCTAACGACTCATCACACCGTCTTTTTACCCCTGGTATTAGTATTAACTACCAAGCACCCCACCTTTCGTGCAGCTTTGAAGTAGCACACAATTTTGGCAGCCAATCTGTTAAAAAGTGGGACCGTAACCAACGCGTTAACATGGGCGGAAAAGAAGTAAACGATCATCTCTTTTATATCCCTGCTGATACAGCAGATGTCGATTTTGACCAAGCTACTTTTGTAGGTAGTGGCGCTACTGATCCTGATGATTTTGAACTTTCTACTATAGAAATCCTCCCTCAAAGTATCAGTAGAAATTATGCAAACGGGGAAATTTTTGTCATTGCCCAAGGCACCACTCCAGAAACGTACAATTATTTTAAAAACTCCAATACACGATTCAGAAGTGGATATAAAAATAAATATGATGGATGGATGGTCTATGGAGACATTCTTTACAACATCACTCCTTCATGGAGAGTGGGTACAGCAGTAGGATGCGCTTCAGGAGACAATGCCCCTAACGATCTTGAAGAAAAAATACTTCTCAGTCGTCTTTATGAGGCAGGTGTAACAGTCCCTGTTTATAAAGATATTGATAAGACCTATAAAGGATTTATCGGTGTGCAGGAACTTTTTGAAGGCAAAGCAATTCATTCACATTTCATGCTTGAAGCACAAAAGCTTATCCACTTTATTTTCCCTTCAACCTTTGTCACACGACCAACCTTTTCAAATCTTATTTTTTGGGGACTAGGAAGCTCTTACCATAAAAACAATAATGGTAAAAATATCAATGCACAGTGTAATATTATCGCATTTCTCAATCATCGTGCCGTAGAAAAAAACTATAGTTTGCCCCTGAGCGATTATTGGGCGTATACCCACGAAACATTTACCAACGCAAAACAAGCCGATGCTGCAAAAAAATTAGGTCTTTATTTAGGAACTGAATATAATGCTCGTCTTGATTTACAAATTTCTCGCGATGTTTCGCTTTTTGGATCATGCGCTCTGTTTATTCCCGGAAAACACTACACTGATGCTCAAGGAAAATATGCTTCTCTTGCGACACAAATTGAACTTGCAGGCACAGATTTTAGTGGAATTGAGGACGAACCAAGTAAATATGATTTCACACTCGGCAAAGATACTGCATTTTTACTGAGTGCAGGAATTTCTGCTGAATTTGATTCTATTAAATGGTCATCCCGCACAACTCGTTCAAAACGTCCTTTTGCATTTTTGAGCACTCCCTTTACTAAAAAACAGTAAAGGGAATATCCCTTCCAAGGGAAACGGTTTGCCAAACTGACCACAGACAGTATACTTTCTACATCACCAACATACGTTATGAGAAAGTTTTATGAGTCAGCATTTTGTCCACTTGCATGTTCACACCGACTTTTCCCTGCTTGACGGGGCTATTAAAGTTGACACTCTTGTTGACTTTGCAAAACAACATGATTTTAAAGCAATGGCAATTTCTGACCATGGCAATATTTTTGGCGCCGTAAAATTTTTTCAAAAATGTAAGTCTTCTGGAATCAAGCCCATTATTGGGATAGAAGCGTACATCACAGAAGATACTGGTATTAAAAGTGTTGAAAACAAATACTACCACACCGTACTTCTGGTACAAAATGCAGTCGGTTACAAAAATCTTTGTAAACTTATCTCTTTTTCTTTTCATGAAGGGTTTTATTTTAAACCTCGCATTGATTACACAATGCTTAAAAAGCATTCAGAAGGCCTTATTGCGACAAGCGGATGTCTAGGCGGACATATCCCGCAACTCTTTAAAGCGGGTAACATTCAAAAAGTTCATGAGGTTGTCGATTGGCACCTTGAAGTTTTTGGTAAAGACCGTTTTTATCTTGAAGTACAACCTGAAGATCAGACAGAACAAAAAGTTATCAATGAAAAAATTTATGCCCTTGCCCAAGAACGGGGTCTTAATCTTATTGCAACTGCCGATTGCCATTATCCAAGCAAAGAGGATCATGAAGCACACGAAGTGATGCTTTCAATTCAAACACACGGCAAATTAACTGATCCAACTCGCTATACCTTTGGGGATTGTCGCGTACATTTACGCACCACAGAGGAAATGTTGGAGATTTTTAAAGACCATCCAGAAGCCGTTTGGAATACAGGTAAAGTTGCAGATATGTGTAACTTTGAGTTTGAAACAAACAAACTCCATTTTCCTACCTTCCAAATCCCTGTAGGGTTTACTGAAGAAACTTATTTTAGACATTCATGCCAAGAAGGTCTTGAAAACCTTATCCAAAAAGGATTCATTCTTGAAGAGCAAAGACCGGCCTATCAGGATCGGCTTACCCTTGAAATGGATCTTATTACCAAAATGGGATACATCGGTTATTTCTTGGTAGTAGGTGATTTTATTCAATGGGCAAAACGAAATGGTATTCCTGTAGGACCTGGTCGTGGTTCTGCAGCTGGTGCACTGGTTGCATGGGTACTTCAAATTACCAACATCGATCCTCTTAAATATAATCTACTTTTTGAACGGTTTTTGAACCCTGAACGTGTGTCCATGCCTGATATCGATATTGACTTTTGTATTGAAGGCCGTGAAAAAGTTATTGATTATGTGCGCGAAAAATATGGTCATGACAAAGTCTGTCAGATTATTACCTTCGGTACCATGATGGCCAAAGGAGTACTAAAAGACGTTGCACGTGTACTGAGCATACCTTTTGAAGATGCCAACGCACTGACCAGCCTTATTCCCACACAATTAAACATTACGCTTAAAGAAGCAAAAGAACAGGAACCGCAACTGCAACAAATGATTGATAACAATCCACAAGTTGCACGATTATTTGAAATTGCGCAGCGCCTTGAAGGGCTCACACGCCATGCTTCAAAACATGCGGCAGGTATTGTGATTTCACCAGAACCGATTGATGAAGTCCTTCCTGTTTATATTCCACCAAAAACAAATGATTTGGTAACACAGTACACCATGACAGATCTTGAAACTGTCGGCTTTTTAAAAATGGACTTTTTGGGTCTTAAAAACTTGACCCTTATTGATCGCACTGTGAAAATGATCAAAAAAAATCATGAGGTGCTTGTTGATATTGATAAGCTTCCTCTTGATGATCCTAAAACATTTGCATTACTTTGTGCTGGTAACACTTCCGGAGTATTCCAGTTGGAATCTGGTGGACTAAAAGAAGTACTTAGAAAACTACAGCCAGATAAATTTGAAGATATTATTGCGGTAAACGCACTCTATCGACCAGGACCACTTGGTTCAGGAATGGTCGACGACTTTATTGAACGACGACATGGACGACAAAAAGTTACTTATTTATTTGCTGACCTGGCACCTATTTTAGAAGAAACCTACGGAGTTATTGTTTACCAAGAACAGGTTATGAAAATTGCTTCAACAATTGGTGGGTATTCACTGGGTGAAGCTGATATCTTACGCCGTGCAATGGGTAAGAAAAAAGCTGAAGTAATGGCTGAACAAAGTAAAATATTTGTTGATAAATCGATCGCACGTAATTTTGACGGCAAAAAAGCACAAGAACTTTTTGACCTGATGGCGTACTTTGCTGGATACGGTTTTAACAAGTCTCACTCTGCTGCCTATGCAATGATTGCCTACCAAACAGCTTACTTGAAAGCAAACTATCCTGCAGAATTTATGGCTGGACTGATTTCTCTTGAAGCATCTAATGCAGAAAAAATGAGCTTCTATCTTGAAGAAGCAAAGAGTATGGGCATAGAGATAGTCCCACCCACTATTAATGCCTCTGAAATCGATTTTAGTGTCGATAAAGGTAAAATCATTTTTGGCTTGCAAGGTATTAAGAACGTAGGACTTACTGCACTTCAAAATATTTTAGCGGAACGAGAAAAAAAACCTTTCATTGATATGCTTGATCTGTGTACGCGGGTTGACTTACGGACTGTAAACAAGCGAGTGCTGGAACATTTAACATGGGCAGGCGCCTTTGACAAACTACCAGGGCATCGAGCACAGCAAACAGCAGAATTGTCTTCTATAATTGAGCAAGCAACTGAACGCAAACATGCGCAACTAACAGGTCAGATGGGGCTTTTTGGGTCGATTAAATCATCATCTGAACAGCCTGACGCCTATGTATTTCAGCCACTTGCGCCATGGTCTGATAAAGAAAAATTAGAAAAAGAGTTTGAAGTTGCAGGATTCTATTTAAGTGCCCATCCACTTGATGCTTATAAAAAGCAACTCAAACGAATTAGTACAACACCTTTTATCCAAGCATTTGAAAATGCAAAAAACCTTAACAGCATTAAAGATTACATTGTAACTACTTCAGGATTCTTACGAGGTAAACGCACGATCGCTACAAAAAAAGGTGATAAAATGGCGTTTGTGCAGTTGGAAGACTATTCATCTGAAGCTGAAGTTGTACTATTTCCCTCTGTCTACAAAAAATCAGAATCATGGCTTTCGCAGTACACCGTATTTATCATAAAAGGATCAGTTGAAAGCGGAAACAACACAAAATGCAAAATTCTTGCGACTGAGTTTGTACCACTCGAACTGTTTTTTAAAGAATGGAAACTTATTACAGCCGTAACACTCCATCTTTCAAATGAACATAAAGCTGTACAAGCTAAAGAAGCATGTACGTTACTTCCTAAAGGAAAAATCCCGCTTTACATTCAATTTAATGAAAACGGAAAAATCTTAAAACTTAAAACTCCTAAATCTGTTGCTCTTGATACCGCGCTTATTGAGCAGCTTGAAGCAACAAAAATTGAAGTAAGTTTTCACTTATAAAAATAAATTATTTTTGACTTTCACAATACCCAAAAGCATCTTTATACCAGATAGCGTTGAGTTCTTTAACTGCCTCAAGAAACGTACGCAATTGAGCGTCAGCAGACATTCTCAAGTAACCATCAAGCACTTTATGAAGCGCATCTTTAATAAGATGTTGTTCTGAAAAATGATGTTTAAGAGCGCTTAAAACCCACAATGCATAAAATTCAATTTGTTCTCTATTTTTGTAACTTGATTCGATTGACTGAAATATTTTGAGAGATTTTTCAACATCACCTGTTTTAAGTAAAGCTTCACTTAAACGTTTAACAAATTGTTGTTTTTTCTTATCCAAACCAAGCTGATCACACAGTCCTATCGCCTGCTGGCAGTGGTCAAGACTTCCTGGATATTGAATAGTTAAAAGTTCATAAATTAACAATGATTCTGAGTAGTTACCCGCAATTTTATAAAGCTGGGCAGACTGACGATAAAGCTCTTCTGACATAGTGCCATCAAAAGCACTCCAAATATCTGCTTCAAGTTTTTTAAGAAATGGTTGATCGTTCATAGAATGAACTAGTAAACGGAACAGACTGAAAGCGCGCTCTCTATCACCACGCTCCACACACTCTGCGAGCTTAAACCAGGCAATACTACATTTTTCTGATGATAGCTGCTTCATTTCTAATCAGACCTTTCATTACAAGCTTATTCTCCAAAAATCTTTTTCTTACCATAGTATATTAAAAAAAAGAATAAAAGGGTTAAAAAAAATAAGCCTAGCACACGCTTTGTTATTATTGACAAACTTCATAATAATAGTACCATTACTCTACATTCTTATCTGAATGTAATTTGTAATGCCGGGGTAGCTCAGTGGTAGAGCACGCGCCTGAAGAGCGTGGTGTCGATGGTTCGATTCCGTCTCCCGGCACCACTCTTCTTAAATCTAATTTAAAAGACTCTACTAAAACTTTCATATCTCTATAATCAATTCAATAATTATTAAAACTTTTAAGTTTTTAACAATTATTTTTTATGAGTAAAGCATACTAAAATAAGCTTAACCTTTCATAATTATTGTAATTAGCAATAATACTATAGTACTATTATGATCAAGTGGATTAAAAATTAATGGAGGTAATCTTAATGAAAAAAAATATTTTTACGATTTTATTATTAACCAGTGTATATAATACATATTCAAGTGTTGAAAACCCTTCAAGCAATACTTTGCCAAAACCTCAAGAAAAATCTTTTTTTGATAGGATTTCCAGCGGTCTAAAAAATTTATTTCCTTCAAAAGAAGGCATTATTTCTCCTTCGCAACACTATCAAATTGACCCAGAGCAATATCCTGATCTTGCAAAATTTGTTGATGAAAACGCTTATATGCCCTCAATTGAATCTTCAAACGTACAAATCCCTGCTGTCACTGAACAGTTAAAAAAAGAAGGCCTTGCAAATAAATTAAAATGGTATGGAAATTTCGAAGAATTTGACACCATGGCAGAAGCTGCACAATTAGATGCTAATTTAGGTGCAGAAAAAAGAGCAGTCAAAAAACAACGCAACACCCCTGAGAATGTATTCCCTCAAGGATCTGATATAAGCAGAATAACAAATGCTGAACGAATATCAGAAATCATTAAAAAATATAAATTGAAACATGTAAAAGTCCCTAAAAAATATCTTGGAAGAAGCGATAATAAATGGCAGGTTTTCTCTGAAGATATAGAATCCAAAAAAGATCAAAAATTTTCTGAAGAAGAGATGAAAGAAATTCTTTTAATAGCCAAAGAAACAGGTTATTGGAACTTTTTAGGAGGCAGTCTTACACGAGATAAAAAAACCGGTAAAATTGTATTTCTCAACACTGAAGACAGCTCATTTGGAGACAAAGCTAGATACAATAGAAACATACGCTTTGTTCCTGAAGCCGACCTCTTTCAAGAAGGTAGTAATGCTGCAAAATATTTTAATGCTGAACAAGACGCTGAGGTTAGCACACTCGAGTCAAGCAAAATGGGATCAGACAGATCGGCAGAAATTAAACAGCAGTTTAACAACCATCCATCGACACAGAGCCATGAAATAAGCGAAATCGGCGCTCGAAATCTTCTTAAAGCAAAGAGAGCTGGAAAAGCACTTACTTCATGGGAATTAGAAGCACTGGTAGAGTGGATGCTTAAAAAGTAAAGGTAAACTCTTCCCTTATGTTATTAAAGTAAAACTTTTACTGACACAAAGAAGATCAGATTTTTATGGTAATAAATAGGCGGCTTAAAAGCCACCGCTTTGAACTATTCTGGGCAGAGGCTACTGGTTTTTAATGTATTCACGTATTTGTGATTCATTTACCTGACCAAATGTTTCAACAAAGTATCCATCTGCCCAGAAAACTTTCCCCCATAGAAATCTTTTAATTCGATAAATTATTCACGTATTGGCTTACTACGGGACCCTGTGAGCTGCTGCACCATTCTACTCACACTCACTTTTGGGCGGATTCTTATTAGCAGATGCATATGGTCCGGTTAAAAATTTAACTCTTCTAATTTTTTTATATTTTGCAGTCCATACTATGTGATACATAAACCTATGAATCTTTTGAGAATTTTTTTAATATTTCATAGTTTAAGTGTCTTAGATCGTTCTTTTATCGGAATGATTCTCATTGCTTCATTGGATGACCATTCATCCCCGGACTTAAAAAGACCACGATTTTCTGGTCATATCAATAAAATCTTTTTGGAACTTTGCAAAGCGTAAATTATAAAAATTTAGTGATATTACTACTTAGAAGCTCCCTCTCTATCTGAGTAATTAGAAGTACCCATTTTTATGGAAAAATGTTAGAAGGTATCAAGTAAATCTTCGCACGGCTTAAAAGCCGTGGCTTCGCGGTAACAATGACTTTTATTGATTTTTAATATATTGGCGAATCACGTTTATATTTACTTGGCCAACTGTTTCTGAGAAAAAACCATCACCCCAGAAGCTGT